>NZ_JBAGKC010000011.1:0-185473 GCF_037034245.1 Streptomyces sp. CA2R106
TTTCGCGAACTCGTTGATGAAATGTCGCCGACCCCACAACTGCCGCGTGTAGGCCAACAACCCCGGCCGAGCACCACTGACCGACAGACCGTACTTGGCGGCGAGTTCGGCGGCGCTGAGGCCGTCGTCGAAGGCCGAGGGCACCGGCGAGGCGCCGACGGCGACCGCGCCATTGTGCGTTGTATCACTCACAGTTGACACTTTCGTCCTCAAGATGCGCGCCGGGTGCAGGGGGTTCCCGACTGCGCCTGATGCTCTCAGATCCGAGCTTGTCAGATGATCGGGGGTCGGCCCAGCCGGGTCAACCGCCACACCGTACGCCAGCGCATCGGGCGCCGGGGTCCGCACGAAGTGGCCCAACCCTCCCGGAAGCCGCCGAACCACGCGCGCAAGGCGCTGCCCGACGGCCTGCGCACCAAGGTGAGCGCCATCCATACGCCGAGATACACCGGCACCAGGGGCCAGGGCAAGTTGCGCCGGGCCAGCCACACGCGGTTTCTGGCCACCAGCCGGTGGTAGACCGCGTGCCGGGCCGGCGAGGTGGCCGGGTGCAGCAGCACCAGGTCGGAGCGGTAGTCGATCATCCAGCCGGCGTCCAGCGCCCGCCAGGCCAGATCCGTCTCCTCGTGCGCGTAGAAGAACTGCTCGGGCAGCCCGCCGACCTGCCGGAGCACCTCGGTGCGCACCGCGCTGGCACCGCCGAGGAAGGTGGTGACCCGGGAGTTGCGCATCGGGTCGGACGCGCGCAGCCGCGGCACGTGCCGGCGCTGGGTCTCACCGGTCTGCGGGTCGGCGATCCGGAAGCTGATGATGCCCAGCTCGGGGTCCTGCTCGAAGGCCCTGCGGACCAGCTCGGCGGTGTCGTCGCCGGGCAGCAGGCCGTCGTCGTCGAGGTACATCACGATGTCCACGTCGCGGCCGCCGGGGCCGAACAGCTCGACGCCGACGTTGCGGCCGCCGGGGATGCCGAGGTTCTCCGGCAGCTCGGCGGTGCGCAGGTGCTCGCGCTCCATCACCGGCAGCGGCGAGCCGTTGCCGACGAGCGCCACCTCCACCGGGGCGCCCTGCTGCTTGGCGACGGAATCGAGCAGGTCCTGGAGCTCGGCCGGGCGGGTGCCCATGGTGATGATGACGGCGCCGACCGTCAGCGGGGCGGTCACTTCAGCCTGCTCGACGCGAGGACGGAGACGAGGTGGAGCAGGGTCTGGAGCAGGGCGATGGCGGCCAGCACCGCCACGCCGAGCCGGGTGAAGAACAGGTCGCCGCGGACCTGGTCGATCACGGCCAGCACCAGGATGAGCAGCGACGCCTCGATGCCGAGCACCAGGCGGTGGAACTGGAGCGCGGACGCGGCACGGCGGGCCAGCGCCATCCCGGACGAGCGCAGCTCGGAGGCCGACTCCTGGACCGGCGGCCGCCCGGTCTGGTGCCGGGCCACGCCGACCAGGTCGGTCTCGGCCTTGATCAGCACCGCGCCGAGCGCGGCCAGGGTGCCGAGGAACGCCCACAGCCAGTCGATCCGGCCGCTGCCGAAGATGTCGGCGGCGCGCATGCCGAAGCCGACCAGCACGGCCGCGTCCGTCAGGTAGGCGCCCACCCGGTCGAGGTAGACGCCGGCCAGCGAGTACTGCTTCTTCCAGCGGGCGATCTCGCCGTCGACGCAGTCCAGCAGCAGGTAGAGCTGGACGGCGACCACGCCGAGCACGGCGCCGGCTATGCCGGGCACCAGCAGGGCCGGTGCGGCGAGCGCGCCGCACACGGTCATCAGGTAGGTCAGCTGGTTGGGCGTGACGCGGGTGTTCACCAGGTGGCGGTCGATGCGCAGCGACACCTCGCGCATGTACAGCCGGCCGGCCCAGTGCTCGCCGCTGCGCCGGTCCTTGACGCCCGCCGGGTGAACGACGGGGCGCAGCTCAGCTACTGATGGTTTTGGCATAGTCGGCGTACGCGTCCCTGATGTCGGTGGCGGACAGGTCGAGGTGTTCCAGAATCGTGTAGCGCCCGGGGCGGGTCCGCGGTGCGTAGCGCACCGCCTCGACGAACTCCTGCGCGGAGAAGCCGATCTCCTCGGACAGCACCGGCAGTCCGTGCCGGCGCAGGGTGGCGGCGATCAGCGCGGACTGCTCGCGGGCGCCGCGCAGGTAGGTCGCGAAGGCGGCGCCGATGCCGACCTGCTCGCCGTGCGCGGCGGCGCGCTGCGGGTGGAGCAGGTCGAAGGCGTGGCTGATCTCGTGGCAGGCGCCGGAGGAGGGCCGGGAGTCGCCGCTGATGGACATGGCGATGCCGGTGAGTACCAGGCCCTCGGCGAGGGTGACGAGGAAGGCGTCGTCGGCGACGGTGCCGGGGTGGCGCAGCACCGCCTCGCCCGCGCCGCGCGCCATCGCCGCGGCCAGGCCGTCGATCCGCTCGCCGGTCTCGCGGTGCGACAGCTCCCAGTCGGCGAGGGCGGAGAGGTTGGAGACCGCGTCGCCGATGCCGGCCCGCAGGTAGCGGTCCGGGGCCTCGCGGATGACGTCCAGGTCGATGACGACCGCGATCGGGCCGGGCACGCCGTACGAGCCGCGGCCGTTGTCGTTGTCGAGGGTGGAGACCGGCGAGCAGATGCCGTCGTGCGAGAGGTTGGTGGCGACCGCGACCAGCGGCAGCCCGACCCGGGCCGCGGCGTACTTCGCGGCGTCGATGATCTTCCCGCCGCCCAGCGCGACCACCGCGTCGTAGCGCTCGCCGCGCATGGCGTCGGCGAGCTTGACGGCGGCGTCGATGGTGCCGCCGGCCACCGGGAACCAGGCGGCGCCCGGCAGTTCGGGGGCCAGCCGCTCGCTCAGGCGGGTGCCGGAGCCGTCGCTGACGGCTATGGCGATCTTGCCGGACGGCGAGATCCGCTCGTCGGCCAGGAGCTGGGAGAGGTCGGCGAGGGCGCCGCCGCGGATGTCGACGACGACCGGCGAGGGGATCAGCCGGGTCAGTACTGGCACGCGATCTCCCGTCCGCGGGCGAGGTCGGCGTGGTTGTCGATCTCGACCCAGGGGATGTCGCCGACCGGCGCCACGTCCAGGGTGTGGCCGCGGTGGACCATTTCCTGGTAGCCGTCCTCGTAGTACAGGTCGGGGTCGCGCTCGTAGGTGGCCTTGAGCGCGTCGGCGAGGTCGGCGGCGGCGTCGGCCTCGATGAGGGTGACGCCGATGTACTCGCCGGTGGCCTCGGCCGGGTCCATCAGCTTGGTGATCCGGCGCACCCCGCGGCCGGGCTCGGCGACGACCTTCATCTCCTCGTCGGCGAGCTTCTTGACGGTGTCCAGCGCGAGGATGACCCGGCGGCCGTCACCGCGGGCGGCCAGCAGGGTCTGCTCGACGGAGACCGGGTGGACGGTGTCGCCGTTGGCCAGAATCACTCCCTCGTGGAGCACGTCGCGCGCGCACCACAGGGAGTAGGCGTTGTTCCACTCCTCGGCCTTGTCGTTGTCGATGAGGGTCAGCTCGACGCCGTAGCGGGCCTCCAGGGCCTCCTTGCGGGCGTACACCGCCTCCTTGCGGTAGCCGACGACCACCGCGGCGCGGGTGAGGCCGACCGCCGCGAAGTTGCCCAGCGTGAGGTCGAGCACGGTGGGGCCGTCCGCCGCGCCGTCCGGCCCGACCGGCACCAGCGCCTTCGGCAGCGTGTCCGTGTACGGCCGCAGGCGCCGTCCTGCGCCTGCCGCCAGCACCAGGCCGATCATGTGGGTTCTCCTGACTCGTCGTGTACGGCGGGTGCCCCCGAGGACACCCAGAAGCGGATGCTCTCGGTGAGGACCAGCAGCGCGAGTACGGCGGCGAGCACCGTCAGCGCGACGGTGAAGCCGTGCCGGTGCGCGCCCGCGACCAGGGCCGCCGACAGCACGGCCACCAGCAGCGCCCGGCCCTCGTGGCCGCCCGCCGCCCGCACCAGTGCGCGGGGCGGGGCCCCGGTGCCGCCGCGGATGCGGTACACCGTGTCGTAGTGATGGTAGGCGACCGCGGCCACCAGCCCGAAGGCGGCGGGCAACGCCCCGTTCACCTCGGAGACGGCCGCCAGTGCCAGCACGGCGCCGTACTCGCCGGCCCGGAAGAACGGCGGGACCAGCCAGTCCAGCGCGCCCTTCAGCGGGCGGGCGACGGATATCCCGCTGGTCACGACGTAGAGCGCGGCGGCCGCGACGACCCACCAGGAGCCGCGGGCGGCCAGCGCCGCGGTCGCGGTCAGGGCGCCGGCGCCGATCGCGGCGAGCAGCGGCGGCGCGACGGCGGGCAGCCGGCGCGCGAGCGGCGCGGTGGCGCGCGCCACCGCTTCGGCGAGCGGGCCGCTGTCGGCGAGGTCGGCGAGCGCCCGGGCGGCGCGGTCGGTGCGCTGGGCCTTCCTGGTCAGGGAGCGCAGCACCCGGCCGGCGGTGGTGTAGCAGGCGGCCAGGCCGCAGCCGATCAGCAGCACCACGAAGGTGATCCGGGGGGTGGTGGCGGCGGTGAGGACCGCGATGAGGAACCAGCGCTCGCCGATCGGCAGCACGATCATCCGGCGCACCCACACCGTCCAGCCGACGCTGTCCAGCCGCCCGGACAGGGCGGCGGTGGGGCTGGTGTTGGCGGCGGCGTCGTGGTTGGCCTCGTTGAAGGCGAAGTCCACGACGTGCCGGCAGGTCTGGAGCACCATCGCGCCCAGCGCGAGGGCCCACACGTCGTCGTGGCCGCCGCGGGCCGCGCCCAGCGCCAGGCCCGCGTAGTAGGCGTACTCCTTGGCGCGGTCGAAGGTCGCGTCGAGCCAGGCGCCGAGGGTGGAGTACTGGAGCGAGTAGCGGGCGAGCTGGCCGTCGGTGCAGTCCAGGACGAACGAGGCGAGCAGCAGCACGCCCGCGGCGACGTAGCCGGCGCGGGTGCCGGTGGCCGCGCACCCGGCGGCGATCAGCGCGACCAGCAGCGAGGCGGTGGTGACCTGGTTGGGGGTCAGGCCGCGCCGGGCGCACCAGCGCGCGATGTAGCGGGAGTACGGGCTGATGAAGTGGGTGGTGAAGAAGCCGTCGCGGGACTTGACCGCGCTGCGCAGCCGGACCGCTTCCTCGTCGACGTCGGCGACGGCGTCGGCCGCGGCGGCCTGCTCCTGCGGGGTGCGGGCCACCCTGGCGACCAGCACGCCCAGTTCGGGCCGGTACGGTTCGGCGCCCTGGCGGCCGAGCTCCTCGGCGAGCGCGTCGGCGAGGACGGCGCCGGAGGCGACGGTGGCGGTGGCGCCGCCGGGCGCTGCGGAGCGGCCTGCGGCGCCCTCGCCGGCCAGCGCGCCGAGCGCCCGGGTCAGCGCGGGCCGGGCGGCGGCCTGCACGGCGAGCGCGCCGGGCACGGCGCCGGCGTCGAAGCGGGGGTCGGTCAGCGCCAGGCGCAGGGCGTGGCGGTGGCCGCGGAAGCGGCGGTCGACGACCGCGACGCGCTCGGCGGGCGGCGCGTCGGCGACGTGCGCGGCCACGGCCTGCGGCCCGTCGGCCTCGACCACCTGGAATCCCAGGGCCCGCAGGTCGTCCGCGAGCGGCGACGGCGTCCCGGCGGCGGGCGGGCCGGTGAGAATTGCGGTCGGCAGAGGAACCCACTCCCTGAATACGTACGAAGGCGCACCGACGTGGCCGCGGCGGGCGGCTGCGGGCCGGAAACACGACGGCGAGGTTATCGGATGCGGGTCGGCAGTCGTTCACTGCGTGTTCGCCTGAACTTGGCCCGTCCGGTGTGATCATCATCCTCGATTCCGGTCGCCTGCCACAACATTGGGGCGGACCCGCCTTCCGCCACCCTTTCGGGTGACCCTCCGCGACAGCTGAGGGTCACCTCACCACCGCAGGTCACCGCACATGACAACGGTCTCCAGTATCGGCTTGCCCACGGTGGGTAACCGGTGTTGACTGGCCGCCGGACCACGCGAGCGGGCGTTCAGCGGACACCGGGAGATGCGGAAGGGGGCCCCGCCGATGGGGGCAGGGATCGGCCACCACCACGGACCGGGCCAGGGGGCCGCAGGCGGCGACGGCCAGGCCCAGGGCCGCGGGCACGGTCATGGGCACGGGCACGGGCACGGGCACAGCCACGGCCTGGCGACCGCGGGCGGGGCGCACCGCGGCCGGCTGCGGATCGCGCTGTCGATCACGCTGCTGGTCCTGGCCACCGAGGTGGCCGGCAGCCTGCTCACCGGCTCGCTCGCGCTGCTCGCCGACGCGGGCCACATGGCCACCGACGCGGTCGGCCTGGCGATGGCGCTGCTCGCCGTCCATGTCGCGGCCCGTCCGCCGAGCGAGCGCCGCACCTTCGGCTACGCCCGCGCGGAGATCCTGGCCGCCGGGCTCAACGCCCTGCTGCTGCTCGCCGTCGGCGTCTTCATCTTCTACGAGGGCATCCGCCGCCTGATCACCCCGCACGGCATCGACGGCGGGCCGACCATCGTCTTCGGTGTGATCGGCCTGGTGGCGAACTCGGTGTCGCTGGTGGTGCTGATGGCCGGGCAGAAGGAGAGCCTCAACGTGCGCGCCGCCTTCCTGGAGGTGCTCTCCGACGCGTTCGGGTCGCTCGCGGTGGTGGCCGCCGCCGCGGTCTACCTGGTCAGCGGCTGGCGGCAGGCCGACGCGGTGGCCTCGCTGCTGATCGGCGTGCTGATCGTGCCGCGCACCTGGCAGCTGATGCGGGAGGCGCTGGACGTGCTGCTGGAGGCGGCGCCGCGCGGGGTGGACATGCGGCAGGTGCGCCGCCACATCGAGGGGCTGGCGGGCGTCGAGGGGCTGCACGACCTGCACGCCTGGACCATCACCTCGGGCCTGCCGGTGCTGTCCGCGCACGTGGTGGTCAGCCAGGACGTCCTGGACGCGGTGGGGTACGAGAAGATGCTGCACGACCTCCAGGGCTGCCTCGGCGCGCACTTCGACGTGGCGCACTGCACCTTCCAGCTCGAACCGGCCGGGCACGCCGCGCACGAACCAGGCATGTGCCGGTGACGGCCCTCCACCTCAGCGTGACGGCCTCCCGCCGGCGGGCAGCGGCGCCCGCCACCGCCGGCTGACCCCCGCGGGCCTTCCGCACGCCGGTACGGCCAGGGCGGTGCGCGCGCGGCGGCGCGCCGGACGTGCGGCAGACTAAGAACTCGTCGTCGAACGCGAAGGATGGAAATGCCCACCAGTCCTGCCACCGCCCGACCCGGCTCCCCCTCCCCCGTGGCGGCCCCGACCGGGGTCGAAGAACCGATCATGCTCGAACTCGTCGACGAGGACGGCGTCACCATCGGCACGGCGGAGAAGCTGTCGGCACACCTCGCACCCGGCCGGCTGCACCGGGCGTTCTCGGTCTTCCTCTTCGACGACGAGGGCCGGCTGCTGCTCCAGCGCCGGGCCCTGAGCAAGTACCACTCCCCCGGCGTGTGGTCCAACACCTGCTGCGGGCACCCCTACCCCGACGAGCAGCCGTTCGTGGCCGCGGCCCGGCGCACCGCCGAGGAGCTGGGCGTCGCCCCCGTGCTCATGCGCGAGGCGGGCACCGTCCGCTACAACCACCCGGACCCGGCCTCGGGCCTGGTCGAGCAGGAGTACAACCACCTCTACGTCGGCGTGGTCCGCGCCCCGCTGCGGCCGGACCCGGCGGAGATCGGCGAGACCGTCTTCGTCACCCCGGAGGAGCTGGCGAAGCTGCGTACGGAGGGCCCGTTCTCGGCGTGGTTCCAGACGGTGCTGGACGCGGCGCTGCCGGCCGTCCGCGAGGTGACCGGGGCGGCCGCGGGCTGGTAGAGCCGCCGTACGGCGCCCCGCGCGGCGCCGCGACGCGTGGAAGGGCGCGGCCGGGAGTCCCCGGCCGCGCCCTTGCCGTACCGTTCCTGCACCGCCCGGCCTGCGGCCCTGCGGCTGCCGTGGCGGTCAGTACCGGGGCGCGCGCAGCGGGAGCGCGGCCCAGACCACCTTCCCGCCGGTCGGGGTCTTGGCGATGTCGCAGGAGCCGCCCGCCTCGTCGGTGATCGTCTTGACCAGCACCAGGCCGCGCCCGCCGGTGCGCCCGTGGTCGGCCTCCAGCGCCTTCGGCCGGTACGGGTGGTTGTCCTCCACCGCGATCCTGATCCACTCCGGCCCCACCGCGAGCTCCACCGCGAACTCCGCGGAGAGCACCGCGGCGTGCTTCACCGCGTTGGTGACCAGCTCGGAGACGATCAGCAGCAGGCCGAAGAGCATGTCGTCGTCGATGGGGACGCCCTGTTCCCGCACCAGCGCGCGTACGCCGTGCCGCACCTCGGGCACCGAGGCGTCGACCGTGGGGGCGGTGAACCGCCAGACCCCCTCGTACGGCCGGGGCACCGGCACCGGAGCAGGGATCGGGGCCTGACCGAGCGGGACACTCCCGCGGACCTCCATGACCGCACCCACCATCGCTTTCGCGTGACCTCGTCCGACAGGGCCTGCCGACATGCCCGCCGCGCGCGCCGGGGAAAACGGGCGCACCGGGGGGACCGGGAGAATCGACCTCACCCGTCGAGTGTCCGCGCCCTTGCGACCCGCACATGCGGGAGACCGCAAATCCGCGACTTTGCGCGTTTCCCGACCGGGTCGGACCGGCGGGGATCGCCGGGGGCGCCCCTTCCGACCGCCGGGTGCGTGGTTGGGGCGGTCGAGGCCGGGGCGACACGCGTGGTTAGGATCGACCGGCTGCACCTGGTCGGTGCATGTGCACCGATCGAAGGAGCGAATAGCAGATGACGTCCCGGTTCGGCCCCGGCCTGCTGGTGAGCACCGAGGGCGGCGTCGCCACCGTCGCGATCAGCAACCCCGCCCGGCGCAACGCCATGACGCTCGGCATGTGGCTGGCGCTGCCCCGGGTGCTGGCCGGGCTCGCCGCCGACCCCGGCGTACGGGTGCTGGTGCTCACCGGCGAGGGCGAGGCGTTCAGCGCGGGCGCCGACATCGGCGAGCTGACCGACGCCGAGGGGCGGCAGGCGGTGCAGGAGGCCGCGCTCGCCGCCGAGGAGGCCCTCGCCGCCTTCCCGAAGCCCACGGTGGCCGCGGTCCGCGGCTTCTGCGTCGGCGGCGGCTGCCAGCTGGCGGTCGCCTGCGACCTGCGGTTCGCCGCGCGGGGGGCGCGCTTCGGGGTGACGCCGGCCCGGCTCGGCATCGTCTACGCCGCCTCCTCCACCCGGCGCCTGGTCGCCGTCGCCGGTCCCGCCACCGCGAAGTACCTGCTGTTCTCCGCCGAGCTGATCGACGACGAGCGGGCGCTGCGCACCGGCCTGGTCGACGAGGTGCTGCCCGACGCCGACCACCTCGACGCCCGTGTCCGCGCCT
The DNA here is from genome assembly GCF_037034245.1 of Streptomyces sp. CA2R106. Classification (NCBI taxonomy): domain Bacteria; kingdom Bacillati; phylum Actinomycetota; class Actinomycetes; order Kitasatosporales; family Streptomycetaceae; genus Streptomyces; species Streptomyces sp. CA2R106. The sequence goes on from NZ_JBAGKC010000011.1 coordinate 9,296, forward strand.
TCGCCGCCACCCTGACCACCCGCTCCCGGCTCACCCAGACCGCGGCCAAGGAGTTCGCCGCCGGCCCGCCCACCCCCGAACGCGCCGCCTACTGGGCCCACCAGGCCGCCACCACCCCCGACACCGACGAGGGCGCCACCGCCTTCCTCACCGGCCGCACCCCCACCTTCACCTGGACCCCCTGACCAAACGGCACCCCAGGGGCGCGGGGAACTGCGCGCCCAGCCACCAACCGGCCCGCGGCCGGAAACCCCACCCAGCCAGAACGGCGCGAAGCCGAAGGGGCGCGGGGAACTGCGCGCCCAGCCGACACCACCGGTGAGCCCGAATACCGGCCCGAGCCCGTACCGCGCGACCGCCCCACGAACCGGCCCGCCGCCGGAAACCCGGCGCGGCGGGGGCGGGCGGCCCGCTACGCGACCCGCGTTGCGCCTCGGCGCTCGCGTCGCTGCGGCCCCTGCGGCATCGCCGGGTGCCGCCCGAGCAGCAGCACCCCGACGACCACCGCCGCCAGCCCGGCCGCCTGGAAGGCGAGCGCCAGCGGCGTGACCCGGATCTGGTCCCCGAGGAACCCGATCCCGCACGCGATCCCGGCCAGCGGCTGCGCCGCGGTGAGCGCGGGCAGCGACATCCGCAGCGGCGCCGCCTCGAACGCCGACTGGACCAGCAGTATCCCGGTGATCCCGATGACGAGCACACCGTAGGGCTGCCAGCTCACCAGGAGCTGCGCGACCCCGTCGTCCTCCGCGATGGACCCGCAGATCCGGGTGAGCGCGTCCTGCAACCCGTAGATCAGTCCGGCGGCGAGCGCGAGGAAGGTGGCCTCCGAGGACGGCTGCAACCCCTTGGCGTAGAGGGTGACCAGCACCGCCAGCCCGGCCACGATCCCGAAGACCAGCCAGTGCCGCAGCGCGCTCGCGACGTGCCCGCCGCCGTGCGGCTGCCCGGCGACGATGAAGGCGGTCACCCCGAGCGCGAGCAGCGCCACCCCGCCCCAGCCGCTCCACCCCAGGGGCTGCCGGGTCAGCCAGCGCGACAGCGCCATCGCGAAGAGCAGGTTGGTCGCGGTGAGCGGCTCGACGAGCGAGACCTCGCCATGGGTGAGCGCGACGGCGCTGAGCACCTGCCCGGCGACCATGAAGCCGACGCCCATCAGCCAGTCGGGCATCCGGATCAGGTCGAGCAGCAGCCGGAAGGTCAGGATGTCCGACCGCGGGGCACGGGCGGCCGCGCGCTGCTGCAACACGAATCCCAGACCCAGGCAGCAGGCGGCACCCACGCCCAGCAGGAACACGGCCACGCCGTCACTGTAGCTCCCGGACCTGGGCGCGTCCGGCGTTGGCGCCCGGCCGCCGGGTGCGTGGCGCCGCGCGGGGCGGTCGGGCGGGGCGGTCGGGCGGGGGCGGTCAGGCCGGGTCGGTCGCCGCGGACCGCGCGCTCTCCCACACCGTGAGAAAGGCCATCCGCAGGCACGCGGCGAGCGCGGGGTGCTCGATGTAGAGCGCGGTGGTCGCGTCGGTGCCGGCCACCGGGTCGGGCATGTCGCACAGCACCAGCGACGCGTCGGCCACCACCAGCTTCAGCGGCAGCTCGGCCGCGAACCGGCTCTCCTCGCCCGCGGCGCCGAACCTCCGCACGTTCTCCAGCACTTCGCGGTCGTCCAGCGCTTCGTTGGTGTAGATCGCCCGGACCGTGCCGCCGGAGCGGCGCATCCGCCGTACGACCTTGATGCCGGTGGCGTTGGTCGGGGAGGAGACGAACGGCGGCTTGCAGAAGCTCAGCAGCTCGTGCCGGGCCTGCGCCTGGATGTCGGCGAACGCCTCGGCGATGGACTTCGGGTCGCGCAGGATCTCCACGTAGTCCATCGGCACCGTCTGGGTGCGCCCCTCGGTCCACACCGGCAGCAGCGCTGAGGTGAGCGCGGAGGACATCCGGTCCAGCCGTTCCAGCGTCTCGCGCTGGTGGGCCATCAGCCGGGCGACGGCGAGTTCGGGCGCGACCGCGGAGAAGGTGGCGACCCGGCCGGGCCTGGTGGTCGCCAGCCGCCGCCTGACCAGCGCGTCGAGCACGTCGTAGACCCGCTGCCGGGGCACGTCCGCCTCGCGGGCGACCTCCGCGGCGGTGTAGGACTCGCGGCGGACCAGGGCGAGGTAGACGCGGGCCTCGTAGCGCGCCAGCCCCAGCGCGACCAGGTCGCCGACCGGTCCGTCCTCCGTCTCCATGAGTCCCGACCGTATACGCCAAAGATCGTCCCGCGGAAGCGATCCGGTGGCTCCGGGTGCCGGTCCCGTGGCACCCCGGGGTCAAGTCAAGAGCAATCCTTTACCAACACCCGGTAGTTCCTTGACGATAGTCCTCACTACCTTCATCTGGTCACCACTCAACGGGGTGTCAGTGAACGCGAGTTGACACATGCTCCATGTGTTCCACGAGTTGTACACGCGTCACTCGCCCCACCCAGGGCCCTCGGGCCGCCGGAGTTCCACGCACCCCCCGCACCTCCGCCCCACCAGTGAACGTGCGCCACGTTGAAGTCGAGGCGACGCCGCGGCGTTCGTTGTCATGCTCTTGACATATCCGCCCTGGCCGCCCTCGTCCGCCCGATACACCCCCCATGGAGGGCAGTTCCTTGCAGCTCAGTACCGGCCCGTTCAGACGGGCCTTCCGGCGCACGGCCGTCGCGGCCCTCGCCGCGGGCGCGCTCGTGACCGGCGGCATGTACGCCGCCACCGCCGCCACCGCGGCGCCCGCCACCACCACGGCCGCCGCCGCGAACAGCAACGGCACCGCCGCCACCGGCCCCTCCGCGGGCAAGGACGTCCAGCACCTGTGCGCGTCGCCGGCCGACGGCCAGATGTCGTGCATGGGGCTGGCCCGTACCGACGTCGCGCACCACCTCGGCATCACGCCGAACGCCACCCCGTCCGGCTACGGCCCCACCGACCTGGCCAGCGCCTACGCGCTGCCGAGCGGCGGCTCCGGCCAGACCGTGGCGATCGTCGACGCCTACGACGACCCCAACGCCGAGGCGGACCTCGCCACCTACCGCTCGCAGTACGGGCTGGCGTCCTGCACCACGGCCAACGGCTGCTTCAAGAAGGTCGGCCAGAGCGGCAGCACCACCTCGCTGCCGAGCGCGGACTCCGGCTGGGCCGGCGAGATCTCGCTCGACCTCGACATGGTCAGCGCGGTCTGCCCGCAGTGCCACATCCTGCTCGTCGAGGCGACCAGCGCGAGCATGACCAACCTGGGCACCGCCGTGAACACCGCGGTGTCGCTGGGCGCGAAGTACGTCTCCAACAGCTACGGCGGCAGCGAGTCCTCCTCGGACACGTCGTACGACACCTCGTACTTCAACCACCCCGGCGTCGCGATCACCGTCAGCTCCGGTGACGAGGGCTACGGCGCGGAGTACCCGGCGGCGTCGAAGTACGTCACCGCCGTCGGCGGCACCGCGCTCAGCCGCGCCAGCGGCACCACCCGCGGCTGGACCGAGTCGGTCTGGAACACCTCCAGCAGCGAGGGCACCGGCTCCGGCTGCTCGTCCTACGACGCCAAGCCCACCTGGCAGACCGACACCGGCTGCTCCAAGCGCACCATCGCCGACGTCTCCGCGGTCGCCGACCCGGCCACCGGCCTGGCCGTCTACGACTCCTACGGCGCCAGCGGCTGGCAGGTCTACGGCGGCACCAGCGCCTCGTCGCCGATCATCGCCTCGGTCTACGCGCTGGCCGGCACCCCGGCCTCCGGCACCACCCCGGCGTCCTACCCCTACGCCCACACCAGCTCGCTCAACGACGTGACCAGCGGCTCCAACGGCAGCTGCAGCGGCAGCTACCTGTGCACCGCGGGCACCGGCTACGACGGCCCGACCGGCCTCGGCACGCCCAAGGGCACGGCCGCCTTCACCAACGGCACCTCCACCGGCGGCAACACCGTGACGGTCACCAACCCCGGCAGCCAGAGCACCAAGACCGGCACCGCGGTGAGCCTCCAGATCAGCGGCAGCGACTCCGCCTCCGGCCAGACCCTCAGCTACAGCGCGTCCGGCCTGCCGGCCGGCCTGTCGATCAGCTCCTCCGGCCTGATCTCCGGCACCCCGACCACCGCGGGCACCTCGTCCGTGACGGTCACCGCCACCGACGGCACCGGCGCCACCGGCTCGACCTCCTTCACCTGGACGGTCAGCACCTCCGGCGGCGGCACCGGCTGCACCGCCACGCAGCTCCTGACCAACCCGGGCTTCGAGTCCGGTGCCACCGGGTGGACCGCGTCCTCCGGCGTCATCGACAGCAGCACCGACGCCCCGGCGCACAGCGGCTCGTACAAGGCGTGGTTCGACGGCTACGGCTCCACCCACACCGACACGCTCTCCCAGTCGGTGACCATCCCGTCGACCTGCACCAGCGCGAGCCTGAGCTTCTACGTCTACATCAGCACCGACGAGAGCGGCTCGACCGCCTACGACAAGTTCACCGTCGCGGCCGGTTCCACCACCCTCGCCACGTACTCCAACGTCAACGCCTCCAGCGGCTACGTGCTGAAGACGATCGACGTGTCCTCGCAGATCGGCAAGACCTTCACGCTGAAGTTCACCGGCGCCGAGGACTCCTCGCTCGCCACGTCCTTCCTGCTGGACGACACGGCGGTCAACGTCAGCTGACCGTCTGAACCCACCGCGGTCCGCCGCACCGTAGACCACGTGGTCCGGGTCGCCTGCGAGGCGACCCGGACCACGTGACCATGTCCGGGGCCGTCCGGGGCCGTCCTGGCCGTCAGGTGCCCGTCAGGTGCCGGGGCGGGGCGGGGCGGGCGCGGCCATGCGGGCGCGCAGCCGGACCGCGTCACGCGCGGGCGGCAGGCCGTAGCGGCGGCGGTACTCGCGGCTGAACTGGGTGGCGCTGGCGTAGCCGACCGCCTCGGCGACCATGGCAGCGGTGGCGTCGCCGGACACCAGGCGGCGGCGGGCCTCCTGGAGCCGCAGGTCCTTCTGGAAGCGCAGCGGCCCCATGCCGGTGGCCGCCTTGAAGTGCCGGTGCAGCGTGGCGGGGCTCATGTGCGCGACGGCGGCGACCGCCTCCACGGTGAGCGGTTCGCGGAAGTGCGCGCTGATCCACGCGGCGGCCGCGCGCACCCTGGCGGCGGCCGTGCCGGCCGTGGCCAGCCGGCGCAGCATCGGGCCGAGCGGGCTGCCGAGCAGCCGGTAGAGGATCTCCGCCTCGACTCTGGGGGCGAGCGCGCGGATGTCGCCGGGGGTGTCCAGCAGTCGCACCCAGCGGGTGACCGCGTCCACGACCTGCGGGGTCATCGGCGCGGAGACCTGCCCCTCGAAGGCGGCGGGCACCGGCGGGGGCGGCGGCCCGCCGGCGCCGTCCAGTTCCAGCAGCAGGTCCGCGAGCACGCCGCCGTCCAGCCGCATCACCGCGGCGCGGTACGGGAGGCGTTCGAAGACGACCGTGACCGGCAGCACCAGGGCGTTGAGGAACATCTCGCCGCGCCGGGTGCGCCAGCTGCGCTCGCCCGCGGCGGAGTGCTTGGCGCCTTCGGCGATGAAGCAGATCATCGGCTCGTAGAGCAGGTCCGCCGGGGGTACGGGCTCGTCGAGGGCGACGAGGGTCAGGCGCGGCACCTGCGTGTCGCCCCCGCTGCCGACGCCGTCCGGACTGCCGCCACTGCCTGCGCTGCCGTAGCCGCCTGCGCTGTGGCGGGCGATCGCCGCCGCGAGTTGGTCCATGCCGGGCTCCTGCGCCGTCGTACGAGCGCCCCCTGCTTGAGAGGATCAGGCAAGAATATGCGATCAGCGCCCCATGCGGCGCAGCGGGTGTCTTCCTAGCGTGGAGGTATGGCACACAGCGACAAGGCCGGCACGGGCGACGTGCGCGGCCAGGACCAGATGAACGGCACGGGCAACCCGGCGGGCTCCCCCGGCAACTCCGACAGCTCCGGCAGCTCCGGCAGCGGACGGCTGCCTCAGCGCCGGCTCGGCACGCAGGGCCTTCAGGTCGGCGCGATCGGGCTCGGCACCATGGGCATGACGATGGCGTACGGCCCGGGCGGCGACGCGGCGGACGGCGCCGCGACCATCCGCCGGGCGTGGGAGCTCGGCGTCACCCTCTTCGACACCGCCGAGCTGTACAACACCGGCGACGGCTCCAACGAGCGCCTGCTCGGCGACGCGGTGCGGGGCTTCCGCGACGAGGTGGTGCTCGCCACCAAGTTCGGCTTCGACCTCAGCGACCCACAGCGGTACGGCACCGCGCTGGACAGCCGGCCCGAGCACATCCGCGAGGTCGCCGAGAACAGCCTGCGCCACCTCGGCACGGACCGCATCGACGTGCTCTACCAGCACCGGGTCGACCCGGACGTCCCCATCGAGGACGTGGCCGGCACGGTCGGCGAGCTGATCGCCGAAGGCAAGGTGCGCTTCCTCGGGCTCAGCGAGGCGGGCCCGGAGACCATCCGGCGCGCGCACGCGGAGCACCCGGTGTCGGTCCTCCAGACGGAGTACTCGCTCTTCGAGCGGGCCGTGGAGGCCGACGTACTGCCGGTGGTGCGCGAGCTGGGCATCGGCTTCGTGCCGTACTCCCCGCTGGGCCGCGGGTTCCTCACCAGCGCGTGGAAGCCGGCCGCGGACTACCCGGCGGACGACATGCGCAGCTGGGACGACCGCTGGCAGCCGGGCAACTACGAGCGCAACGCGGCCGCGGTCCGGGCGCTGGGCGCCCTCGCGGAGCGCAAGGGCGCCACGGTGACGCAGCTCGCACTGGCCTGGCTGCTGGCCCAGGGCCCGGACATCGTGCCGATCCCGGGCACCCGCAGCCCGCGCCGGGTGGCGGAGAACACCGCGGCGGCCGCGGTCGAGCTGACCGCGGCCGACCTGGCCGAGATCCGGCAGATCCTGCCGCACGGCGCGGCCGGTTCGCGCTACCCCGCGGCGGTGATGCCGAGTTGGTGACCCGCCGCGGTCCCCGCCCGCCGCTTGCGTCCGGTCGGCGGGCCGGGGGTCAGGCTTCCGTGACGCGGCCGCCGTCGACCTCGATCCGGCGGGTGGTGTGCACCGCCTCCAGCATGCGGCGGTCGTGGGTGACGAGCAGGAGCGTGCCCTCGTAGGAGGCGAGCGCGGACTCCAACTGCTCGATCGCGGGCAGGTCGAGGTGGTTGGTGGGCTCGTCGAGGACCAGGAGGTTCACGCCGCGGGCCTGGAGCAGGGCGAGGGCGGCGCGGGTGCGCTCGCCCGGGGAGAGCGTGGCGGCCGGGCGCAGCACGTGCGCGGCCTTGAGGCCGAACTTGGCAAGCAGGGTGCGGATCTCGGCGGGCTCGAGGTCGGGCGCGGGCACCCGGAAGGCGTCGAGCAGGGTGGCGTCGCCGCGGAAGAGCCCGCGGGCCTGGTCGATCTCGCCGACCACCACGCCCGGGCCGAGCGAGGCGTGGCCCTCGTCCAGCGGGAGCCGCCCGAGGAGGGCGGCGAGCAGGGTGGACTTGCCCGCGCCGTTGGCGCCGGTGATCGCCACCCGGTCCGCCCAGTCGATCTGGAGGTCGACCGGCCCGAAGGTGAAGTCGCCGCGCCGGACCCGGGCCTGCCGCAGGGTGGCGACCACGGCGCCGGAACGGGGCGCGGCGGCGATCTCCATCCGCAGCTCCCACTCCTTGCGGGGCTCCTCCACGACCTCCAGCCGCTCGATCATCCGGTCGGTCTGGCGGGCCTTGGCGGCCTGCTTCTCGCTGCCCTCGGTGCGCGCCTTGCGGGCGATCTTGTCGTTGTCGGGCTGCTTGCGGACGGCGTTGCGCAGGCCCTTGTCCATCCAGCCGCGCTGCATCCGGGCCCGGGCCTCCAGGCCCGCCTTCGTGTCGGCGTACTCGTCGTACTCCTCGCGGGCGTGGCGGCGGGCGGTCTCCCGCTCCTCCAGGTAGGCCGCGTAGCCGCCGCCGTAACTGGCCACCTGCTGCTGGGCGAGGTCGAGTTCGACGACGCGGTTGACGGTGCGGGCCAGGAACTCGCGGTCGTGGCTGACCAGGACGGTGCCGGCGCGCAGGCCGGTGACGAACTTCTCCAGGCGTTCCAGGCCGGCCAGGTCCAGGTCGTTGGTGGGCTCGTCGAGGAGGAAGACGTCGTAGCGGCTGAGCAGGAGCGAGGCGAGCCCGGCGCGGGCGGCCTGGCCGCCGGACAGCGCCCGCATCTGCGTGTCGAGGTCCACCCCGAGGCCGAGGGAGCCCGCGGCCTCCTCGGCCCGCTCGTCCAGGTCGGCGCCGCCGAGGTCCAGCCAGCGGTCCAGGCTCTCGGCGTAGGCGTCGTCGGCGCCGGGCGCCTCGTCGACCAGCGCCTGGGTGGCGGCGTCCAGCGCGGCCTGCGCGGCCGCGACGCCGGTGCGGCGGGCCAGGAACGCCCGTACGGTCTCGCCCTCCCTGCGGTCGGGTTCCTGCGGCAGGTACCCGATGTTCGCGGTGGCGGGCGAGCGCCGCACCGAGCCCTCCTCGGGGGTGCCGAGTCCGGCGAGCAGCCGCAGCAGCGTGGACTTGCCGGCGCCGTTGGCCCCCACCAGCCCCACCACGTCGCCTCCGGCGACCACCAGGTCGAGGCCGCTGAACAGTGCCCGGTCGCCGTGCCCGGCCGCGAGGTTCTTCGCTACAAGTGTCGCGCTCATCAGACCGCGGACTCTACCCGCTCCCCCGCCCCCGGATCGCGCCCTTTTCGCCCCTGCGGGGGTGCGGGCCGGTCGGCGCAGCGAGCGCGGCCAGCGCCGCCGGCAGGGCGTGCAGGGTGCGCAGGACGTGGACGCCGGAGGCGGGCCCGGCGGCGCCCGGCCGCTGCTCGCCGCGGCACAGCCAGTACGACCGCAGGCCCGCGTCGCGCGCGCCCAGCGCGTCCGCGGTGTAGTCGTCGCCGACGTACGCGACCTGCCCGGGCGGCAGGCCCAGGGCGGCGCAGGCGGCGTGGAAGATCCCGGCCGCGGGCTTGGCGGCGCCGTACTCGTCACAGCAGACGAACGCCCCGCGCAGGTAGGGCAGCAGGCCGACCGCGGCGAGCTTGTGGCGCTGGCCCTCGGCGCCCGCGTTCGAGACCACCCCGAGCCGGTAGTCCGCGGCGAGCCGCCGCAGCACCGGTTCGGCGTCCGCGAAGGCCGCCCCGGCCAGGTCCCGCCGCTCCGCGTACCGGCCGAACCACGCCGAGGCCTCCTCGTCGGACAGCCCCGGCCGCCCCAGGAACCGCCGCACCCGCGCCCGCTGCTGCTCGGCGAACCCCACTTCCCCGGCCAGGAACCGCCCGTACTCCTCGGCCATCAGCTCCCGCCACCGCACCAGCGCCTCCCCCGCCGACCCCACCCCCGCCACCGGCTCCGCCCCGAGATGCGCCCGGAGCCCGGCGGCCTCGGCCCCCGCGTAGTCGAACAACGTCCCGTCCACATCGAACAGCACCCCCCGCACCCCCACGACCACCCCTCCCCGGCCCCGTCCGCTGTCGGCGCCTGCCGCTGAGGGTGTCATGGATCAGCCGGGCAGGGTCCGGCTGAGGAGGCGGGTGCGGAGGGGCTCGTGCCGGCCGGCGCGCCTGGCCGGCTCTCTGCCGGTGAGACCCGGCTCCTTCCGGATCTCCCGCAGACGCCGGCCAAGCGCGTGGCGCGCGCCCTGGACGCTTGAGGACGGGGCACCGGAAGACGGGGACACCACTGCGGCTGTGCCCGCCTCAGCCGATCTTGCAGTCGGCATGCGGAACCGCGCGCTGCCAAGCCGCGGCGAAGGCCTCCGCGCACAGCTGCACCGCTGTCCTGCTCCCGTTCGCCCGGCCGCCACACAGCCTTGCGCGAACTTGCACGGGGTGCGCGCGGCATCCCGCGGTCCGGGGCGAAAAACATGCATGCGTGCTTGAATGTTTTATGGGGGGCTGGCACGCTCGGGGGAGCTGTCACATGTCCGGTCCGGGGCGGGGTCTGCGAGGGGTGGCCGTGGTCGAAGTGCGGGCGGTACAGGCCGTGTTGGAGGACCTGCGGGCGGAGGGCGAGGCGCTGGACGCGCTGGTCGCGCCGCTCGGGGCGGAGGGGTGGGCGGCGGGGACGCCTGCTGCCGGGTGGACGGTGGCGCACCAGGTCGCGCACCTGGCGTGGACGGACGGGCGGGCGCTGCTGGCGGTGCGGGACCCGGACGGGTTCACCGCGGAACTCGGCGGCGACCTCGGGGAGTTGGCCGCGTCGGTGGACAAGGGCGCGGCCGCGGGCGCGGCCGAGCCGTACGCGCGGTTGCTGGCGCGCTGGCGGGCGGGCCGGGACGCGCTGCTGGAGGCGCTGGGCGCGGCGCCGCCGGGAGCGCGCTTCCCCTGGTACGGGCCGCCGATGAGCACCGCGTCGGTGGCGACGGGCCGGCTGATGGAGACCTGGGCGCACGGCGAGGACGTCGCCGACACGTTCGGGGTGCGGCGGGCGCCGACCGCGCGGCTGCGGCATGTGGCGCGGATCGCGGTGCGCGCGCGGGACTACGCCTTCGCGGTGCACGGGATGGCGCCGCCGGCGGAGGAGTTCCGGGTCGAACTGGCCGCGCCGGACGGCGGGTTGTGGACGTACGGGCCGCCGGACGCGGCGCAGCGGGTGACCGGCCCCGCCCTGGACTTCTGCCTGCTGGCGGTCCGGCGGCGGCACCGCGACGACACGGCGGTGCGGGCGCAGGGCCCGGACGCGGACCGGTGGCTGTCGGTGGCGCAGGCGTTCGCGGGGCCGCCCGGCGCGGGGCGGGCGCCGGCGGCGGACGGCGGTGCGGCATGAACGCGGTACGGGGCACCGTGCAGGGCACGGAGTACGACGAGCGGCGCGCGGCGATGCTGGAGCGGCTGGCGGAGGTCGAGGCCGCCCACCAGGAGGCGCTGGCCGGGGGCGGCCCAAAGTACGCCGAACGGCACCGGCGCCGCGGCAAGTTGACCGCGCGCGAGCGGATCGAGCTGCTGCTCGACCCGGACACGCCGTTCCTGGAGCTGTCGCCGCTGGCCGGCTGGGGCAGCGACTACACCACCGGCGCGTCGCTGGTGACCGGGATCGGCGTGGTCGAGGGCGTGGAGTGCCTGGTGAGCGCCAACGACCCGACGGTACGCGGCGGTTCGAGCAACCCGTGGACGCTGCGCAAGGCGCTGCGGGCCGACGAGATCGCGCTCGCCAACCGGCTCCCGCTGATCAGCCTGGTGGAGTCCGGCGGCGCGGACCTGCCCAGCCAGAAGGAGATCTTCATCCCCGGCGGCGCCCTCTTCCGCGACCTGACCCGGCTGTCGGCGGCCGGCATCCCCACCGTCGCGGTGGTGTTCGGCAACTCCACGGCCGGCGGGGCGTACGTCCCGGGCATGTCCGACCACGTGATCATGGTCAAGGAGCGCGCGAAGGTGTTCCTCGGCGGGCCGCCGCTGGTGAAGATGGCGACCGGCGAGGAGAGCGACGACGAGTCGCTGGGCGGCGCCGACATGCACGCGCGGGTCTCCGGCCTCGCCGACTACTTCGCGCTGGACGAGCCGGACGCGCTGCGCACCGCCCGCCGGGTGGTCGCCCGCCTCAACTGGCGCAAGCAGGGCCCCGATCCGCAACCGGACCCGTGCCCGCCGCTGTTCGACGAGGAGGAGCTGCTCGGCATCGTGCCGGGCGACCTGCGCACCCCGTTCGACCCGCGCGAGGTGATCGCCCGGGTGGTGGACGGCTCGGACTTCGACGAGTTCAAGCCGCTGTACGGGCCGAGCCTGGCGACCGGTTGGGCGCGGGTGCACGGCTACCCGGTCGGCATCCTCGCCAACGCCCAGGGCGTGCTGTTCAGCGCGGAGTCCCAGAAGGCCGCGCAGTTCATCCAGTTGGCCAACCAGCGGGACATCCCGCTGCTGTTCCTCCACAACACCACCGGCTACATGGTCGGCCGCGCGTACGAGGAGGGCGGCATCATCAAGCACGGCGCGATGATGATCAACGCCGTCTCGAACTCCCGGGTGCCGCACATCTCGCTGCTGATGGGCGCGAGTTACGGCGCCGGCCACTACGGCATGTGCGGCCGCGCCTACGACCCGCGCTTCCTCTTCTCCTGGCCCAGCGCGAAGTCCGCGGTGATGGGGCCCGCGCAGCTCGCCGGGGTGCTGTCGATCGTCGCCCGCCAGTCCGCCGCCGCGAAGGGCCGGCCGTACGACGAGGAGGCCGACGCGGCGCTGCGGGCCATGGTCGAGCAGCAGATCGAGGCCGAGTCGCTGCCGATGTTCCTGTCCGGGCGGCTGTACGACGACGGCGTGATCGACCCGCGGGACACCCGCACTGTGCTGGCCCTGTGCCTGTCCGCCATCCACAACGCCCCGGTCGAGGGCGCGCGGGGCGGCTTCGGCGTCTTCCGGATGTGAGAGGTGAGCGATGTCGAAGGTGCTCAACGGCGTCAGGATCGTGGGGAGTTGGACCCGGTGACCGAACAGGCCGCGCACCCGGCCGAAGGCAGGCCCGTCCACCCGGCCGAACCCGAGCCCGTCCACCCGGCCGGAGGCGGACCCGTCCACCCGGCCGAACGGGCGCCCGTCCGCACCGTCCTGGTGGCCAACCGCGGGGAGATCGCCCGCCGGGTGCTGCGCACCTGCCGCACCCTGGGCATCGGCACCGTGGCGGTGTACTCCGACCCGGACGCGGGCGCCGCCCACGTACGGGAGGCGGACGGCGCGGTGCGGCTGCCGGGCGACGCGGCCGCGGACACCTACCTGCGCGGGGAGGCGGTGGTCGCCGCGGCGCTGGCGGCGGGCGCGGACGCGGTGCACCCGGGGTACGGATTCCTGTCCGAGAGCGCGTCGTTCGCGGCGGCCGTGCAGGAGGCGGGGCTGACCTGGATCGGCCCGTCGCCGCGGGCCGTGGCCGCGATGGGCTCCAAGACGCGGGCGAAGGAGCTGATGGCGGCGGCCGGGGTGCCGCTGTTCGCCGCGCTCGACCCGGCCCGGGTCGGCCCGGCCGACCTGCCGGTGCTGGTGAAGGCCGCCGCGGGCGGAGGCGGCCGCGGTATGCGGGTCGTCCGTGAACTCGCCGCGCTCGAAGACGAGTTGGCGGCGGCCCGGGCGGAGGCCGCGGCGGCCTTCGGCGACGGCGAGGTGTTCGTCGAGCCGTACGCGGAAGGCGCGCGGCACATCGAGGCACAGGTGCTGGCCGACGCGCACGGCACCGTGTGGGTGCTGGGTGAGCGGGACTGCTCGGTGCAGCGGCGGCACCAGAAGGTGGTCGAGGAGACCCCGGCGCCCGGCCTGCCCGCGACCGTACGCACCGCCCTGCACGACGCCGCCGCCCGGGCGGCCCGCGCGATCGGCTACGAGGGCGCGGGCACCGTGGAGTTCCTGGTCGGCGCGGATGGCCGGCCGTACTTCCTGGAGATGAACACCCGCCTCCAGGTGGAGCACCCGGTCACCGAGTGCGTCTTCGGCGTGGACCTGGTGGCGTGGCAGATCAGGATCGCCGAGGGCGCCGCGCTGCCGCCCGAGCCGCCGGCGCCGCGCGGCCACGCGGTCGAGGCGCGGCTGTACGCGGAGGACCCGGCGCGTGGCTGGCAGCCGCAGACCGGCGCGGTCCACCGGCTCGAACTGCCGGGCGTGGACGCGCGGTTCGCGCTCCCGCCGGGACGGGAGACGGGTCTGCGGCTGGACTCGGGGGTGACCGCGGGCGACACCGTCGGGGTGCACTACGACCCGATGCTCGCGAAGGCCGTCGCCTGGGCGCCGACCCGCGCCGAGGCGGTCCGCCGCTTGGCCCGCGCCCTGCACGAGGCCCGCCTCCACGGCCCGCCCACCAACCGGCGGCTCCTGGTGGCGGTCCTGCGCCATCCCGACTTCGCCGCCGTACGGTTCGACACCGGCTGGCTGGAGAGGGAGTTGACCGCACTGACCGCAGCCGCGGACAGCGACAGCGACGGCGGCGAGGACGGTGAGGTGGAGCGGACGGCCGCGCTGGCCGCCGCGCTCGCCGACGCGGCCGCACGCACCGCCGCCCCCGCTCCCCCGGCCCGCGCGGCACCGGTCGCCGCCCGGCTCGGCGGCTGGCGCAACCTCCCGTCGCAGCCCCAGCTCAAGCGCTACCGCGCCGTGCCCTCCGGCACCGAGTACGAGGTCCGCTACCGCCTGACCCGCGACGGCCTGCGGGCCGAGGGCCACGACGGCGTCGTGGTGGTGTCCGCCGCACCGGACCGGGTGGTGCTCGAAGTCGACGGTGTGCGGCGGACGTCGGAGGTGGCCCGCTACGGCGAGCAGGTGTTCGTCGACGGGCCGGACGGCGGCACCTCGCTGGTCGCGCTGCCGCGCTTCCCCGACCCGGCCGAGCAGGTCGCGCCCGGCTCGCTGCGGGCGCCGATGCCCGGCACCGTGGTCCGGCTGGGCCGGTTCGCGCCGGGCGACCGGGTGGCCCGCGGCGAACCGCTGCTGTGGCTGGAGGCGATGAAGATGGAGCACGTGGTCACCGCGCCCGCGGCGGGCACCCTCGCCGAACTCACCGCCGTGGTGGGCCGCCAGGTCGAACCGGGCGCCGTACTGGCCGTCGTCACGGCGGACGCCGACACCCCGTCCCAGGAGCCATGACCCCCAGGTCCGCCGGCCCCCCGCACCGCGCACACCGGACGCACCGCCAACGCAACGGGAGGAAGAGCGACATGGGCGACACCGAAGCACCCACCTTCGACCGGGCACTGCTGGAGAGCGAGGAACGGCGCGCGCTGCGCACCGCCGTCGGCGCGCTCGGCCGCCGCTACGGCCGGACCTACTTCACCGACACCGTCCGCGCCGGCCGGCAGCCGGAGGAGCTGTGGCAGGAGGCCGGCGCGCTCGGCTACCTCGGGGTGAACCTGCCCGAGGAGTACGGCGGCGGCGGCCAGGGACTGGCCGAACTCGCGATCGTGCTGGAGGAGTTGGGCGCCGCCGGAAGCCCGCTGCTGCTGCTCGTGGTCTCGCCCGCGATCTGCGGCACCGTGATCGCCCGGTTCGGCACCCGGGCGCAGAAGGAGCGCTGGCTGCCCGGCCTGGCCGACGGCTCGCGGCGGATGGCGTTCGCCATCACCGAGCCGGACGCCGGCTCCAACTCCCACCGCATCTCCACCACCGCGCGCCGCGACCCGGACACCGGCGGCTGGCTGCTGTCCGGCCGCAAGGTGTTCATCTCCGGGGTGGACATCGCCGACGCGACGCTGGTCGTCGGCCGCACCGCGGACGCCCGCACCGGGAAGCTCAAGCCCTGCCTGTTCATCGTCGAACGCGGCACCCCCGGCTTCGAGTTCCGGCAGATCGACATGGAGGTCGCCGCTCCCGAGAAGCAGTTCCAGCTCTTCCTGGACGACGTGGCGCTGCCCGCCGACGCCCTGGTCGGCGACGAGGACGCCGGGCTGCTCCAGCTCTTCGCCGGGCTCAACCCCGAACGCGTGATGACCGCCGCCTTCTCCATCGGGATGGGCCGCTACGCCCTGTCCCAGGCGGTGGAGTACGCCCGCACCCGGCAGGTCTGGCAGGCCCCGATCGGCGCGCACCAGGCGATCGCGCACCCCCTCGCGCAGGCCCACATCGAGCTGGAACTCGCCCGGTTGATGATGCAGAAGGCCGCGCATTTGTACGACGCCGGCGACGACATGGGCGCCGGCGAGGCCGCCAACATGGCGAAGTACGCCGCCGCGGAGGCCGGGGCGAAGGCCGTCGACCAGGCCGTGCACACCCTCGGCGGGAACGGTCTGACGGCCGAGTACGGGCTCGCGACGCTGCTCACCGCCTCCCGGGTGGGCCGCATCGCGCCGGTCAGCCGCGAGATGATCCTGAACTTCGTCTCGCACCACACGCTCGGCCTGCCCAAGTCGTACTGACCCCGGGCCCGTAGCGCCGTGATCGGACCCGTGGCGCCGGAACCGCAGGCGTATCCGCGGTCGTACCCGCAGTCGTCGCCGCCGGAACCGTAGCCGTACCCGCCGGAACCGTACCCGTACCCCCTCCCGACCGACAGGAGTCCGCACGTGGCTGCAACCGCGCCGCTGGTCCACCGGCACCTCGACCGGGGCATCGCCGTCGTGACCCTCGACTCGCCGCACAACCGCAACGCGCTGTCCGCCGACCTGCTCGACGGGCTGGCGGCGGAGTTCGAGCAGGCCGGTGCGGACGGCGCGGTCCGCGCGGTGCTGCTCACCCACACCGGCACCACCTTCTGCTCCGGCGCCGACCTCGCCGACCGCCGGGCCCGGCAGGGACCGGCCCGACTGGCCGCGCTGATGCGGCAGATGGCGGCCCTGCCCAAGCCGGTGGTGGCGCGGGTGCGCGGGCATGTGCGGGCCGGCGGGCTGGGGCTGCTGGCCGCGTGCGACATCTCCGTGGCGACCGGCGCCGCCGACTTCGCCTTCACCGAGTCCCGGCTCGGCCTGGCCCCCGCGGTCGCCTCGATCCCGGTGCTGGCCGCGGCCGACCGGCGCGCCATGGCCCGCTACTTCCTGACCGGCGAGCGCTTCGGCACCGCGGAGGCGATCAGGACCGGGCTGGTCACCGCGCGGGACGAGGAACTGGAGGGTATCCTCGCCGGGTTGCGGGCCGCCGCTCCGCAGGGCCTCTCCGCGACCAAGGAGTTGACCGCGGCGGCGCTGCTGGCGGCGCTCGCCGCCGGCACCGACGCGATGGCCGACCTCAGCGGCCGGCTCTTCGCGTCCGCCGACGCCGCCGAGGGCATGCGCGCCTTCCTCGAACGACGGGACCCGCCATGGGCGTTGTGACCGACCCGGCAGCCGCCGACCGCGAACCCAAGCAGGACCGGGCGCGCGCCACCCGGCAGCGCATCCTGGCCGCCGCCGTCGCGTGCCTGGCCGAACGCGGCTGGTCCGGCAGCACCGTGGCCGTGGTGTGCGCGCGGGCCGGGGTGACCCGCGGCGCCGCCCAGCACCACTTCCGCACCCGCGAGGAGCTGTTCACCGCGGCCATCGCGCACATGGCCGAGGAGTGGCTCGCCGCCGTCCGCGAACGCGCCCGCGCCCTGCCCGGGCATGGCCAGGACCGTACGTACGCGGTGGTGGACATGCTCGTCGACGTGCACACCGGGCCGCTGTTCCGCGCCGCCCTGCACCTGTGGGTGGCCGCCACCGACGAGCCGGCGCTGCGGCCCCGGGTCGCCGCGCTGGAGGCCCGCATCGGGCGGGAGGCGCACCAGTTGGCGGTGGAGTTCCTGGCGGCCGACGAGTCGGTGCCGGGCGTACGCGAGACCGTGCAGGGCACCTTGGACATGGCGCGCGGCCTGGGCCTGGCGAACCTGCTCAGCGACGACTCGGCGCGCCGGGCCGGGATCGTCCGGCAGTGGTCGCGCACCCTGGACACGGTGCTGCGGCCCGGGCCCTGAGGCCGCGTACGGCGGCGATCCCGCACGCACGTACCTCGCCCGCGCGCCTCGCGTCAGTGCAGGGACGTGTCCGCCGGGCCGGTGGCCAGCCGGGTGAACCGTACGGTCAGCCCGTCCCGTTCGGGGCTGCAGCAGAACAGGCCGGCGCTCGCCTCGGCCGCCGGGTCGAGGTAGGACAGCCGCACCATCCGCCAGGGTTCGGCCGCACGGCGGGCCCGTACGGTGACCGCGTCGCCGGAGCGGCTGACCCGGATCGTCACCTCGTGGCCCGCCCACTCGGGCACCGGCGCGAGCGACCAGTCGGAGGTGCCGTGGGTGACGACCGCGCCGAGTTGGGGGTGGCCGTCGGACACCTCGACGCCCGCCTTGATCCAGGTCGAGGCGTCCACCCGCACCAGGGCGCCGGCCTGGTCGTACAACTCGGTGAAGTCGGCCCGGAAGCCGACCTCGACGGCGGTACCGGGCGGGAGTCCGGTGAGCAGGGCGTGGCCGTCGTCGCGGACGAAGCCGTAGCTCGTGGTGCGCCAGAAGTCGCTGCCCGCGCGGGCGGTGACCAGCAGGTCGGTGCCGTCGGTGGCCGTGTCCTGCGGCGGGTTGAGCCACTGCGCCTGCGACCAGGGCAGGTCACGCGGGGCGTCCTGGGGAGAGGTCACGTATGTACCGCCGTTCCGATCCGATGAGTTGGTACCCGAGCCAGATGTTGACCGCGAGCATGGGCGCGTTGCCGTCGTCGTTGGTGGTGCTGGCCTCGCGGTAGCCCTTCGCGCGGGCCAGGTGCAGGGAGTGCGCCTTGGCGGCCTTGGCCAGGCCGCGGCCACGGAAGGCACGCCGGATTCCGGTGCCGCCGGAGGCGTAGTGCCGCTCGCCGTCGGTCTGCGCGATGACCAGCCCGGCGACCTCGCCGTCCACCACGGCGACCGTGGTCAGGTCGGCGTCGAAGTCGGGGCGGTCCCAGTTCAGGGTGCGCCAGTCGGTGTAGCTGAGGTGGTCGGCGGCCACGTCGCCCGGCTCGTCGCGGAAGCACTCCACGTCCGTGCGCCACAGCGGCCGCGGGTCGCGCTCCCAGGCGACCGCGGGCAGCAGCAACACGCCGCGCGGCAGCCGCGGGCGGGCCGGCAGCGGGCTGCGCGGGCCCAGGTCGAGCCGCATGAAGCGCGCCTCGCGGCCGGGCCGGTAGCCGTGCGCGGTCGCGAAGTTCTCGGACCCGGGCTCGGGGTGCGCCCACGCGTAGCAGGTGGTCGCGCCGACCGCGTCGAGGTGCGTCTCGGCGGCGGCCAGCAGCGCCCGGCCGGCGCCGCGCCCGCGGTCGGCGGCGGCGACGTTGATGTTCACGAAGGCCGCGCCCGCGTCCTTGGCGTCGGCGAACAGCCCGGTCCGCGCGCAGCCGGCGATCCGCCCGTCCAGCAGCGCCACCAGCAGCCGGCAGTGCTGCCGTGCGGGCATGGCCACCGCCTGCGCGTGCACGCTGCGCGGGGTGGCGACCTGCTGGGGCTCCTCGGCGCGCAACAGCGCGCACACCGCCTCGGCGTCCGCGGGTTCGTACGCCCTGACGGTCACGGCACCGCGGTCCCTCGTCGCCACCATGCTGCCGCACCTTACGCGCCGACCCGGCCGGCCGGTGTGGGTTTTCCGGCGGGGGCCCGATGGGTGGACCCTGGAAGGGAAGGGGTGGAGCGCTCTTCGAGGAGGCGGGCACATGTCCAGAACCTCCGCTTCACGGAACTCCGGGACCCCGGGGGCGTCCGGCGGCCCGGGGACGACCGGGAGGCCGGGAACGACCGGGAGGCCGGGAACGACCGGGGGCCCGCGGAACTCCGTGCGCCCGGGGTTGTTCGGGAACACCAGGACCGGATACGAGCCGACGAAGGCGCGCAGCGCGCTGCGGCTGCGGCTGGCGCTGGCGCTGCTCGGCCTGGTCTGGGGCGTCGGGGCCGCGGTGGGGTTCGCGTTCGCGGGCGAGCCGGGCTGGGCGGGGGTGTGCGCGTTCGTCGCGCTGATCGCGGTGGCGGACGTCCTCGTCGTCGTGCACCGGATACGGCAGGGGTCCCGCTACCAGCCGGGCCGCGACGTGCCGCCCGGCCCGCCGGTCGGGACCCGGCGGCGCACCGGAGACGGGGACGGGTAGGCCGCGCAGGCCGCGTCGGCCATGTCGGCATGCGCGAAGGGCCCGGCACACTGTGCCGGGCCCTTCGTTTCGTAGCGGGGACAGGATTTGAACCTGCGACCTCTGGGTTATGAGCCCAGCGAGCTACCGAGCTGCTCCACCCCGCGTCGGTGAACACCACTTTACGGGGTGGATGCCCGCTCGCCAAATCCATTCCCTCGGCGGCGCTGCCGCGGGGGGCGGCGGCCGCTTCGCGCACGGTGCGCACAGCGGGCGGCGCGGTCCGTGGCCGGGTAGGTCGCAGGCACGTGGCAGGCGGGTGGCCAGCTGTGTGACCAGGGCGGATACGGGTTGTCCACAGGTTTCCACCGGGCCGCCGACGGGGTGGAGGGGCCGAGGGTTAGTCTCGGGGAGTCGAGATCAAGGGGGGTCCGCGGCGCGGGTCGCGGGCGTGGCGCGGGGCGAAGGAGGACGTGATGGCCGGGGTGAACGCGGGTGCCGTGGCGGCAGCCGGACTGATCGGGGGCTATGGAGTGGCCCGCTGGACCAGGCGGCGCGAGCTGGGCGGCGCGGCGCTGGCCGCAGCCGGTGTGGTGGCGGCGCGCGAGTGGCGGCGCAGCAGCGGGGCCACGCAGGCGGCGGTTCTGACGGGGGCCTATGTGGTGGCGTTCGCGGGGTCGCACCCGCTGGCGAAGAAGGTCGGCGCCTGGCCGGCGGTGTTCGCGGTGGCCGGCGGTATAGCGGCGGCCTCCTGGGCGGTCGCGGGCCGCAACCGGTAAGCCGGGAAAGGGCGCTCGGCCCGGGGCCTTGTCCCGCCCGCGTGCGTGGCGCGTCCTGCGCGGCGCTCGATCTCGCCGGCTCGGCCGTCTGGAGGTGGGCGGCGCCGACACCGTACGGTGACGGGGTACGGGCAGTCGGTCACGACTGGGCGAACCGAGGGGGCTGGGCGTGTTGGAACCGGAGATCGCGTCGTTGCTGACGAATCTCGCCGGGGAGGTGCTCAGCGACGCCTGGTCCGCGGTGAAGCCGCGACTGGCCGCGTTGCTCCGGCTGCGGGGCGGCGACGGTGACGCGCGGGTGCTCGGCGACCTGGAGGACGCCCGGGCGGCGAGCGCGGCCGGTTCGCCGGCCGAGGCGCGGGAGCGGGTGGAGGAGGCCCTGCGCGAGACGCTCGGCACGCTCGCCGCCGAGCAGACGTCGCTGGCCGCCGAGGTGCGGGAGTTGCTCGCGGCCACGCGCGACGCCCGGGCCCGCCGGCTCCCCCGGATTCCGGTGTCCGCCGTGTCGGACTTCGAGAACCACGAGGCGGAACTGCGGGGCATGGACGCCGCGTGGGAGGCGGGCCGCGGTGCGGCGGGGCCGACGCTGCTGTTCCTGTACGGGCCGCGCGGCATCGGGCTCACCACGCTGGCCCGGCAGTGGCTGCTCCGGCACCGGGACACCTTCGGCGCGGGTCCGCAGCTGTCCGCGGTGCTGGCCCGGGACGCCGACGGGGCGCCGCCGGACCCGGCCGCGGTGCTCGACACGTGGTTCCGGCTGCTGCACGTGCCGGTGGAGGAGGTGCCGTCGGAACTGGCGGCGAAGGTGGCGAAGTTCCAGCAGCTCACCGCCGAGGGCCCGGTGTTCGTGCTGCTGGAGGATGTCGCGCTGGCGTCGCTGGCCCGCCACCTGCTGCCCGGTTCGTCGCTGGGCGTGGTGGTGGTGACCGGCAGGGAGCTGATGCGCAGCCTCGTGTCGGACCTGCACGCGGCGGCGTTCAAGGTCGGGCCGCTGCTGCCCGAGTACAGCCGGCGGCTGCTGATCAGCTCCGGCCGGCTCGCCCCGTACGCGACGTCGCACGAGGCGGAGATCGACAAGGCGGTCAGCGTCTGCGAGGGCAACCCGCTGCTGGTGCGGATCGCCGGGGCGCAGATGCGCTTCGACCAGCCGTACGGCATCGGCGAGTTCGCCACGGCGCTGTCGGACCGCCGCCCGGGGATCAGGTTGGGAGCCTTCGACGTGGACGAGCGCAGTGGCGCGGAGATCTTCGACGCCGGGTACCGGGAGCTGTGCCGCCGGCACCCGGAGGCGGCGGAGGTGTACCGGTATCTGGGGCTGCACCCGACGGCGGAGTTCGACGAGGACGTGGTGGCGGCGATGGCGCCGGACCTGGGTGGCCGCACCCGGGCGAAGGCGCTGCGCACCCTGCGGGACTCCAGCCTGGTCGAACGGGTCGACGGCGGGATGTACCGGGTGATCAGCGGGCTGGTGCACGCGCACGCGGCCGAGCGGGCGCGGGCGGACCTGCCGGCGGCCGAGCGGGAGGCGGCGCGGCGGCGCGGCGTCGGGTACTACGTGGACCTGGCGGAGCGGACCGACGCCGGGCTGTCGCCGCGCTACCGGCACGACCCGCCGGGCGCCTA
The DNA here is from genome assembly GCF_037034245.1 of Streptomyces sp. CA2R106. Classification (NCBI taxonomy): domain Bacteria; kingdom Bacillati; phylum Actinomycetota; class Actinomycetes; order Kitasatosporales; family Streptomycetaceae; genus Streptomyces; species Streptomyces sp. CA2R106. The sequence continues at coordinate 31,114 of NZ_JBAGKC010000011.1, forward strand.
CGCCCGGTACGAGCCGCTGGCGGCGGAGGCGCAGGACGTCCTGGTGGAGGCGCTGACCCGGCGCCGGGAGGTCCTGCGGGCCGCGGTGCGGGCCGCCTACGAGGCCGGGGCGCGCGACCCGTGGTTCTATGACGCGACGTGCCGGCTGGCGCAGGGCCTGTGGACGTTCTATCTGCGCTGCGGGTTCCACTCGGACTGGATCGAGGTGTACGACCTGGGGTGCCGGGCGGCGCTGGAGTCGCTGGAGCGCGGCGACCTGCTGATGCTGGCCCGGATGCAGTACGGCCTGGGGTTCGCGCACCTCGACCGGTCGGGTCCCGGTGATCCCGAGGCGGCCCGCGGCGCGTTCGGGCAGGCGCTGGAGCTGGTCGGCCCGGCGCTGGCGCGCCCGGAGACGCCGGCGCGGGAGGCCGAGGGGTGGCGGCGCACCTGGTCCAGCGTGCTGGAGGGCCTGGGGAAGCTGGAGGACGGGCTCGGCCGCCCGGAGCAGGCGCTGGCGCGGTTCGACGCGGCGGTGGCGGCGCTGGAGGGCGTGGACCACCCGCGCGGCTGGGCGCTGATCGCACTGCACCGCGGGCCGGTGCTGGGGCGGCTGGGTCGGTATGCCGATGCGGAGGCGGTTTTGGTGACGGCCCGTCAGGAGTTCCTGGCGCCGCCGCGGCCGGACCGGTTCAACGCGGCCAAGGCGAGCGCGCGGATGGCCGAGGTGCTGGTGGCGGCGGGGCGGACCGACGAGGCGCTGGCGGCGTTCGCCACGGCGGTGGGGGGCCTGGGCGGTCCCCGGCACGGCTACCAGCGCGCGGGCGTGCTGCTCTCCCGGGGCGATCTGCTGCACGCCCGGGGCGAGGCGGGGCGGGCCCGCGGGGACTGGGCGGAGGCGGCGGAGCTGTTCCGCGCGGCCAACAGCGCCCGGGCCGCCGAGGCGGAACAGCGCCTGGCCGACCACCCGGACCCGGGGCGGAGCCGGGGACAGGGCGAGGGGCCGGACGGCGTCTGACGCACCACCGGTGCCGCGGGCCGGGAGCCGCACGGGATGTGCGGCCCGGACGCGCGGCGCGGTTCAGAGCACGGTGAGGGTGAGGAGCGCGGGTGGCGCGTCCGCGCCGATGGTGACGGGCACCTGCGCGGGTGGGCGGGTGCCGCACAGCGCCCGGTCGAAGACGACCGAGGCCGCCAGGGCCGCACAGGCCCACCAGGGGCGCGGCCCGGACCAGGTCGCGCGCACCCGGGCGCCGCTGCGGGTCAGCAGCGCCACGCATCCCCCGTCGGGTTCTTCCGTGGCGACCAGCGCGCACCCCGGGAAGCGGGCGGCGGCCTGCGCCGCGGCGGCCGCGCGGCGCGCGGGCACGACCAGGACGTCGGCGGCGCGGGGCCAGCGCGTGTCGGGGTCGTCGATGTCGGCCACGAGGTGGGCGTCCGCGAGGTGGGCTTCCTGGCTGGGGCGTTGGAGGGCGGCGTGGTAGCGGCGGACGACGGCGGGGGTGCCGTCGGGGGGCACGGTGACGTACATGGGCGGCAGGACGGGTGAGTGGCGCGGTGCGAGGTGCCCGGCCGCCCCTTCGCCGGTGGGGACGGGCACGGCGCGGGTGGTGGCCGGTGCGGCCGGTTCGGGCAGCCCGAGCCGCTCGTAGAACAGGGCGCGCAGCAGGGCGGCGGCCTGCCCCGGGCGGGAGGTGACCAGGGAGCGCAGGTAGGGCAGTTCGCGGTCGGCGGCCTGGCGGCGGGCGGCGTCCTTCAGTTGGGCCGGCAGCGGGCGGTGCGGGGAGAGCCTGGGCACCGCCCGGGCGAGCCGCGCCATGGGCGAGCCGGGCGCGCTGCGGCTGTCGGCGAAGGCGCCGAGGACGGTGGGCAGGCCGAGGGACACGCCGTACTGCGTGACCGATCCGCCGTCGCCGCACAGCGCGTCCGCGGCGACCAGCGCGGCCTTCCACGTCTGCGTGTCGGGGCGCGGCAGCAGCAGCCCGCAGGCGAGCAGCGGGGCGAGCCAGGAGTGCAGTTGCCACGCGCCGTGGCCGTAGTAGGCGTTGGGGTGGATCGCGGCGAGCACGCGGTACTCGTCGGCCGGCAGCTCCGCCAGGGCCCGGCGCAGCGTGTCGTGTTCCGGGTCGTCGGCGTCCAGCAGCGCGTCCTTGCCCCAGGTGGAGGAGACCACGAGGAGCTTCTGGCCGGGCCGGACGCCCAGCGCGTGCCGGTAGTCGGGCCGGAAGGGGGCGCTCGCGGCCAGTTCGTCGAAGCAGGGGTCGCCGGCCACCCGGCTGAGCGGCAGCGCCTCGGGGCAGCCCGCGGCGAGCCGGGCGCGCTGCTCGTCGTGGGACAGCACGATCGCGGACGGCACCACGCGGCCGTCATGCATCAGCCACTCCCGGGTGAGGCCGAACGCCTCGCTGCCGCCGCCGAGGAGTTTGTTGTAGCCGGCGCCGTGCGGGGTGCCGATCAGGGGGGCGTGCAGGTGGTAGAGGTCGCCGCCGCGGCTGGTGGCGATGGCCAGGTCGAACTTCCGCCGCTTGGCCTCCTCCCAGCCCACCAGGAGCGCACCGCGGTGCTGGAGCAGTTCGAGGGTGCCGCCGTCCAGCGCCGAGGAGCCGGGGCAGGTGAAGACGGTCTCGACCCGCCGGTCACCGTCGAAGAGGGCGAGCAGGTCGAGCAGGCGGGTCGCCGAGGTGACGTTGTGCGCGACGGCAAGGACGGTGCGCTCGGCGCGCACGGTCCGCCAGCTCTCGTGGTCGTCGGCCAGCGGCAGCGGCACCCGTCGACCCGGACCCTGCACCGCGCTCGCCCCCTGCCCTCTCTCGCTTCCCCGCCCGCGTACCGGACCGCCGGCAGCGCGATCAGGCTAGCGCGACGAGCCGCACCGCCGTGAAAGGTCGGGCCGCCGGGCGGGCGGGAACGGGCGTACGGCGGCGAACCGCCGTGCCCGTACGGTGGCCGCCGCGCTCAGGCGGAGCCGGCCGGTACGCCCGCCTCGGCAACGGTCTCCGGCTCGGCCGCGACCGGGGTCCAGCGGATGCGGGTGGCGCACACGGACACCAGCATCGCGGTCGCCGCGACCACGCCGAGCGCCCAGACCAGCCCGCTGGCGTTGGCGATGAAGCCGATCAGCGGCGGCCCGGCGAGCAGCCCGGTGGTCCCCATGGTGGCCACCACGGTGAGCGCGTCGGAGCCGTTCTTCGCGGCGGCCACGTACACGCAGGGGGTGACCGACGCGATGCCCAGGCCCACGCACGCGAAGCCGATCAGCGCGGGCGCCACTCCCCCGCTGAGCAGCGCCAGCGCGAGGCCGACGGCCGCGAGCGCGCTGCCGCCGCGGACGATGGGGCCGTCGCCCCAGCGGCTGCGCCAGGAGTCGGCGAAGACCCGGGCGAGCACCATCATCACCGACACGACCGCGATCCCCATGGGCGCCAGTTCGGCCGACGCCTTGGCGACGTCCTTCATGTACAGGGCGGACCAGTCGTTCATGGCGCCCTCGGTCACCGTGCCGAACACCATCGCGGCGCCCAGCCACAGCGTCACGCGCGACGGCAGGATCCACCGCCGTCCGCGCGGGCGCGCCCCCGGTTCCCCGTTCTCCCCCGGCTTCCCCTGCTCGCCCGGCTCCGTCTTCTCCGCCGGCTGCTGGTCCCGGGTGAGCAGGCCGTCCCGGGCGAGGCCGAGCAGCAGCAGGATCAGGGCGGCGGCGACCGCGAAGTGGACGACCAGCGTGGACGTCAGGGAGTTCATCGCCGACGCCAGCAGCGCCGCGACGAGCGAGCCGCCGCTGAAGACGGCGTGCAGCCGCGCCATCGCGTTGCGCTCGTGGACGGCCTCGAGCGCCGCGCCCTGCGCGTTCATCGACACGTTCAGCGCGCCGACCAGGGCGCCGTCGCAGAGCATGACCAGCAGCGCCACCGGGTAGTCCGGCAGCGCCGACATCGCCAGGAGCAGCAGTGCCAGGCACGCGGCGGAGCCGAGCGCGAGGGTGCGCGAGCCCAGCCGCCGCATCAGCACGGCCACCACCGGGAAGGTCGCCACCGCGCCGATGCCGGTGGCCATCAGCAGCAGGCCGACCTCGGCGGCGGTCAGGTCCAGGTGCGACTTGATCGCGGGCAGCCGCGCCGCCCAGGTCGCGTACTGGAAGCCCAGCGAGAAGAACAGTGCGGCCGTGGCCGTCTGGCCGCGGCGGAACGGATCGTGAACGCGCAGCATCGGGCTCATCCCACTTCGTCTCGGGCCGGTGTCCGGTGCGGCAGCGGCATCGTCATGTACACGGCGTCCGGGCCGTAGCCGTGGACGTCCACCGCGCCGGGGCGGGTGGTGAAGCCGTTGGCGGACCAGAAGGTGTGGCTGCCGGCGACCGCGATCAGCGAGATCCGGTCGTAGCCCTGGGCGGGGGCGGCCGCGGTGAGCCGGCCGAGCAGCCGCCGGCCGAGGCCGCGGCCGCGGGCGTGCTCGGCGATCACCATGTCGTGCAAGTGCAGGTGGCGCGAGGCGTGTGCGGCGCTCTCGCGGTCGGCGAGGCCCGGGTAGGCGCCCTCCGGGTAGGGCAGTGCCAGCAGGTAGCCGGCCAGCCGCGGCCCCGGCCCGCCCGGCTGCCGCGGCCCGCCCGACGGACCCCGCTGCCCCGGCCCGCCCGCCGCCCACTCCAGGGCGAAGCACGTGTCCGGGGAGACCCGCGCCTTGGACTCCAGCGCCGCCCGCCCCTCGGACAGGCCCGCGGCCGCGTACGTGCCGGCCTCCAGGTCCACGATCGCGTCCCAGTCCCCCGGGGCGATCCGCCGGACCCGCACGCCGGCCGCGTCGCCGCTCATCCGCCGCCCGTCCCTGCACCCGGCTCCGCCCCTGCCCCCGCACCCGGCCCTGCCGCCGGCTCCACACCCGCACCCTGCACCGCGCCTTCCGCCGGGCGCCCGTCCTCCGCCCGCCGTACGCACGTCCACGGCAGCGGGCCGAAGCCGTTGAAGCCCTGCGTCATGTAGCTGACCGCGTAGGCGCCGCTGGACAGCACCCACACCGGGTCGCCCGACGCGATCCCCGCGGGTACCTGGACCGGCCGGTGGCCGCCCGGGTACGCGTCGTCGCTGTCGCAGGTGGGGCCCGCGACGGTCGCCTGGACGTACGGGCCGCCTCGCCTGCCGGGGAAGACCAGCCGGTACTGCAACGCGTCCATCTCGTACAGGCCGTTGAACTTCCCGCAGCTCAGGTAGAGCCAGTGGTGCGGCTCGCCCGCCGCGGTGTGCCGCAGCGACATCCGCACCACGTGCGCCCGGACCGCGCCGTGGTCTGCCACGAGGTAGCGGCCGGGCTCGACCACGAACTCCAGCGGGCCGCCCACGTCCCGGCAGCGCTGCATGCCCTCCCGGATCACCGCGAACATCTTGTCCAGCGGCGGGTCGAGCACCTCGCCGCGCTCGTCGAGGTAGCCCAGCGCGGGCAGGCCGCCGCCGATGTCGACGTACCGCAGCCGTATCCCGTTCCCGGCCAGCTCGGCGATGACCTCGGTGAGTTGGTCGAACGCCCGGCGCCACGCCCCGGCGGTCATCTGCTGGGACCCGACGTGCACGGACAGCCCGGCCGGCACCAGGCCCGCGGCGCGGGCCTGCTCCAGCACGGCCACCGCGTCGCGCGCCGAGCAGCCGAACTTCCGGCTCAGCCCCCACAGCGCGCCGCCGCCGTCGGTCGCCAGCCGGCAGAAGACCCGGGCGCCCGGCGCGTGCCGGGCCAGCGCGGCGACGTCCTGCGGGCTGTCGGTCGCGAAGTCCCGGATGCCGAGCCGGTGGGCCCGCGCGATGTCCGGGTCGGACTTGATCGTGTTGCCGTAGTGGATGCGTTCCGGGGGCACGCCCGCGCGCAGCGCCTGCTCGATCTCCGGCACGCTCGCGGCGTCCACCCCGCTGCCCTTGCGGGCCAGGCAGTCCAGCACCTCGTCCACCGGGCACGCCTTGAGGGCGAACCGCACGGCGACGCCGGGCAGTTCGGCCAGCAGGGACGCGTAGCGGTCCTCGATGCCGCTCAGGTCGAAGACGATCCGGTCCTCGTCGGCCGCCGCCAGTGCGGCGAGCAGCGTCTCGTCGTAGATCACCGACGTCAGTCCGGCTGCCGCTGGAGCAGGGCCGGTCCGGTGGTTCTCGCGCCGCGCACCAGCGCCGGCCAGACCTCGGTGAGCACCGCGAACTCCTCGATGTCGCGCCTGGCCTCGTCGAGCAGCCGGGCCCGGCCGGCGGCCAGCACGTCCGCGAACTCCGCGTACCTGCCGCCGAGCCGGCGGTAGGCGCGGTCCAGCACCTCGAGCCGCCGGACGTTCTCGGTCTGGTCCAGCCGGCTGCTCTCCCACAGCAGTTCGACGACCGCCTCGGTCCTGACCTGGTGCCGGTCGTCGAGAAGTGCCTCGCCGGCCCGCTCCATCCGGTCGTAGACGAAGTTCAGGTAGAGCATCGACAGGAAGAACTTCGCGAACCGGGTCTGGTAGGCGGTGAACCCGGGGCCGGTCCGGCGCTCGGGGGTGTAGAAGTTGACGATGTTCCGGTTGTGCAGCACACCGGGCAGCGTCGCGTCGTGCACCAGGTGGATGAGGAAGTAGTCGCTGCCGATGGTGTCGGTCGCCGGGAGCAGCGGCACCGCCTCCTGCACGCCGTGGAAGGCGATGTTGCACATGTCCACGCGCATGGGGTCGACATGGGTGAGCAGCGAGTGGTCGGCGGTGAACTGCTCGGTGCCCGCGCCCCGGAAGGAGTCGTCGGCGAACTCCGCCTTCTGCTCCGCGCTCCAGTCGAAGGGTGCCCACAGGCCGACGACTTCGCGGTAGGCGTCGGCGTCGATCGCGCGCATCTCCGCGATGTCCACGGACATCTCGCCGACGAAGGAGGCGCCCACCATCGACACCGGCTTGCCGGCGTGCCGCGGGTCGAGGTCCGCGGTGGTGACGGAGCCGGCCGCGTCGGCGGCGCGCCGGCCGAGGGTGAGCAGTTCGTGGTGGATCGGGTACGCCGTCAGCGACCGCCCGCCGTCCGCGCCGGGCTCGGTGATCGCCCCGTGCGGCCCGGCCGTTCCGGCGACGACCTGGTACCTGCTGTCGGAGTCCCGCCGGTGCACCGAGGTGCAGCCGAGCGCCGCCGCGACGAGGAACGCGCGGTTGGTGCAGGCGCCGTAGGACAGCGCCGCCGGGAGCATCAGGTCGAGCAGCACCTCGGGCTTGTCCGCGTCCGAGGCGGCGATCACCTCCCGCAGGAACTCCCGCTGCTCCGCCTCCCCGACGTGGTGGGTGACGACACCGGCCGTCGCGGGCAGCGCGCGGACGGCTGCCGCGTGCTGCCCGAACTCCCGCGGCCCGCAGGAGTCGAGGACCAGCACATGCACTTCGACGTCGAAGTGGGTGACGGCGTACACCGCTTCGTCGTGCAGTGCGGAGATCGCCGGCAGGCAGGATCTGTTGGTGGGCAGCGCAAGGCAGATTCGGCGCATCGCTACTCTCCGGACTCCCCGGCCGCCACCGCGGCGGCGTGGTCGGCACGGTCCTCGGCGCCACCGGTCGCACCATTGGTCGCGGCACCGGCCACGGCACCAGCTGCGGTGCCCTTCGGGTGCCAGGACCGCAGCCCGAGCAGCTTCTCGCCCAGCTCGGTGAGTTCGGCCGGGCCGTAGCGCAGCGACTCGTGCTTGTCGGCGTCGCCGACGAGCGTCGCGTTCCACTCCGGCGTGCTGAGGGTGCGCCAGGACTCGATCCGGGAGCGGCGCAGCTCCTCGTGGCTCTCCAGCGCGGGCATCATCGACAGGTACTGCGCGGCGCGGACGCCGTCGGCCGAGGTGTTGGGCGCCACGCCGTGCGCCAGCGCGCCGTTCCAGATCAGCAGGTCGCCGGCGCGCAGCTCCGGCCGGATGACCGGGTACTGGTCGGTGTCGATGTCGGGCCGGATCGGGTCGCGGTCCTCCGGCTGCGTCGTCTTCCATTGGTCGAACCTGTGGAAGAGCTCCGGGCAGCACTGGAAGCCGCCCTGGTCGGGCCCGGTGTCGGCGAGCGCGATGATGCCCTGCACGCGCTGCGGCAGCACCTCGAGGGTGCTGTCGATGTCCCAGTGCAGCCGGATGTCGAAGCCGCGCTCGGTGGGCGCGATGAGCGCGCGGTCGCGGTTCTTGATGTTCGGCGGGTTGAGGTTGAGCCGGTCCAGGGTGACCCACAGCTCCTCGCAGTCCCAGACGTCCACGAACGCGTCGTAGACCCGCTGCGCCTGGCGGCTGTTCCAGATCAGCTGGTGCTGGTAGGCCTCGACGAAGCCGTAGATGTGCAGCTCACGGTCGAGGTCGGAGCGGAACTCCCGCTCCTCGTACCAGGTCTCGGGCCGCTTCGGGTCCAGGCCCTGGAAGTCCCAGGCGAAGTCGAGCAGTTCCTGCGCGGCGGCCGCGGGGATCGCCTGCTCGACCACCACGTAGCCGTACTTCTGCCAGAAGGCGAAGTCCTCGTCGGACAGCACGCGCAGCTTCTGCGTCTTGCGGATGTCGCGCAGCGGCACGGCGGCGCTGTAGATCTCGCCGTCCGAGCTGTAGTACGGGTTCTCCGATGATGCCCGGAACGGGCTCTGAGGCGCCATCAAAACAGTCGCTCCAAGGGTGGAAGTTCCTGAGCGGTCCGCCGCGCGATGGGGGGTGCACACGTGGGCCTTTCGACTGTGCGGGTCCAGCGGGACAGGGCAGCACGGATGCCGGGGTGGGCCGGTGCTTCGCCAGTCGATCCGCGCATCCGTCGTCACTTGTGCAACGGGTGCCGCTCGCTGAACTCGCGCTCTCCTAAGTTGGACTAGACCAACTGGAGCTGTCAACCGGCCGCTTGGTGAATATCCGCGCCCCACCTCGCACTTTGGTCGCGTTCCGCGATCACCCCCGCACCCGAAGTGAGGACGGGCGGCGCTCACTCATCTCCTTGACACCCCCGAACGGCTGAGCCAGTATCCGTTGGTCTGTACCAATCACCCGCCGGATGCGGTCGGTGCGTCGGCCCCACGCGAAAGGCCCCGTTGATGCCCGCCAGCAAGTTGGTGTCCACCAGCAAGCAGAGCAACGAGTTGCGAGCGCTCGCGCTCTCCGTCCTCCAGCCGGGGTTCGTCGGCACGGAGGCGCCCGACTGGGTGCTGCGGGCCATCGCTGACGGCCTGTCGTCGGTCGTGCTCTTCTCCCGCAACATCGCCTCGCCCGAGCAGGTCGCCCGGCTGACCGCCCAACTGCGCGCCGCGAACCCGTCGTTGATCATCGCGATCGACGAGGAGGCCGGCGACGTCACCCGGATCGAGTCCGCCACCGGCTCCACCCGGCCGGGCAGCTTCGCCCTCGGCGCCGTCGACGACACGGAGCTGACCGAGGCCGTCTCCCGGGACCTCGCCCGCGAACTGCACGCCGCCGGGGTGACCTTGGACTACGCGCCCAGTGTGGACGTCAACTCCAACCCGGACAACCCGATCATCGGCGTCCGGTCCTTCGGCGTCGAGCCCGACCGGGTGGCCCGGCACGCCGCCGCCTGGGTGCGCGGCCTCCAGTCCGGCGGGGTGGCCGCGTGCGCCAAGCACTTCCCCGGCCACGGCGACGTCGCCGTCGACTCCCACCACGGCCTGCCGAGCTACGAAGCGGACCCGGACACCATCGCCGCCCAGGCGCTGCCGCCCTTCCGCGCCGCGATCGACGCGGGCGTGCGCGCGGTCATGAGCGGCCACCTGCTGGTGCCCGCGTACGACCCGCACGTCCCGGCGACCCTCAGCCGGCGCATCCTGGAAGACCTGCTGCGCGCGGAACTCGGCTTCGACGGCCTGATCGTCACCGACGCGATCGAGATGGGCGCGGTCACCGACCGGTACGGCATCGACGGCGCGACCGTACGCGCGATCGCCGCCGGGGCCGACGCCATCTGCGTGGGCGGTGAGCACGCCGGCGAGGACACCTTCGAGCTGCTCGCCGGCGCGCTCGCCGACGCGGTCCGCACCGGCGCCCTGGCCGCCGACCGGCTCGCCGAAGCCTCCGGCCGGGTACGGGAGTTCGCCGGCTGGTCGAGCGGGCTGTCCCGGTCCGTGCCGGTCGACCCGGTCAGCCGCGACATCGGCTACGCCGCCGCCCGCCGCGCCGTCCGGGTCGCCGGCCCGGCGCAGGGCGCGCTGCCGCTGCCCGCCGCGCCGCACGTGGTGGAGCTGGTGCCGGCCACCAACCTCGCGATCGGCAAGGAGACCCCCTGGGGCGTCGCCGTGCCGCTGCGCGAACGGCTGCCCGGAACCACCTTCGTCCGGGTCCACCCGCAGCAGCTCGCCGACCGGCCCGAGGTCCTCGACGAGCACGCCCTCGCCCCCGCCGTGGGCCGCCCGCTGGTCGTCGTCGTCCGGGACGCCGCGCGCAACAAGTGGATGGGCCGGGCGCTGGCGGACCTCACCGCCGCGCGCCCGGACGCCGTCGTCGTGGAGATGGGGCTGCCGGACGACTCCCGCGCGGGCGCGGTCCGGGTCTTCACCCACGGCGCCACCGCGGCGTCCGGCGTGGCGGCGGCCGAAGTGCTCGCCGGGGTCCCGACCCGGTAGGAACCGGCGCCCGTACGGGCCCGGGCCGCACCGCGCCTCCCCGCGTCCCGGCCCGGACCCGTACGACGCCGGGCCGTAGGACGCCGGGCCGGGCGGACACCGCGGGGGCCGCGACGCCGATCGCGCCCCGGCCCCCGCGGCCTGCCGTCCCCGCCCGCTGAGGACGGCCGCCCGCCGTCAGTCCAGCGGCTCGTGGTTGGCCCAGACGACCCGGTACGGGTAGCGCGCCTGCCAGCGCCCGATCAGGTCCTCCAGCCCCGGCGCCTGGAAGGCGGCGTTGAGCGCTTCGACGTCGGCGAGCTCGAACCGCACGATCGCGGTGGCCGCGAAGACCGGACTGTGGTCGTCGGCGGGTACGCGGATGTTGTGCCGGGCCGCGAAGCCCTTCAGCTGCCCGGAGGCACGCATCAGCTCTTCCATGTCCGCCAGGAACTGGTCCAGGTCGGCGTCGGGTACGGGGTCGTTGAACGAGACGATCATCGTGTGCTGGATCATGTGGTCCATCGAACTCCGGCCGACGGCGGAAGTCCAAGATCGATCGGTTCTTCGGCGATAACCTGGAGGCATGATCGAGCTGGAGACACGGGAACTCGAGTACGTCGTCGCGGTCGCCGAGGAACTGCACTTCGGCCGGGCCGCGGCCCGCCTGTCCATCGCGCAGCCGGCGCTGTCGAAGGCGGTCCGGCGGGTCGAGGCGCGGCTCGGCGTGCAGTTGCTGGTCCGCTCCAGCCGCCACGTGGCGCTGACCCCGGCGGGCGAGGCGCTGCTGCGGCACGGCCGCCACGCGCTCACCGCGGTCGGCGCCGCGGCCGAGGCCGCCCGCCGGGCGGGCGACGCCCGCACCCGGCTGCGGCTGGTGATCAAGCCCGGCGGCGACGCCAACCTGCTCTCCGGCATCCTCGCCGGGTACGCCGAGCAGCCCGACGCGCGCCGGGTGGAGGTCGTGTTCGGCGGCGCCACCGACCGCGCCGACCACGTACGCGACGGCCGGGCGGACCTGGCCCTGCTGTACGCGCCGTTCGACGACCTGACCGGGCTCGCCAGCGAGACGCTGTACGTGGAGGGGCGGGTCGCGCTGCTGCCCCGCGGCCACCGGCTGGCCGGGCGCGCCGAGGTGCGGGGGGCCGACCTCGCGGGCGAGCCGCTGCCGCGCTGGAAGGGGGTGCCGTGGCCGGGGGTGCCCGGCGAACCCGACCGCTCCGCCGCCGGGCCGGAGATCGCGGATGTGCCGCAGCTGGTGCAGATGATCCTGCTCGGCCGGACCATCGCGGTGCTGCCGCGCTCGCTCGTCGGCCCCGTCTACCCGGGGCTGGTGTGCGTGCCGGTGGTCGACGCGCCCCCGAGCCGGCTCGTCGTCGCCTGGTCGCAGCTCGACCAGCGGCCGCTGGTCGCGTCGTTCGTCGCCGCCGCGGTCGCCGAGGGCCGGCGCCGCCAGGCGGCGGAGGTCGCGGACACGGCGAACACCGCCAACACGACGGCCCCGACGGCCACCACGGCTCCCCGCGACGACGCGTAACAGTGACCGAAAGTCACCACGCCGCCGGATGAGCCGAGTTGCCCGCGCGCGCCTTTTCCCGCACCCCGCCCCCGCCGAACACGTCCGCCGATCGCCCATGTCCACACCCGAATTCATCCGCACAGCCCGCCGCCGCCGATGAATTCCCGCCCAATTACGCCTTAACACAATGCGCCGACCGGTAAATGCCCCGCACAACACCCCAGTTCACCGGGTTTCCGCAGCCCCGCGCACCGCACCCGGCGCCGCATTCACGAGCAGGCCGCATACAACCAACCGCGAACTCGGTGAGTCACAAGCACCCGTAAGCCACCGATACCCACCAGTGAGGTTGTGCGATGTCCTCCCCTTTCTCCGGCCGCCGGGCGCTGCGTACCGCGTCGGCACTGACGCTCACACTCGGTAGCGGCCTGGCCGCCACGTTCCTCGCCGCCGGGCCGGCGAGCGCGGCGGCGCCGGCCACCGCCGCCTTCAGCCCGTCCGACCACGCGATCGACTACACGGCCGCCGCGGGCCAGGTCAACAAGGTGACGATCACCGCCACCCAGGCCGCGGGCTCCACCGAGATCACCTACGTGATCGACGACGACGTCACGATCACCGCGGGCGACGGCTGCACGTATCCCAGCGGCACCGACCACACCAAGGTCTCCTGCACCGTCACCACCCTGGACAGCCAGGACCCGTACGCGGCCCTGAACGTCGACCTCGGCGACGAGGACGACACCGCCGCGTACGACAACACCACCGGCCAGACGTACTACTTCGCCGGGATCGACCTGGGCGCGGGCAAGGACACCTACACCGAGACCGGATCGGTGCAGGGCAACGACATCGACGGCGGCACCGGCGACGACCAGCTCACCGCCGGCAGGTACTCGGTGGTGCGCGGCGACGACGGCAACGACGTCATCCACACCTCCGCGGGCGCCATCGCGCAGGGCAACAACGGCAACGACACGATCTACGCCGACGGCAGCGGCACCGCCGCCGACGGCGGCGCGGGCAACGACTACCTGTACGGGGGCGACGGCCGCCAGGACCTGTACGGGGGCGACGACAACGACCACCTCTACGGCGGGAAGGGCGACGACTACCTGTACGGCGGCAAGGGCGACGACGTCCTCTACGGCAACAGCGGCGCCGACACCCTGTACGGGAACAGCGGCGACGACCAGCTCTACGGCGGCCCCGACACGGACTTCCTGTCCGGCGGCCCGGGCACGAACATCGTCCACCAGGACTGACGCACCGCCACCCGTACGGGGGCGCCGGCCGGCCGCGGTCGGCCGGCGCCCCCGCGCCGCGGGTCGGCGCAGTAGGTCGCGGCCCGCCGGTTCAGGACGCGGCGGGGCGCCAGCCCAGGGCGGGGCCGAGGCGGGTGGCGATGTCGGTGAGGATCTGGACGTAGTCGGCGTGCTCGAAGGTGAAGGGCAGCGCGAAGGCGACCTCGTCGACCTCGCGGAACCCGGCGTGCGCGTGCAGCGCCTCGGCGATCTCGCTGGACCCGCCGACCAGGTCGGGCGCGAACAGCAGCCGCCCGGGACCCTGCGGGGTGGCGGTGCGCGGCAGCCGCTTGCGGGCGAACTCCTCGTACCTGGCGCGCTGTTCGGGGGTCGCGCTGTCGGTGGGGATGACCACGAGCCCCTGGGAGACCCGGGCCCGGTCGCCTGCCGGGTGGTGGGCGCGGAACGCGCGGATCTGCGCCTGCTGGAGCGCGGCGAACCGGGCGGTGGCCGCGGCCGCGCCGCCGTCAGGCTCCGCGGCCGCGTCCGGTTGCGCGGTCGTGCCGGTGCCGGTCCCGGATGCGTCCGCCTGCGGCTCCTCGGCCTTGATGACGCTGCTGGTCAGGAAGTTGATGCCCTGCTCACCGGCCCAGCGGGCCGACCGCAGGCTGGCGCCGCCGTACCACATCCGCTCGGCGAGCCCGGCGGAGTGCGGCTGGACGCGCGGCGAGAACACCTCGAAGCCCTCGGTCGCGGCGGTCGCTGTCGCCGGTTCGCCGCGGACGAAGGACAGCAGCCGCCGCACCCGCTCGTACCCGAAGTCCTCGGCGTCGGCGGTGTCCGGGTAGAGGGCGTCCTTGACCTGGTCGTACCGGGCGGGCGGCCCGACGCTGACCCCCGGGTTGAGCCGGCCGCCGGACAGCAGGTCCACAGTGGCCAGGTCCTCCGCCAGGCGCAGCGGGTTCTCCCAGCCGAGCGGGATCACCGCGGTGCCCAACTCGATCCGGCGGGTGCGCTGCGAGGCCGCGGCGAGCACCGCCACCGGCGAGGAGATGCCGTACTGGAGGTGCCGGTGGCGCACCCAGGCGCTGTCGAAGCCCAGCTGCTCGCCCAACTCGATGATGCGGAGCGTCGTTTCGTGGCCGGCGCGCGGGTCGGCCTCGTCGAAGAGCCCGATCGTCAGGAAGCCCAGCTTCCGCAGCGGCTGCGATGCAGGTGGCACGTGGTTCCTCCCAGGGTGCGGCGGCAGGTCGATTCTCGCAGAGCCCGCCGCTCCCTCCCGCGCGGCGCGGACGGTCGGGGGAGCCCTTTGCGGGGGCGGGCCCGCAGCGGTCGGTACGGGTCCGCCCCCGCGCGGCTAACCGCCCGCGCCCAGTACCCGGTCCAGGACCGCGGCCGCGCCGCCGGCCGGCAGGCGCGCACCGCGCCAGGCGACGTGCTGGTCCGGGCGGACCAGCACGTTCGCCGTGCCGTACAGCGCGCGGGCGGCCGGGTCGGTGAGGTGGACCACCGTGAACGGCAGGGCCCGCGCCGCCGCCTGTGCGGCGAAGTCCCGCTCGACGGCGCGGTCCTCGGTGAGGACCAGCAGGGCGAAGGAGGTGCCGATCCGGTCGTGGAGGGTGCCGCCGTAGGGGTCCACGATCCCGTCGGGCGCCCGGTGGCCGGGGCGCGGGTCGTCGGTGTAGACGTCCGGGCGCCAGGCGGGTTCGGTGGCGAGCTGGTCCGGCTCGTACCAGACGACGGCCGAGTCGTCGTACCGCTCGTCGAAGGTGACGCCGTCCGCGCCGGTCCGCTCCCGGCGCAGGCGGGCGCCGATCTCGGCGCGGCGGGCGGTGGCCGCGGGGCCGAGGTCGGCGTCGTCGGGGATGCCGCCGGCGCGGATGTCGGCCAGGGTGGCCTGGGCCCTGCGGGCCCGCTCCAGCGCGTGGTCGGCGACGCGGTGGTTGTGGCGGCGGCGCTCCTGGTCGTAGGAGTCGAGCAGTTCGGGCGGCGCCTGGCCGCCGAGGACGGCGGCGAGCTTCCAGCCGAGGTTCACCACGTCGCCGATGCCTTCGCCGAGGTTGCCGCCCGGGGTGCGCACATGGGCGGCGTCGCCCACGAGCAGCACCCGGCCGGCGCGGAAGGTCCGGGCGATCCGGGTGGCGTGGTAGAAGGTCGTGGCCGACACCAGTTCCAGCTCCGCGTCGAAGCCGAAGGCGGCCCGGGCGGTGGCCAGCAACTCGTCCTCGGTGGGTTCGTGGTGCAGCGGGTACGGCCCCGCGTACACCCGCCACTCGCGGGTGCTCACGGCGGCGAGGAAGCCGGACGCGTGCGGGTTGAAGACGATGTTGGTGCCGCTGGGCGCGGGGCCGACCCGGTCGGTGATGTCGCCGGTGCGCACGATCAGCCGCAGCCGCTTCTCGGTGGCGTGCTCCCCCTCGCGCTCGATGCCGGCCAGGGTGCGGGTGGTGCTGCGGCCGCCGTCGGCGGCCAGCACGTAGCGGGCCCGGATCACCCGCTGTTCGCCGGTGCCGGAGCCGGTGCCGGTGCCGGTGCCCGTGCCCGTGCCGGTGACCTCGGCGTCCACCCCGTCCGCGTCCTGCCGCAGCGCCCGCAGCTCCCACCCGCCGGCCACGCTCACCCCGCGCTCGCGGAGGTGCTCGAGGAAGACGTGCTGGAGGACGGTCTGCGGGCGGCGCAGCGCCTCGTCCGCTGAGGGGCCCGCGGGGCGGGTGCCGGGCGTAGCGCGGAACTGGGGGCGGGGCACCGGCACCAGTTCGTGGCCGGCCAGCGAGGTGACCAGCCGGATGCCCTGGTTCCACTCCGGCGGGAAGGTCCACGCGTCGCGGACCCGTTGCAGCAGCCCCCAGCGGCGCAGGTGTTCGACCACGCGCGGGGTGTGGCCCATCGCACCGGCCCGGACCAGCGTGGCGGTGCGGGCCCGCTCGACGACGGCCACCCGCACCCCGCGGGAGGTCAGTTCGACCGCCGCGGCCAGGCCGGTCGGGCCGCCGCCGACGATCAGCACGTCGACGGCGGCGGGGGGTGTGGCGACCGGGAAGCGGACGGTGTGCACGTCGCGCCCGCCGGTCGGGGACAACAGCTCTTCGGCGGCGGCTGGGGAGGCGGAGGTGGCGGTGGACGTGGCAGTCATCGGCCGGCCTCAGTCGTTCACGAGCTGGCGCTCGCGCGTGTAGCGGTTGGCCGGGATCGGCAGGCCGAGGTTGCCGCGCAGGGTGTCGGCCTCGTACTCGGTGCGGAACAGCCCGCGCTGCTGGAGGATCGGCACCACGCCGTCCACGAAGGCGGCGAGTTCGGCCTCGGTGCGGAAGGCGAGGTTGATGCCGTCGAAGGTGCCCGCGTGGAACCACTCCTCGATGCTGTCGGCGACGCCCTGCGGGGTCCCGACGAACGGCGAGCGGCGGAACTCCCGGATGGAGTTGGCGACTTGACGCAACGTCAGGTTTTGTTCGGCAGCCCGCGCGATGATGCCGGCCGCGCCGGTGCGGCCACCGCGCTCGGCCAGGTGCGCGACGTCCGGGAAGGGGGCGTCCAGGTCGTGCACGCTGAAGTCGTACGCCCCGAAGGAGCGGCCGAGCAGCGCGAGGTTGCGGTCGAAGTCGTCGTCCTCCTCGAAGATCTCCCGCTCGCGGCGCCGGGCGGCCTCCTCCGTGCCGGCCACGATCGGGCTGCCGTGGATGAAGATCTTGATGTGCTCCGGGTCGCGGCCGTAGGCGGCGGTGCGCTGCTTGATGTCGGCGTAGTACTCCTTGGCCTGCTCGAGGCCGCCGCCGGGCGCGTAGATGCCCTCGGCGACCTGTGCGGCCAGGTCACGGCCCTCCGGCGAGACCCCGGCCTGGAAGATCACCGGCTGGCCCTGCGGGGAGCGCGAGAGGTTGAGCGGTCCGGCCACCCGCAGGTGCTCGCCGACGTGGTCGAGCGCGTGCAGCTTGTCCGGGTCGAGGAAGACGTTGCCCTCGACGTCGGCGGGGAAGGCGTCGTCCTCGTAGGAGTCCCACAGCCCGCGGGCGACCTGCACGAACTCCAGCGCGCGGCCGTAGCGGGTGGCGTAGTCGAGGTGCTCCTCCAGGCCGAAGTTCCGCGAGGCGCCGGTGTCGAAGCTGGTCACCACGTTCCACCCGGCGCGGCCGCCGCTGATGTGGTCGAGCGAGGCGAAGCGGCGGGCGAGGTTGAAGGGCGAGTTGTACGTCGAGCTGGCGGTGCCCACCAGGCCGACGTGCCGGGTGTGGGTGGCGACCGCGGACAGCAGGGTCAGCGGCTCCAGCCGGTTGAGGTAGTGCGCCGGGTAGGTGGCGTTGATGAACTGGCTGTCCACGATGAACAGGGCGTCGAACAGGGCGTGTTCGGCGGCCTGCGCCTGCCGGATGTAGTAGTTGATGTCGATGCTGGCGTTCTTCGCGACGCTCGGGTCCTTCCACAGGCCGTGCTGGCCGGGGCCGCCGACGCCGTAGGGGTGCAGGGCGAGGTGGATCTTGCGGGGCATGGCTCTCTCCGTGGGTCGGCGCCGCCCGGAGGCCGGGTGCGGCGGTTCGTCGGGGGTGCGACGGGGCTCGTCGAGGTGCGGCGTGGGCCGTTACGGCAGCGGTCAGGCGTTCAGCAGGGCGCGCAGCGCGTCGCGTTCGGCCCGGTCGGCGGGGGCGGTGTGCAGGGTGGGCGCGGAGCTGACCAGCAACCGCGTGTAGGGGTGCTGTGGAGTGTCGATGACCTCGCGGGCGGGGCCGTCCTCCACCAGTTCGCCGCGGTAGAGCACGGCGATGCGGTCGGCGATCCCGGCGACGGAGCCGAGGTCGTGGGAGATCAGCACGATGGCCACGCCGGTGGCGCGCAGTTCCTTGAGGATCTCCAGCACCTGGACCCGGTTGGCGGAGTCCAGGGCGCTCACCGGCTCGTCGAGGATGACCAGTTCGGGCCCGGTGACCAGGGCCCGGGCGACCGCGACGCGCTGGCGCTGGCCGCCGGACAGCTCGCCGGGCAGCCGGTCGAGCAGCTCCTCGTCCAGCCGGACCCGGGTGAGGAAGGCGCGGGCCCGCGTCGCCGCCTCGGCGCGCGGGACGCCGCGAAGCAGCAGCGGCTCGGTGAGCGAGTCGGCGACGGTCAGGTCCGGGTCGAGGCTGCGCAGCGGGTCCTGGAAGACGTACTGCACCACGCCGCGGCGGCGCAGCGCCCGCCACTTCGCGGCGCCGTACCCGGTGACGTCCTCGCCGCCCACGGTGATGCTGCCCGCCGAGGTGCGGACCAGGCCGAGGACGGCGCGGGCGAGGGTGGACTTGCCGGAGCCGGTCTCGCCGATGACGCCCACGGTCTCGCCGGCCGCGACGCTCAGCGACACTCCGCTCAGGGCGCGCCGCCGCCGGCGGCGGTGGCCGTAGTGGACGTCGAGCCCTTCGACGGCGAGCACGGGGCCGCGCGGGGCGGGGGTGGCGGCGGCATCGGCGTCGGCGGGGGTGCCTGCGGGGGTGGCTGCGGCGGGCGTCATGACGTCTCCTCGGGGTCCGCCGGTTCGGTGGCGGCGGGGGCCGGCTCCCCGGCCGCCGCGGAACGGAACCGGTCGAGTCCGTACTGCTCGTGCTCGGCGACGAGCAGCCGGGTGTAGGGGTGCCGCGGGTGGTGCAGCACCTGGCGGGTCGGGCCGTGCTCGACGACCTCGCCCTGCCGCATGACCAGCACCTCGTCGCACATCTGGGCCACCACGGCCAGGTCGTGGGAGACCACGACCAGCGCCAGGCCGGTGCTTTCGCGCAGGTCGGTCAGGAGGTCGAGGATCTCGGCCTGCACGGTGACGTCGAGCGCGGTGGTGGCCTCGTCGGCGATGAGCACGCGCGGGCCGGCCGCGATCGCCGCCGCGATCAGGACGCGCTGGAGCATCCCGCCGGACAGCTCGTAGGTGTACTGGCCGTAGACGAGTCCGGGGTCGCGCAGGTGGACCGCACGCAGCAGTTCCAGGGCGCGCTGCCGGGCCGGGCGGCGCCCCAGGCCCTTCTTGGCCCGCAGCACCTCGGCGATCTGCGGGCCCACCTTGATCGACGGGTTGAGGTAGGAGGCCGGGTCCTGGAAGACGGCGCTGATGGTGGCGCCGCGCAGCGCAGTCCACTGCGGGGCGGTGAGTGCGGCGGTGTCGGTGCCGGCGATCTCGACCGAGCCGCCGGAGATCTCGAAGTGCGGGGGCAGGATGCCGAGCGCGGCACGGCAGGTGAGGGTCTTGCCGCTGCCGGACTCCCCCACCACGCCCACGGCCTTGCCGGGGGTGAGGGTGAAGCTGACGCCGTGCACGATCTCGCGGTCGCCGACCCGGTCGGTGATGTGCAGGTCGGTGACCTTCAGCACGGCCGCCGTCTCAGCCGTCTCAGCCGTCTCCGCGGTGTTCGCGGTGTTCGCGGTGTCCGCCGTCTCCGCGGTGCGGCCGGCGTCGTCCGCGGGGTCGGCCCCGGTCCTGGGGCCGGGCCCGGCCACCTCCGCGGGCGCGGCCGGGTTCTTCGACGGTGCCGTCATGAGGTGCCTCCGGCCGGTGCGGTTGCGGTCCGGTCGCGCCGCCCGGCGCGGACCTTGCGGTGGTTGACCAGGGCGCGGCCCGCCTCGCCGGAGACGTCGCGGATCGCGTCGGCGAGCAGGTTGCTCGCCCAGACGGTGGCCATGATCAGCAGCGCGGGGGCCAGCGGCGCCCACGGCTGGTAGCTGAGGTAGCCGAGGTCGGAGGCGAGCAGCCCGCCCCAGGTGGGCTTGGGCGGCTGCACCCCGATGCCGAGGAAGGTGAGGCTGGAGACGATGACGAAGCCGACGCCGATGGTCTGGGCGAGCGCGACCGCGATCGGCGGGAGCACCTTGGTCCACACGTGGCGGCGGACCACCCAGCCCACGGAGGCACCGGAGATGAGCGCCGCCTCCACGTACGGGGAGCGGGCGACGGTCAGGGTGGCGGCGCGCGCGACGCGGTAGAACAGCGGGGAGACGAGCACCCCGGTGACCAGCATGGCCTGGGTGATGCCGTTGCCGAGCAGGGCGATCACCGCGACGGCGAAGAGCAGGAACGGCAGCGCCACCAGCGTGTCGACCACGCGCAGCGTGACCCATTCGAAGACCCGGCCGAGGTAGACCGACAGGATGCCGGGGACCACCCCGACCACCAGGGCGGTGCCGGCCACTTCGAGGGAGCCGAGCACGCTGACCCGGGAGCCGTCGAGCAGCCGGCTGAGCACGTCCCGGCCGAGGTAGTCGGTGCCCAGCCAGTGGGCGCCGGAGGCGGGCGCGAGGGTGTGGGCGCTGGTGGCGAGCGGCGGGTGCGGGGCCAGCAGCGGGCCGAAGGCGGCCAGCAGGGCGATCAGGGTGAGGATCGCGAGGGCGATCCGGCCGGTCGGCAGCGACAGTACGCGGCGGAACATCGCTCACACCCCCCGCTGGGACGCCGGCGTCACACGGGCCAGCACCAGGTTGACGATCAGGTTGAAGACGACGACGAGGACGATCGACACCACCAGGACGCCCTGCACGGCGGGCACGTCGCCGGACTGGGCCGAGTCGTTGGCGAACCGCCCGAAGCCCTGGAGGCCGAAGACCCACTCGGTGACCACGGAGGCGCCGACCAGCGCGGGGAACTTCAGCCCGAGGGTGGCCAGCGCGGGCCCGAGGCCGTTGCGCAGCACATGGCGGAAGAAGATCCGCCGGGGGCTGAGCCCGCGCACCATCGCGCCGATGACGTAGTTCTCCCGGTAGGCGGCGATGAGGCTGGTGCGCAACTGCCGGGCCACGTCGGCGACCACGTCGAAGCTCAGGGCGATCGCGGGCAGCGTGATGTGCTCCAGCCACGGGGTCAGGCCCTGCGCGGCGGGCACGTAGCCGGCCGCGGGGAACAGGTGCAGCCCGACCGCGAAGACCTCCACCAGCACGATGCCGACCACGAACGCGGGCATCACCGAGATGAGGGTGACGAAACCGGTGATCGCGCGGTCGATCCAGGTGGTGTGGCGCAGTGCGGCGGCGGTGCCGAGCAGGAAGCCGGCGCAGACGCCGATGACCAGCGCGAAGGTCGCCACCGACAGGCTCACGCCCAGGCCGAGGCCGATGAGGGTGGAGATGTCGGCGCCGTTGGTCCAGCTGGTGCCGAGTTGGCCGTGCAGCACACCGCTGAACCAGTGCCCGTACTGCACCAGGAAGGGCCGGTCCAGGCCCCATTGGGCCTCGACCCGGTGGATCGCCTCGGGGGTCGCGTCCTCGCCCAGCTGGATGCGGGCCGGGCTGAGCCCGCTCAGCGAGCGCAGCGCGAACGTCACGAACGTCGCGACCAGGAAGACCGGTACGAAGATCGCGGCGGACCGGGCGACGGTGGCCAGGACCCGGACCAGCGCGTGGCGGGTCCTGGCCGCGGCCGCCGAGGCGGGGGCGGGGGCGGCTGGCGCCGCCGTGGTCGTTGTCGTCGTCATGGGGTGGCCCCCTCTCTGTGCGGGGTGGGCGTCAGTTGCCGATGGTCACGCCGGTCCAGTCGATGTGGCCGGGGTTCTTGGGCAGGTTGGAGACCGACTTGCTCTTGGCGAAGAGGTTCGGCGCGGAGTAGGTGAAGACCAGCGCCTCGCTCTTCAGCCCGGCGCGGGTGGCGGCCTGGAGGACCTGTGCGTAGTCGGGTGCGTCGATGCTGGTCTGCCGGACCTTGGCCACGGCCGCCTCGAACCCGGCCGGCTCGTAGGGGGTGCTGAGGTTCAGCGGGCCGTTCGGGCCGAAGTGCGCGGTGAGCGTCTGGAGCGCGGAGTCGCGGCCGGTGGTGCCGTACAGGGAGAAGGTGAGGTCCTTGGCGAAGAAGGGCGTGGCCCAGTTCTTGTCCACCTTGATGGTGACGGTGATGCCGACCTTGGCCAGTTGGGACTGGACGATCTCGGCCTGCGGGTCGGCGGCGGGGATGTCCAGGGTCAGCTTGATCGCGCCGGGCTTGTAGCCCGCCTCGGCGAGCAGTTGCCTGGACTTCGCCGGGTCGTAGGGGTAGAGGTCGGCGGACTTCGGGTCGTAGGCGACGTAGCCCTTGGGGAAGGGCTGGTCGGTGGCGGAGCCGTAGCCGAAGGTCAGCTTGTCGACGAACTCCTGCCGGTTGACGGCGTAGCGGACCGCGTCGACGACCTTGGAGTTCGTGAACGGCGCCTTGTTGATGTTCAGGCTGATGTTCTCGGCGTTGAAGCCGGGCTGCACGAACACGTCCAGGCCGGCCTTCTTGGCGGCGTCGGCCTGGCTGGCCTCGATGTCGGCGAAGTTGTAGACGCCGGTCTGGAGGCCGGAGACGACGGTGGCCGCGTCCGGCGCGGAGGTCAGCTCCACGTTGTCGATGTGGATGTCCTTCGCGTCCCAGTAGTCGGGGTTCTTCTTCAGCAGCACCTTGGTGCCGGGCACCAGTTGGGTGACGGTGAACGGCCCCGCGCCGACCGGGCTCTGGTCCAGCTTCCCCGGGTTCGCCGCGGCCTTGGGGCTGGCGACCTGGAGGACGCGCTCGCCGAGCAGTTGCGGGATCTGGTAGTCGACCTGGGTGAGGTGGACGACGACGTCGAGCCCGTCGGCGTCCACGGATCTGATGGACGTCAGGTCGCCGAACAGGGCGGAGTTCTTCTGCGTCTTGGCCCGCTCGATGGCGTCCTTGACGGCGGTCGCGTCCAGCGCGGTGCCGTCGCTGAACTTGAGGTTCGGCCGCAGGTGGAAGGTGACCTGGTCGCCCTTGGCGTTGTACTGCCAGCTCTTGGCGAGGTCGGGCACGGCCTTGCCGGTGTCGTCGGTGCGGGTCAAGGAGGCGTAGACGAGGGCGAGTTCGCGGAACTGGGCGCCGCTGCCGCTGACCACCGGGTCCCAGTGGCTCGGGAAGGAGGACGAGGCCCACTTCAGCGTGCCGGCGCCGCCCGCGGACGCGGACTGGCCGCCGCAGGCGGTGAGCGAGAGGCCCGCGGTGGTGACAAGCACGGCGGACAGCGCGGTGAGCCGGGTGCGGCCGGGGCGGCGGCTCGGGCCGGCCGGGGTACGGCGAAGCGCGATACGTATGGACATCTCGTACTTTCTGTCGACGCACTCCAGCCCGGTCTGGGCAGGCGGGAGCGGCAGGGCGGAGGGCGGGTCGGCGCGGGCACGCCGGTACGGCACGGGCACGCCGGTACGGCGCGGGGCATCGGTCGGCCGGGCCGCGCACCGCCGACTCCGCTTGCCCCAGAGGGAATCCGGAGGAATCCGGGATTCCCGGGGGCTGCCGGGAGGGTCGGTCAGGGCGCGGGTCGCACGAGGGCGGGCCGGGCGGGGAAGGGCGTCAAGGGCGCGGAGCGGCGGCGGTGCCGCTGGGCGGCGTGAAGGAGGGGCCGGTGCCGCGGGGGGCGGTCAGGCGCCGGTGGACGGTCGGTGACCGGTGGTCAGCGACAGAGGGCGCTGCACGTGCGCCGCAGGTCCACGTAGCGGCACACCACACCAGGGTGCGTCGAAAGCATGCTGCACATCTTGTGGGGTACGGCGAGCGGCTGTCAATGGACACCTTTTGATGTCTCATTCGGCGGACCGGGCGGAACCGGCGGACCGGCCGTCCCGGGTGCGGCCGGGTGCTGCGCCGCCTCGGCCGGGTGCAGCCACAGCGGGCCGTTGCCGGTCGGCACCCGCACCGCGCCCGGCGGCGGCCAGGACCCCTCGGCCAGCAGCAGCCGCTCGGGGTCGGTCAGGCTGCGGTAGCGCTCCAGCGCCGCCGCGGCGGGCAGGCGCGCCGCGCCGGCCAGCAGGCCCGGGCGCACGGCGTCGAAGGCCGCGGCGTACTCCTCGTACGACCGCCAGCCGGGCACGGCTCGGTGGCCGGCCGGCGCCCGCAGCAGCAGCGTCGGCAGGGCGTAGCGGTGGCCGCCGTCGGCGGTCTCCTTGGCCCGGCCGGGGTGGGGCGAGCCGGTCTGCCCGGCCAGCACCTCCGGCACCGGGCGCCGGGCCTCCTCGCGGTCCGCGCGCACCTGCCGCAGCACCTGCGGCGAGGCGGCGTCGGCCGCCAGCCGGCGCGGGTCGAGGCCGGGCACCCCGCGCGCCGCGGCCAGCGCGAGCGGCAGGGTGTCGGCCGGCTCGCCGAGCACGAACACCGTCTCGCGCAGCCGCCGCAGCACCGCCTCGCCCACCTCCGCGCCCTGGCGCGCGGCCGCCTCGGCCACCAGCGAGGCCGGCCACGAACTGGCCGCCACCCGGCTGAGCCGGGCCGCGCACGGTGCCCCGGTGTGCTCGGTCACGCCCGCGACGTAGCGCGTGTACCAGGCCGTCTCGGCGGCGGGGTCGGGCGGCGGGTCGTCGTCGTGGTCGAACATCACCGCGTACACCCGCCGCCACCGCACCCGCCCCGCCGACTCGGCCCGCAGCCGCCGCAGCACCGGCTCGGCGCCCCACGACCACGGGCACAGCGGGTCGGTGTACTCCACGACCTCGACACCGGCCACGACACCGGCCTCAGCACCCATCTCGGCACCGGCCACGACACCGGCCTCAGCACCCGCCTCGGCACCGGCCACGCCACCCGCGCCCGGGGCCCCGCCGGTGCGCACCGCCGCCCGCGGGGGCGTCACGCCGCGCGCTTCCCGTCCGGCCGCCCGCCCTTCGCCGAGGCCAGCAGCGTGTGGACGGTGACGCCGCCGAGCACCGCGGCGGCCTCGGCCTCGACCTGCCGCCAGACCGCGGTGAGCCCGGCCGCGGGGCCGGGGTAGGCCAGGCCCGCCAGCGGCTCCCCGCGCAGGGTGATCAGCTCGCCGTCGACGGCGCGCACGACGTCCAGGAGCGTGATCTCCTCCGCGGCCCGGCCCAGCCAGTAGCCGCCCTCGCAGCCGCGCTGGCTGCGCACCAGCCCGGCTCTTCGCAACTCGGCCACCACGGACTTCAGGAACCGGAACGGGATCTCCTGTGCCGAGGCGATGGCCTCGCAACTGAGCGGGCGCGCGGGCTCGCTGGCGAGTTCCAGGAGGGCGCGCGTGGCGTAGTCCGCCTTCGCGGAGATATGCATGTCCTCATCATGCCCGATCCCCCCGCGCTACGGGTCTCCCCGCCGTGTCCCGACCATTGCGGGAACATTGCCGCAGGTGAAGCGTAATGGACACCTCTTGACATCCTTTTCGGCGGCCGCCTAGCGTCCGGAGCCATGAGTACGCCGCCGACCCAGCCCGGTGAAGGTTTCCACCCCCATCTGCCCGACGCCCCGGCCGCATCCCCGACCTCGCCGCTGCGGGCCCGCCTGCACCACGTCCGCGCCGGCGAACTCGACGGCGACACCGCGCAGACCGGCGGGATGCGCCGGTTCGCCGCGATCAGCGGGAAGACGGTCGGCTCGGAGAAGCTGTGGATGGGCCAGACGCACGTGGCGCCGTCGACCGCCTCCTCCGACCACCACCACGGCGCCTCGGAGACCGCGATCCACGTGGTCAGCGGGCACCCGGAGTTCGTCTTCGTCGACGACTCCGGCGACACGCCGCAGGAGGTGCGGCTGCGCACCTCGCCGGGCGACTACATCTTCGTGCCGCCCTACGTGCCGCACCGGGAGGAGAACCCGGACCCCGACGACGAGGCCGTGGTCGTCATCGCCCGCAGCACCCAGGAGGCGATCGTGGTCAACCTCCCCCGGCTGTACGCGCTGGGCTCGGCACCGCGGGAGGAGCCCTCGTGACCGGTACCGAGTCCCGCCCGGACGTCGAGCAGGAGCTGAAGTCCGCGTTCCGGGAGGCCATGGCCGGGGTGTGCACACCCGTCGCGGTGGTCACCGCCATGGCGGGCCCCGCGCCGTACGGCACCACCGTCAGCGCCTTCACCTCGCTGTCGATGGACCCGCCGATGGTGCTGGTCTCCCTGGACCGGTCCTCCGACCTGCTGGCGGTGATCGACGGCAGCCGCCGGTTCGGCCTCAACATCCTGGGGGCGCAGCAGCCGGAGCTGGCTGTGAACTTCGCCCGCAAGGGCGGCCCGGCCAAGTTCGGCGGGGTCGAGTGGCAGGTGGGCGGGCAGGTGCCGCGGCTGCCCGGCGCGACCGGCTTCCTGGCGTGCGAGGTGGCCGACCTGGTCGCCGGCGGCGACCACGTCGTGGTCTTCGGCCGGGTGCTCAGCGCGGACACCGCGCCGGCCCGGCCCCTGACCTACCACGCCCGGGCCTTCGGCACCCACACCGCGCTGGACGCCAACGCCCCGGCCTGACACCGCGGGTCAGCGCACGGAGGTGGAGTACGGCAGCAGCGCCATCTCCCGCGCGTTCTTGATCGCGCGGGCCAGCAGGCGCTGCTGCTGCGCGCTGACCCGGGTCACCCGGCGGCTGCGGATCTTGCCGCGGTCGGAGACGAACTTCCGCAGCAGGTCGGTGTCCTTGTAGTCGATGTACGTGATCTTCGCCGCGTCCAGCGGGTTGACGCGCGGCTTCAGCGGCTTGCGGGGATCGGCGGAACGGCGGGCCATGAGGGCACTCCTCGGTGCGGGCGGGGGATACGGACTGCGGGACGGATACGGGCGCCAAGGCCCAGGGGGCGCGGGGGCGTTGGGGCGCGGAGGCGGGGGGGGTGCGGGAGACCGGGCCTCAGGAGACCGGGTTGAGCAACTCGTCGAAGGCGGCCGGGAAGCGGCGCCACCCGTCGGGTCCGGCGGCGTACTCCGCGTCGGTCAGCAGGCAGGACTCCAGCACCCGCGCCAGCCCGTCCCGGTCCAGCGCGGGCGAGGTGAAGACCAGGTGCTGGCAGCGGTCGCCGTGCTCGGGGTCCCAGTCGAGCGTGGCGGCGGCGCGCCGCATCGCGGGCACCATCTCCCAGGCGGCCCCGGGCAGCGCGGCCAGCCACGGCCCGGCGTTCTCCACCACCAGCGCGCCGCCCGCCGCCTCCCACGACAGCAGGGTGTCGGGCCGGTCGGCGAGCCAGAACCGGCCCCGGCTGCGGGCGGCGGCGCAGACCAGGTCCTCCAGCGCGGTGTACAGGCGCCCGGGGTGGAAGGGCCGGCGCCGCCGCCACACCAGGGTGCCCACCCCGGCCTCGTCCGCCTGCTGGGGCAGCCGCGAGCAGGCCGGGTGCTGGGCCGCGGCGGCGGCCTCGACGTCGAACCCGGCGAACGCCGCCCGGGCCAGCTCGGTCGAGCGGTCGGAGACCTGCCGTGCGGTGGGGTGCAGTTGGGACAGCAGCGCGCGGTCCTCGTCGGTCGCCTCGGCGTCCTGCGCGACGACCAGCACGGGCGCGTACTCCAGTTGCCGCGCCCAGGTGTCGCCGACGGTGCGGCGGTCCTCCCGGGCCGCGGCGAGGCCGGCCTCCTCCAGGTCGTCACCGTTGGCGAGGCAGGGCAGCACCAGGCCGGGGTCGACCGCCGTCATGACGCTGCCGAGCTCCAGGAACCGCCCGCCCTGCCCGGCGATGACCTCGGCCATCCCCTGCGGCTCGACGGAGTCCCACAGCTCGACCACCGCGAGCCGGGTCAGGCCGTCCCCGGCCAGCCGCTCCAGTTCCGGGACGAGGTCGGCGCGCAGCGCGCAGCACGCGCAGTCGTTGACGAGCGGGGTCTCGCCTTCCGAGAGCAGGCCGTCGGCGTCGCGGACGGTGCGCCGCACCGTGCCGTCGGCCGCCGAGGACAGGTCGTGGTGGAGCGCGACGCTGCCGGGCACCATCGTCAGCAGGTTCCCGACCGCCGTCCGGCGCGCCTGCGCGTGCATCCCGGCGACGATGACGACGGGGAGCTTCCCGCGCGGGTCCATCAACGCCCCCCGTGGACCCGGCCGAGGCCGGCGCGGGCCGGGTCGAGCAGCCCGCGCTCGTACGCCGCGACCAGGCGCTGCGGGACCAGGTGGGTGGCGCCGTCCACGGTGACGGCCACCAGCCGGGGCGCGCTCGCCTTCCACTGGGCGCGCCGGTGCCGGGTGTTGCTGCGCGACATCTTCCGTTTGGGTACGGCCATGGTTGGCTCCTCCGGTGGGTCGGGATGACAAGCTCGACGCTATATGAAAACGACTTCCATTACCAATCAGTGGCCGGGTGGCTCCGCCCGCCGCCCGGC
The DNA here is from genome assembly GCF_037034245.1 of Streptomyces sp. CA2R106. NCBI lineage: Bacteria > Bacillati > Actinomycetota > Actinomycetes > Kitasatosporales > Streptomycetaceae > Streptomyces > Streptomyces sp. CA2R106. Next base: position 59,349 of record NZ_JBAGKC010000011.1, read on the forward strand.
GCCGCCACGGCAGTCCGCGCACACGCCGGTCAGCTCCACGGTGTGCTCCACCTCGGCGAAGCCCGACTCCTCGGCGACGGTCCGCGCCCAGCTCTCGACCACGGACGCCTCGACCGGGCTGCTGGCCCCGCAGGTACGGCAGATCAGGTAGTGCCGGTGCTCCCGGCTCGGGCGGTGCCGGAACAGCCGCTCGCCCCCGGCGTCGCGCACCACGTCCACCACACCGGCGTCGCCCAGCGCGGCCAGCGTGCGGTAGACGGTGCTCAGGCCGACCGGCACGCCCGCCGCGACCACCGCGGCGTGCAGGCTCTGCGCGCTGACGAAGCCGTCGCCGTCGACCAACGCCCGCAGCAGGGCCCTGCGTTGCTGGGTGCGGCGCCCCGGCACCCGGTCGTCGTCGCGCCGCGGCGGCTGCCCGCCCGCGGAGGTGCTGTGCACGGTTGGCCCCCTGGGGTGCGTGCTCGGGTTCGTACGGGACCGGCGCCGGGACTCAGGCGCGGCGCAGTCCGGCGCCCGGGGCCGCGAGGCCCGGACCGCGGCGCCGCCGCCGGCCGCCGACGGCGAAGGCGGCCGCGTACACCGCGGCGGCCAGCGCCACGATCGCGAAGCTCGGCGGCATCTTCGGCACCGCGTAGCTCAGGGACAGCCCGCCCCACATCTCGGCGACCGCGAGCACCGTGGACAGGGCGAACGCCCGGGCCGGGCGGTCGGTGAGCCGCTGGGCGGTGCCCGCGGGCGCCGCGAGCAGGCCGAGCAGCAGCAGCGACCCGACCGCCTGGCTCGCCTCGGCCGCGGTCACGCCGATCAGCGCCAGGAAGCCGTAGCCGAGCAGGCCCACCGGCACGCCCCGCGCCGCCGCGACCGCCTCGTCCACGGACGCGAACAGCAGCGGCCGGAAGACGGCGAGCACCACCGCGCACACCCCGGCGGCCACCGCGGCGGCGGTACCGGCCTGGCCCGCCGACATCCCGAAGATCGAGCCGAAGAGCACCCGCACCCCGGCGCCGGCGTTGTCCGCGCCGCCGGAGGTGCTGTACATGGTGAGGAAGAAGGTGCCCAGGCCCGTGATCCAGGCGAAGACGTTGCCGATGGCGACGTCGTCCGCGCGGCCGGAGCGGGCGAGGGTGCCGAGCAGCACCGCGACCGCGATGGTCGCCGCGTACAGGCCCAGCCGCAGGTCCACGCCCGCGGCGAGCGCGGCGAGCGACCCGGCGAACGCCATGTGGCTGAGCGCGTCGCCGGTGAAGACCTGCGCGCGCAGCACCAGGAAGTAGCCGACCATGCCGGACGCGGCGGCGACGGCCCCGCCGGCGAGGACCGCGTGCAGGAAGAAGGGGTGCCCGAGCGCGCCGGGCCAGCCGAGGGCGAGGGTGTTCACAGCAGGCTCCCCGAGGTCCAGACGGCCGCGGCCTCGGCCGGTACGGCGCCCGGGCCCGCACGGTCCGGCGCGCGTCCGGCGCGTTCGCGCAGCAGCCGCGCGCCCCAACTGGCCGCATAGGCGGCGAAGGCGAAGCTGGTCACCCAGAATCCGATCGGGTAGGGCGAGTAGTAGGCGACCGTCAGGCTGGTCCAGGTCACCACGAGCGCGATCAGCACGGAGCCGGCGAGGCCGCGCACCGGGCGGGCGGTCAGGTTCTGGGCGGTGGCCGCGGGCATCACCAGCAGCGCGAACACCAGCAGCGCGCCGGTGATCTGGCTGGTCGCCGCCGTGGCCGCGCCCAGCACGACCAGGAACACCGCCGACAGCAGCCGCACCGGCACCCCGCGGGCGGCGGCGACCGCCGGGTCCACGGACGCGAACAGCAGCGGCCGCCCGACAGCGGCCAGCACCAGCAGCACCACCGCGCCCACGACCGCCAGCACCCGCACCTGGCCGGCCGTGATCCCCAGGAAGCTCCCGAACAGCAGGGCGTCCACCCCGCCGAGGAAGCCCTTGTAGAGGGCGATGAAGAGGAAGCCGGCGCCCAGCAGGAACGCCTGGACCGTGCCGGTCACCGCCGCCTCCTCGCCGCCGCCGGCGCCCGTCCCCCCGCCGGAGCCCGCGCCGCCCCCGGCCCGCGGGATCGCGGCGATCACCAGGGCCGCGCCGACGCAGAACGTGAAGTAGCCGTAGACCGCGCCCACACCGACCAGGGTCGCGCCGGCCGCGCCGGGGAACGCCACCGCCGACAGCGTGTGCCCGGCGAAGCTCTGCCGCCGCAGCACCATGAACCAGCCGATCGCCCCGGCCAGTACGGCCACGATCGCGCCGGCCCGGAAGGCGTTGACCATGAAGGGGTACGCCCACATCTGCTGGACGTCGGCGACCGGGTTCCACGACCAGCCGGCCGCGCCGTCAGCGAGTCCCACGGCCGGCCCCCTCCCCCGCCGGCGGGTGCCGGTCGGTGTGCACCGCGGGCGCCTCGGGCTGGCCGACCACGACCAGCCGCCCGTCGGAGGTCCGCAGCACCTCGATCGGCGTGCGGTACAGCCGGCTCAGCGTCCGCGAGGTGATCACCTCCGCCGGGGTCCCGGCCACCGCCCCGCCCTCGGCGAGGTACACCACCCGGTCCAGGTGCGCGAGGATCGGGTTCGCGTCGTGCGCGACCATCACCACGCTGACCTGCTCCTCCCGGCAGATCCGCCCGATCAGCGCGGCCACCGCGGCCTGGTTGGGCAGGTCGAGGCTGTCCAGCGGCTCGTCCAGCAGCAGCAGGCGGGGCCGCCGGACCAGTGCCTGGGCGATCAGCAGCCGCTGCTGCTCGCCGCCCGAGCACTGGCCGATCGGCCGGTGCGCGTAGGCGCTCGCGCCGACCGTCTCCACCACTTCGGCGATCCGCTCCCGGGCCGCCCGCGCCGACCCGGGCCGTCCCAGCCCCCAGCGGTCGCCGTCCCAGCCCAGCCGGACGACGTCCACGCCGCGGATGCGCAGCCCGGGGTCGAAACTGCGCCGCTGCGGCAGGTAGCCCACCTGCTGCGCGCGCCGGCCCGGCGGCCGCCCGAGCACGCTGATGCTGCCCGCGGCGGTCGGGACCAGCCCGAGGATCGCCTTGACCAGGGTCGACTTGCCGACCCCGTTCGGGCCGAGTACGGCGACGAACTCCCCCGGCGCGATGTCGAGTTCGACGTGCGACCACAGGGTGCGGCCGCCGACCCGCACGGCCGCGTCGCGCAGCGAGACCACCGCGGGCCCGGCCGCGGGGTCCTGCGGCCGGGCGCTCTCCGGCGCGGCCGGGGGCGCGGCTTGCGGCGCGGCTTGCGGCTCGGCGGTTTCCGGGGCGGCGGCTTCCTCGCGCGCCGCGGGCACTTGCGGCCGTACGGCCTCGCGCAGTCTGGTGAGCGGATGCATCCCTACTTGCCCGTCGCCTCGGCCAGCGCCTGCTGGATGCCCTTGAGCTCGGTCACCTGCCACTGCTGGAACGACGCCCCGGCCGGGGTGAGGGTCTCGGTGACCGTGGCGACCGGAATGCCCTTCGCCTTGGCGGCCTTGACCTGCGCCTGCACGTCGGGCGTGGCGTTCTGGCTGTTGTAGACGTAGAGCTTGATCTGCCGGGTGGCGATCTGGTGGTCGATGGTGGTCTTGTCCTGCGCGGTGGGGTCGGCGCCCTCGCTGATCGCGCTGAGGAACGAGTACGGCGTGAGCATCTTCAGGCCGAGGCCGTCGGCGAGCGGGCTGACGATCGACTCGGACGCGCCGATCGGGGTGCCGGCGTACTTCGCCTTGATGTCGGCGATCAGCGTGTTGTACTCCCCGAGGGTCTTGGTCTCGAAGGTGGTCTTCTGGGCGTCGAAGTACGCCGCGTCGGCCGGGTCGGCCTTCTTGTAGTCGGCGGTGATCTGCTCGATCACCTTGTGCACGTCGTCCGGGGAGTACCAGCGGTGCGGGTTGCCGCCCTCCTTCACGCCGACCAGGTCGCCGACGGTGAGCACGGTGCGCTGCGCGGAGGGGTTCGACGCCAGGAGCTTCGAGGCCCAGGAGTCGTAGCCGATGCCGTTGACGATCGCGTACGACGCGGAGGCGACGGTCCGCGCGTTCGCCGCGGTCGGCTCGTAGTCGTGCGGGTCGGTGTCGGGGTTGGTGATGATGCTGGTCACCTTCACGTGGCTGCCGCCGATCTGCTCGGCGATGCTGCCCCAGAAGTTCTCCGCCGCCACCACCTGGATGACCTTGCCGCTGCTCTTGGCGCTGCCCGAACTGCCCGCGGAGGCGCCGGCCTTGCCGTCGTCGCTCGGGGAACTGGTGGAGCAGGCGCTGGTCGCGACCAGCGCGGCGACGGCTATCCCGCCCGCGGCGAGCAGGTGGCGGCGGCGGGGCGCCGCGCTGCGGTTGTCGGGGCTGGCCATGGGTTCTCCTCGGGCAGTGGTGGCGGCAACGCGGCACGTCCGGCCGCGACCCCCTCACCGTAATTGAAAACGACTCCCAATCCCACTTTCCGCTACGCGAGATGAAAATCATTACAGAATCTTGACCTTTGAGTCGGCTGTGCACGGTCCGGGGCCGGCGGGACCCGCGTCCCCGCAGGTCACCTGCGGTGGGCGGGGGACCGGGCCGCTCGGGCCGCGGCCGGCCCGGCCCCCGCGGCGGCCTCCGGCGGGCCCTGCGGGCGGCTGCGCCGGGCTTAGCCGCCCGATGCGGTGGACATGCTGCAACCGCACCAGCCCGCAACGACCGAACCGGACCGACCAGTCCGCAACCGACAGACCGCCACCGCCGATCCGGCCCGACACCGGCTTGCGAGCCGCAGCCCGCAACGACCGGAACACGATCCCCGGACCGCGAACCACAGACCGCAACCACCAGACCGGCCCGACACCGGCCTGCGAGCCGCAACCCGCAACGACCGGACCGCGACCACCGGACCGCGAACCACAGACCGCAACCACCAGACCAGCCCCACACCGGCCTGCGAGCCGCAACCCGCAACCCGCAACCCGCAACCCGCAACGACCGAACCAGCCCCACACCGGCTTGCCAGCCGCAACCTGCAACGACCGGAACGCCACCACCGAACCGCGAACCACAGCCCGCCACGACCACAACGGCACCGCCGAACCAGCCCGACACCGGCCTGCGAGCCGCAACCCGCAACGACCGGACCGAGACCGCCGGGCCGCGAACCACAGACCGCAACCACCAGACCGGCACCGCCGAACCAGGCCGGCACCGGCCCGCGAGCCGCAACCCGCAACGACCGGACCGAGACCGCCGGGCCGCGAACCACAGACCGCTACCCCCGGACCGCGAACCACAGACCGCGACAACCGGAGCGGGACCGCCGGGCCGAGAACGCCGAACCGTGACGGCCACAACCTGCGAGCGCCAGACCGGCACCACCGGATCGGCACCGCCAACACGGCGGCTGCGAACGGGAACAGGCAGGACGACATCGACAGACCTACACCACCGACACGGCAGCACCAGTCCGGAGTGATCAGCCCGGTACCGACAGCCCGGCACCGGCAGACCGGCCGCACCGATCCGGCAGCGCCCACCCGCAGCCGACAGACCACGACCGGCAGACCGCGACCAGCAGACCGCAATCGTCCGGTCGCGCCCCGACAGCTCAGCCCCGGCCCCGGCGGTCAGGGGTTCCATGGAAGGCAGGACGAGACGATGGCCGAGCCGCTGTATCTGCGGGCGCGGGTCGAGGGGGAGGCGGCGGCGCTGCTGGCGGAACCGGAGCTGGTGCACTCGCTGGTGGACGCGTTGGAGTCGCCGCTGAACGTGGTGCTCCCCGAGCAGGCGGCGGCGAACGCCGAGGAGTTCGGCGCGGTGCTCGGACGGCACCGGCTGAAGGGGCGGGTGCTGTTCGCGCACAAGGCGTCGGCGTCGAGCGCGCTGCTGCGGCGGCTGGCGGACACCGCCGCCGGGGTGGACGTGGCGTCGTTGGGTGAGCTCCAGCACGCGCTGGGCTGCGGCTTCACACCGGACCGGATCACCGCGACGGGCCCGAAGAGCCCGCAGTTCCTGTGGCTGGCCGCGCGCAGCGGGGTGACGGTCGCGGTCGACTCTGCCGAAGAACTCGACCTGCTGGCACGCCTGTTGCGCGGCCACGCCCTGCCGCGCTGCCGCACGATGCTGCGGCTGAGCGGGTTCACGGCACCGGGCGTCCGGGTCCGCTCCCGGCTCAGCCGGTTCGGCATACCGGTGGCGGCGCTGGAGGACGCGCTGGACCGCGTCGTCCGGTACGGGGACGTGCTGGACCTCGTCGGTGTCGCCTACCACCTGGACACCACGAGCCTGACGGAGAAGGCGACCGCGCTGGAAGGGTGCCTCCGGGCGCTGACGGCGTGCCGTGACCGCGAACTGTCCCCCGGCATCGTGGACATCGGGGGCGGGTTCGGGATCAGCTACCTCGCCCACCGCGAGGACTGGGACACGTACACCAGCGCGCTGTCCGCCGCGGCGCTCGGCACCCGACCCGCCCTCGCCTGGGGCGGCCACGGCTACGGGCTGCGCAACGACAAGGGCACCCTGCGCGGGTCGCTCGCGCTGTACCCGTCCTGGCGGCCGGCCGCGGGCGCGCACTACCTCGACGAGCTGCTGTCGGCGCCGTCGTCCGCGCAGCTGGGCGGCCGCCCACTGGCCGCGCTGGCGCTGGAGCACCTCTACGACGTGCACGCCGAGCCCGGCCGGGCGCTGCTCGACCAGTGCGGGCTGACCCTGGCGACGGTGCAGGAGGTCAGACGGCCGCCGGACGGGGGCGCGGACCTGTGGGTGCGGCTGGCCGCCAAGGCCGACGACATCGCCCTGGAGGAGCATGGGGTGCTGCTCGACCCGGTGCTGCTCCCCCGCCCCGGCACCGGCGAAGCGGCGGACCCGGGACCGTACGGCACGGGACCGTACGGCGCGGATTCGTACGGCGCGGGCTCGTACGGCCGGGGGCCCGTGGCGGTGCACCTGTTCGGGCACCTGTGCCTGGAGACCGACCTGATCACCCGCCGCCTGGTCCATCTGCCGCGGGCGCCGCGGCCCGGTGACGTGCTGGCGTTCGCGAACACCGCCGCGTACTGCATGGACTTCCACGCCGGGCGGTCCCAACGCCACCCGGCCGCCCGCAAGGTCGCCCTGTGGCGGTCGGGCGGGAGCTGGAAGTGGTGCCTGGACGAGGCGTACTGGCCGACAGTTCACAAGGGAGAGCCGCAGTGAGGTACGACCGCATCACCGACGCCATCGGCAACACACCGCTGGTGCGCATCGATCCGGCGGTGCACGGCCTACGCCACATCGACCTGTTCGCCAAGCTGGAGATGCTCAACCCGTTCGGCTCGGTCAAGGACCGCGCCGCCTGGCACATGGCGCGGGCCGGCCTGCCGGACGCGCAGGCCGACGGCAGCCGGATCGTCGAGCTGTCCAGCGGCAACACCGCCAAGGCGCTGGCGGTCATCGCGGGCATGCACGGCCTGACGTTCAAGAGCGTCACCAACCGGATGCGCATACCGGAGACCAAGGAACTGCTCCTGCTGCTCGGCGCGGAGATCGAGGAGCTGCCCGGGCAGAGCGAGTGCCTGGACCCCACGGACACCGAGGACCCGCTCACCCTCTTCCACCAGGCGCTGGCGGACTCGCCGACCCCGCTGCTCCACACCGACCAGTACTTCAACCCCCGCAACAGCGAAGCCCACTTCGAGGGCACCGGCCCGGAGATCGTCGCCGACCTCGACGGCCGCGCGCCGGACTACTTCATCGCGTGCGTGGGCACGGCCGGCTCCTCCACCGGGGTGGCGAGCGCGCTGCGCGCCCACCGCCCGGACGTCGAGGTGGTCGGCCTGGTCGCGGCGAAGTCCGACTTCATCCCCGGCATCCGCACCCGCGACGAGGTGCACGAGGTCGGCCTGTTCGACCCGGCCACCTACGACACGCTCGCCGCGGTGGACTCCGGGGAGGCGATCGACGGCATGGTCACCCTGATCCGGCGCTGCGGGCTGCTCGCCGGGCCGACCGGCGGCGCCGCCTTCCACGGCGCGCTGCGGCACCTGCGCGCGGCCGACGAGTCGCTCGCGCGCAGCGGGCAGCCGCCCGCCGAGCGGAAGACCGCGGTGTTCATCGTCTGCGACCGGGTCGAGGGCTACCTCAGCTACATCCGGCAGCGGCGGCCGGACCTGCTCGGCGACACCGCCCGCACCCCGAACACGGTCGCCGGGCTGACCGCGGCCGAGGTCGCCGCGGCCCCGGCGGTGACCGTGGCCGAGGCGCGCGCCTGGATCGAGGAGGCGGACCCACTGGTCGTGGATCTGCGCAGCACCTACGCGTACACGGCCCTGCACATGGCCGGCGCGGTCAACATCACCGACGAGATCCTCGGTGAACTCCTGCGCGCGGGTGTGCCGTTCGCCCGCAGCCGGCCGGTGCTGCTGGCCTGCCCGGTCGGCGAGCAGTCCGCGCGGTACGCCGCGCTGCTCACCCGGATGGGGCACCCCGACACCCGCAGCCTCACCGGGGGCATCGTCGCCTGGCGCGACGCCGGCGCACCCCTGACCCGGGACTGACGCCGATGACGACACCCGAGAACCCGGAAGCCGCCGAGTCCCCCGAGTCCCCCGACGACGTGCTGCGCGAACTGGCGTCCTGGCACGAGGAGGTGCGCGCCCAGTTTCCGATCCTGCGGGCCGAACCCGGCCTGGCCTACCTCGACAGCGCCGCCACCTCGCAGAAGCCGCAGGCGGTCCTGGACGCGGTCCAGGGCTACTTGACGACGTCGAACGCCAACTCCGGCCGCGGGTCGTACCCGTGGGCGAACCGCACCACCGCGCTGGTGGCGCAGGCCCGCCGGCAGGTCGCCCAGTCGCTCGGCGACCCCGACCCGGACCGTTCGCAGGTCGTGCTGACCAGCGGCGCGACCGAGGCGCTGCGCCTGGTGGCCCGGGACTGGCTGGCCGCCCAACTCGCCGACGGCGACGAGGTGATCGTGCCCTTCGCCGACCACCAGGCGAACATCTCCCCCTGGCAGGAGGTACGGGACCTGCTCGCACGCCAGGGCGTACGCGTGGTGCTGCGGCCGATGCCGTACCAGCGCGGGTCGGGCGACTACGACCACGTGGCGCTGGCCGAACAGGTCGGTGCGCGCACCCGGTTCGTCGCGGCCACCCATGTGCACCACGTCTACGGCAACGACATGAACGTCCACCGGGTCCGCGCCGCCGTCGGCCCGCACGTCCCGATCTGCCTCGACGCGTCGCAGAGCGTCGGCCACCAGCCGATCCGGCTGGACGCCCTGGACGTCGACTTCGTGGCGTTCTCCGGCCACAAGGCGCTGGCGCTGCCCGGCACCGGCGCGCTGTGGGCACGGCAGGCGCGCGGCCCCGCGCTGCGCCCGGGCGGGTGGTCCGGCACCCCGAACACGGTGGGCGCGGTCTCGCTGTCCGCGGCGCTGGACTGGCTGCGGGACGCCGACACCGCGCGCGTCCACCGCTGGACCCGCGCCCTGACCGCGCGGCTGACCGACGAGCTGAGCCGGCTCGGCTCGTACCAGGTGCTGGGCTGCCGGACCAGCCTGGCCGCCGACTCCACCGTCCAGCGCCGCCAGAGCCTGGTCAGCTTCCGGCACCGGGCGATCCCCTCCGGCGACCTGGGGTTCGTCCTGTTCGACCGCGGGCTGATGGTGCGCAGCGACCAGCACTGCCAGGGCGGGTCCGGCGAGAAGACCGGCTCGGTCCGGGTCAGCACGCACGCCTACACCTCGGTCGAGGAGATCGACCGGCTGGTGGAGGCGCTGCGCGCGTTGGATTGAAGGGGCGCGCACCGGACCGGAGAGCGACCATCGGGCGGAACCGCCGCCGACGCGCCGCACTCCCATTGGAATGAAAACTGTTTTCAACTATAGGCTGGCAGGAAGACGGGGACACGGAACGGCGGCAGACGGCTCAGGCGGGCGGCGAGGGCGATGGACACGGTGCGGGCACGGGAGTACGCGGAGCGCTGGGAGGCCCAGCAGCAGCGCTACGCCATCGCGCGCGAGGAGCGCGCCGGCGTCATCGCCGACGTGGTCGAGCACGTCACGGCCGGGCGGGAGCGCCCGCTCGTGGTCGATCTGGGCTGCGGGCCGGGCACCTTGACCGCCCGGCTCGCGGCCCGGCTGCCCGGCGTGGACTTCGTCGGCGTGGACCGCGACCCGGTCGTCCTGAGCCTGGCCCGGCAGTGCCACGGCGCGGCGGTCCGCTTCGTGGAGGCGGCGATCGGGGCGGAGCGGTGGACCGCCGACCTGGGCCTGGACCGGCCGGTCGACGCCGTGGTCTCCACCACCACGCTGCACTGCCTGCCGGAGCCGCTCCTGCGCCGCGCCTACCGGCAGCTCGGCGCGCTCCTGCGGCCGGGCGGGGCGCTGGTCAACGGCGACCACTTCGCCCCCGAGCCCACCGGGCCGCGCGAGATCAGCGCCCGCGTCGGGCGGCTGCGGGCCGAGCGGCAGCGGGCGTTCGACCACGAGGACTGGGACCAGTGGTGGCGCGCGGTCTCGGACGACCCGGCGTTCAGCGAGCTCGTCGCCGAGCGGCACCGCCGCGCCGGGTCGGTGCCCAGCACCAAGGACAGCGACCTGCCCCTCTCCCACCATGTGCGGCTGCTGCGGGCGGCGGGGTTCGGCCAGGCCGGCTCCGTCTGGCAGTTCGGCAGCAGCCACGTGCTGGTGGCGGTGCGCTGACCCGTGCCGAGCCCGAGCCCCATATGAGACCGATTCTCATATGTTAGGTTCTGCATATGACGGCTCCCGCGCATCCGGACGACCGGACCCTCGCCCTGCGAGCGGCCAGCGAGCTGCTGCGCGCACTGGCGTCCCCGGTACGGATGGGCATCGTGCGCGAGCTGTCCACCGGCGGCAAGCGGGTCCATGAGCTCGTCGCGGCACTCGGGGTCAACCAGCCCCTGGTCTCGCAGCACCTCAGGGTGCTGCGCACCTCGCGCATCGTGACGACCCACCGCGAGGCCCGCGAGGTCGAGTACACCCTCGTCGACGAACACGTCGCGCACATCGTGCTCGACGCGATCCGGCATGTCGAGGAGTGACCGCCCGGCCGCACCGCAGGCCGCCGCCGAGCACACCGCACGCACCGCACTCACCGCACCACCGACGGAGGGAAGATCCGTGAGCACCGCCGGGCAGTCCGTCCGCAGCCGTTCCACCCGGCAGCGCACCGCGGTGTCCGCCGCTCTGGACGAGGTCGACGAGTTCCGCAGCGCGCAGGACCTGCACAACATCCTGAAGCTGCGCGGGGAGTCGGTGGGGCTGACCACCGTCTACCGCACGCTCCAGTCGCTCGCCGAGGCGGGCGAGGTCGACGTCCTGCGCACCGGCGACGGCGAGTCCGTCTACAGACGCTGTTCGGAGGGCGGCCACCACCACCATCTGGTCTGCCGCTCCTGCGGCAAGGCGGTCGAGGTGGAGGGCCCGGCGGTGGAGCGGTGGGCCGAGTCGACCGCCTCGGCGCACGGGTTCGTGGACATCGTGCACACCATGGAGATCTTCGGGACGTGCGCCGCGTGTGCGGCCGAGGGTCCGAAGGGGATCGCACCGCAGGGGCGCTGACGAGCAGGAGCGGCCGAGGCCGGCGCGCGTCCCGTCACGACGGGGCGGTGCCGGCCTCGCGCATGCCGGCACCCGGAGTGCATTTGGAAATGAAAACGCTTTTCTTTAAGCTGGTGGCCGTCCGACTCGCCCACCCACGGAAAGGCAGCCCCATGTCGGCCCACTGCCAGCTGACCGGCCGCAAACCCGGCTTCGGCAACACCGTCTCGCACTCCCACCGGCGCACCGCGCGCCGCTTCGACCCCAACATCCAGACCAAGCGCTACTGGCTGCCCGGCGAGAACCGCCACGTGCGGCTGACGCTGAGCGCCAAGGGCATCAAGACCGTCGACCGCATCGGCATCGAGAAGGCCGTCCGGCTCGTCCGCGCACGCGGCCACCAGGTCTGAGGGGACACCAGCGCCATGGCCAAGAAGAGCAAGATCGCCAAGAACGACAAGCGCCGTGCCGTCGTGGCCCGTTACGCCGAGCGCCGCGCCGAACTGAGGCGCGTCATCGCCTCGCCCGCCACCTCCGCCGACGACCGCGCGGCCGCCCAGCGCGAGCTGCGCCGCCAGCCCCGCGACGCCAGCGCCACCCGCGTCCGCAACCGCGACGCGGTCGACGGCCGCCCCCGCGGCTACCTGCGCGCCTTCGGCCTGTCCCGCGTGGCCCTGCGCGCCCACGCGCACGCCGGCCACCTCCCCGGGGTCCGCAAGGCCAGCTGGTAGCAGCCGGCCCTCCGACCGCGCGCCGCCCGGCGCGGCACCCGGCCGCGGGTCAGTCGGTCCGCCGCCGCGACGGGCGGAACTCGGCCCAGGTCTTGACGGTCTCGGACACCCGGACCGCCACCAGCTCGGGCAGGCGCGCGGTCCACCCGCCGAAGATCCACATGGCGAGGTTCTCGGCGGAGGACGGGAGTTCGCCGAGCACGTCGTTGAGGTGGCGGTGGTCGAGCGTGTCGTCCAGCCACTTCTTGAACCCGTCCAGGTCGCGGTAGTCGCGGACGAAACCGCTGTCCGTCAGCTGGTCGGTGCGCGCGGACAGCTCCAGGACCACCACGTAGTTGTGGCCGTGCATCCGCGCGCACTGGTGCCAGCCGGGCAGCCCCGTCAGCACATGGCTGGCCGAGAAGTGGAACTCCTTGGTGATGGTGAGGACAGCGCTGTCCATGTCCCACGCGGGCAGTTGCCCCGCCCGCGCGCGAGCCTCCTCCGCGGGCCCCGGGTTCCCCGTCATGCCGCGCCCCCGCCCTCGCCGAGGATCACCCGGTTCAACCGCTCCGCGCCGAACGACTCGCGCATCGCCGGATCGGTGATCAGCGCCCGTTTGCGCGCGACCTCTTCGCGGGCTCGATCCAGCAGGCCGTCCGCCTGTGCGGCCCGGCCGCCGCGCCGCATGGCGACGCCGGCGTGGTAGAGGACCTCCTCCGTGCGCAGGGCGGGCATGGGCCCGACCTCGTCCAGGATGCGCAGTGCTTCCTCGGCTTCGGCCACCGCCGCCACGGTGTCCCCCTTTCGCAGGAAGGTCCGGCTGCGCAGCGAGTGCGCCGCGATCGTGCTCCTGATCATCCCACTGTGCGCCGTCTCACGGATCGTGTCGACGGCAAGCCGGTCGGCCTGCTCCAGGAGTTCCGCCCGCTGCCGCGCGACGCGCAGCAGCACGTCCGCGTAGAGGTTCCGGACGATCGGCACCAGGTTCGCCAGCCAGGTCCGCTCGGTCTCGGCCCACGCGTCGGCGGCGAGCGCGAGGGTCTCCTCCGCGCGCTGCGGGTCGTGGGAGTACAGCTGGGCGAGCAGCGCCGTGTTGTAGGCGTGCCAGCCGCTGTCACCGCCGCGCCGGACCTCGAAGTCGAGTGCCTCGCGCAGGACGTCGGCGGCCGGCTGCTCCTGCCCGAGGCCGGTGAGGACCTGGGCGAGGTAGTTCAGGGCGATCGGCAGCTCCGCCTTGAGGGTCTCGCCCCGCAGCCGGTCGACGCAGCGCCGCAGCCGGGTCACCGCCTCGGTCAGCCGGCCGCTGTCGAAGAGCGAGATGCCCAACTGCATCTCGGCGAGGTTGCGCGCGTGCTGGAGCACCGGGTCGCCGCTGCCGCCCAGCCGGGGGTCGGCGGCGTACATCCGCTCCGCTTCCTCCAACTGCGCGAGGCCCTCCTCGAGCCGCCGCTTGGAGACCTGGCGCCCGTACTCCACCCGGGCGACGAACAGCGCCACCGGGTCGCCGTGCTCCTCCGCGAGCTCCACCGCGCGGCGCAGCTTCTCCAACCCCGGGACCAGCCCCCGCGTCGCCAGTTGGGTCTTCCCACGCATCAGGGTGGTACGGATCATGAGGTCGCGGTCGCCGCACCGGGCGGCCGCTTCCTCCGCCTCCGCGGCGAGGCCGTCGATGTCCGGCACTCCGGCGTCCCGGTGCTGGCCGCGCCAGCGCACTTCCGACAGCGAGAGCAGCAGTTCGACGGCCAGCACGAGGCGGCGGTCGCGCCCCGGCACCGTCGGCGGCAGCTCCCGGGCCGTACGGATGGCCTCCTCGCAGTGCTGTTCGGCCTCGGAGAACGACAGGCCGTCCACCGCCGCGTCCCGGGCCAGCCCGTAGTAGGCGTCCGAACAGGCGGCCAGGCACTGGCTGCCGCCCCGCTTGAGGTGGCGGGCGATCTCCAGCCGCCGCCCCAGCAGCGGCTCCCCCTGGGCCTGCGCCGCGAGTGCCGCGGCGATGCGCTCATGGCGGGACCTGCGCTGCTCGGGGGTCTGCCGCTGGTAGACCACGCTCCACAACGCCTGGTAGGTGAAGGCGTAGCAGTCGCTGACGTCCGCGCGCGCCCAGGCCGGCAGGGGGTGCTGCACCAGCAGTTCGGTGTTCTCCCTGATCTTCCGCAACTGCTCCATCACCCGGTCGTGCGACTGCTCCAGGACGGACGCCGCGGTCCGGGACAGGAAGACACTGCCCTCGGTGGCGCCGACGGTCAGCAGTTCCTGGTCGGCTTCGGTGAGGTGGGCGAGCCGGGCCTCGACGACCCGGGTCAGGGTGCTGGGGATCGTGACCTCCGCGCCCTGCTCCTCCTTCCACGCGTCCAGGCACAGCTTGACGAACACCGAGTGCCCCGCGGTCACCTGGCTCAGCCGGGTGGACAGCTCCGGCGGCGCCGTCGGGTGGACGCTCACCACCAGTTCGCGGACGGCCTCCGCCGGCAGGCCCGGCAGCACGCGGCGGTCCACCAGCCCGTCCAGCTGCCAGCGGTAGAGCAGCTCCTCGACAGCGGCACCCGAACCGGAGGCCGGGCCGCTGCCCGTGGTGTGGCTGAGCAGCAGGCCGAACCCGGCCGACCGGGCCCGGCGCAGCAGGTAGTCCAGGACCAGCAGACTGCTGTGGTCGATGTGCTCCATGTCGTCGACGATCACCACCGCCGGCCCGTCCTCGCCCATCAGCCGCACGAGCTCGTCCACGATCCGCATGGCGGCGCCCTGCTGGAAGGGCACCAGGCTGTCGAACGGGATGGACCCGGACGACACCGAGGCGCGGGTGAGGTCGCGGCCCACCGCGAAGGCCTCGCCGAGACCGGGGACCAGCATCGACAGCAGCGCCGGGCCGTAGTCGAGGACCTGCTGACCGGCCTGCTTGAGCGCGCGCTTCAGCCGCCGGCGCCCGCCCGCGGACTCCCGCGCGAACAGCGTGAGCAGTTCGGTCACCGGCCCGTAGGTCAGCCCGGGGCCGATGCCGGGGTGGCACCGCACCGAGTAGACCCGGTTCAGCCCGCCGGCCGTGAGCTGCTGCTGGTACTCCGCCAGGAGCGCCGACTTCCCGATGCCCGGCGGGCCGCCGACCAGCATGGCCCAGCCGGCCCGGTCCCGGCGCTGCCCGGTGGCGAGCGCGTGCAGCTCCGCCATCGTCTCCGTACGGTCGACGAACAAGCCCGGCGCCACCAAGTCCCTGCTCCCCCTTCTTCGGATGAAGTCCCCACATGCTGTCACGGGAAGTCACCCGAGGGACGGCTGTTGGCCGCAGTCGGTGCGTTGCCGCGGTGCGCAGCGGTCCGGGCCGCCCCGGGAGTGCCCCGCGCCAGACCCCGCGGCGCCCCGCCGCATCCCGCGGCACCCCGCGGACCCTCAGCGGGCGGCGGCGAGGTGGGCCGTGTAGAACGCGGCGAGCCTCTCGACGGCCGGGTCGAGGTACTGCTTGCGGTCGTAGAGGTCCACGTGGCTGGCGCCCTCGATCCAGTGCAGTTCCTTCGGGCCGGTGGCGCGCTGGTGGACGTCGACGGCCATCCAGGAGGTGACCGCGCGGCTGCCGACGACCTGGAGCAGCGGTCGCGGGCCGATCAGGGGCACCGCCTGGAAGGCGTCGAAGGCGGCCATCTTGTCGATGCTCGGCCAGGCCAGGGTCCGCGCGGAGCGCTCGTGGCGGCCCCGGTCGGTGCAGTAGTAGTCGAAGCCCTCGGCCGCGTGCTCGCCCCCGACGGCGGCGGCCTGCTCGGCGGTCTCGGGGAAGACCGGCAGGGCGCCCGGGTCCTCACCGCGGGCGGCGGCGGTACGGGCCTGGCCTGCGGCGTCCAGCATGCCCTGGAAGGCGGCCGGGTCCTGGGTGCCGTCGGCACCGAGCCGGAACTGCCGGGCGATGTCGACACCCGAGACGGTCGCGACCGCCTTGACGCGGTGGTCGCCCCCGGCCGCGGTGAGGGTGTAGCCGCCGGAGGCGCAGATGCCCAGCAGGCCGATGCGGTCGGGGTCGACCTCCTCACGGGTGGTGAGGAAGGACACGGCGGCCTTGAAGTCCTCCACCCGCTGGGCCGGGTCCTCCAGGCCGCGCGGCAGGCCCGCGGACTCGCCCTGGTAGGCGGCGTCGAAGGCGAGGGTGACGAAGCCGCGCTCGGCCATGCGCTGGGCGTACGTCCCGGCGGTCTGCTCCTTGACGCCCGCGCCGGGGTGGCCGACGACGAGTGCCGGACGCCGGTCCGCGACGGAGGACGTACCGGAGGCGGCGGAAGCGGCTCCGGGTGCGGTGTCGGAGGCGGCGCCGGGTGCGGTGTCGGGGGTGTAGAGGTGGGCGGCGATGCGGATGCCGGCGCTGTCGAAGCTGACGTTGGTCCTGGCCATGGTGCTCTCCTCGCAAGGGTGACGCTGACGGTGCTGACGCGTGCCCTGGAGGCGGGGCGAGGGGCGGGGGCGGTGGGCCGGGGCCCGTGCCCCGCCGGGCACATCTCCACATTCGACCGGTCGGCGCGGGTGCGGGAGAGACAGGTTCCTGCCCGGGAAAGAACGTGCCCCCCTTCGGCGTTTGCCCCGGCCACCGTCGCGTGCGGAGACTGGGGACCATGACCTCGGACTCCGACTCCCGGGCGCTCGGCGCCTTCCTCAAGGCCCGCCGGGCGCAGCTGACCCCACGGGAGTGCGGCCTGCCGGAGAGCGACGCGGCCCGCCGGGTGGCCGGGCTGCGCCGCGAGGAGGTGGCCCAGCTCGCCGCCATCAGCGTCGACTACTACACGCGGCTGGAGCAGGGCCGGGTCCGGGCGTCCGTCCCGGTGCTCACCACCCTGGCCCGCGCACTGCGCCTCGACGACGACCAGCAGCGGTACCTCTACGAGATCGCCGGCCGCACCGACGCCCGCCCGCGCCGCCGCCGCACCGCCCAGCGCCTGCGCCCGCCCATGCGGCGCCTGCTCGATCAGCTCACCGAGAGCCCCGCGCTGGTCCTCGGCAAGCGGCTCGACGTCCTGGCGTGGAACCCCGCGGCCGTGGCCCTCTACACGGACTTCGCGGACCTGCCGGCCCACCGCCGCAACTACCTGCGGCTGGTCTTCACCCACCCCGGGATACGCGCCCTGCACCGGAACTGGGCCCATGACGCCCGCGAGGCCGTCGCCGCCCTGCGGATGGAGGCCGCCGCCGACCCCGACGACCCGGACCTCGCCCAGCTCGTCGGCGAACTGTCCCTCCAGGACCCGGACTTCCTCACCTGGTGGGCCGAACACCGCGTCAACAGCGCCAGTTACGGCACCAAGCACTACCACCACCCTCTCGTCGGCGATCTCACCCTCGACTGCGACACCTGGGCCAGCCCGGACGGCTCCGGCCAGCGGCTGATGATCCTCACCGCCGAACCGGACTCCCCCTCGCACGACGCCCTGCGCATCCTCACCTCCTGGACCGCCCAGCGGCCGGCGGCCGACCGCTCGGACGACCCGAAGGCATGACGCGATGAGGACCCGGAGCAGCCCGCAGCCGCAGCCGTAGCCGCGGCGACCCCGGCGCCCGCCACGACCGCGCCCCGGCGCCCGGGCCGCCTCACCCGGCCGGGCGGCCACCGGCCCGCTCCCACTGCGCGTCGTCCCACTCGACGTACTCGATCTGGGCCCCGCCCGGCAGCCGGGCCGTCAGATTCCTTCCGGTGGGGACCTCCTGCGGGCCCCGTATGACCCGCGCCCCCACCTGATCGAGCAGCGCCAGGCACGCGTCGAGGTCGTCCACGATCAGTGTCGCCGACGTCTCCCGGTAGGGAGCCAGGGTCTGCTCCTCCCCCGCCACCACCAGCACCCGGCCGACAGCGGCCAGCTCCAGCCCGTTCGGCAGCGCGAACCGGCCGGTGACCGGCTCCCCGGTCATCTCGCCGAGCGGCACCGCCACCGCGTCCAGGTCGCTGCCATACACCCGCGCATACGTACGAAAGATCCTCATGCCGGTATCAAGCCCCGGCGCCCCACCGCTGTTCCCACCCCCCGCGATGTTCACCCTCCCGAGCGAACGGGCCACAGGTCACGGCCACGGCAGCCGCCCGCCCCGGCCTGTACCGCCGTCCGTCCAGGGCCCTCCTGGGCTCTCCGCACAGCAAGGTGAGCAGCCGTCAGCCGAGGCCGAGGACGTGCTCAGCGCCCCTGCGCCGCCAGCGACCGCAGGTCCTCGAAGGCCCGCAGCAGGTGCCGGTCGAGCCCCTGCGCGGAGCCGCCCGCAGCCGAACCGCCCTCGGCCAGGTCGCCCGGGGCGGAGTCGTCGATCCACGCCTGGGCGGCGTGGTGGAAGGCGGCCCAGCCGGTCCGCGCGGCCAGGTCGGCCTTCCGGTCGGGGACGCCGCGCCCGCGCAGTGCCTCGGCAAGGGCTTCGGACACCGCCGCGCCCTTGGCCAGGTCGCGTTCGCGCAGCGCCGGGGTCTCGGCGATGAGCGCGAGCCGCGGCTCGGCGAACGGCCGGTTGTCCTCCAGTATCCGCGCGGCCTTGCGGAAGGCCCGCAGCAGTACGGCGAGGGGCGGCAGGTCCGCGGGGGCGGCGGCGACCTCGCGGGTGAGCGCGGCCCGCAGGTCGGCCTCGCCGTCGAAGAGGACCTCCCGCTTGTCGGGGAAGTGCCGGAAGAAGGTCCGCTCGTTCACACCCGCGCGCGCGGCGATCTCGGCGGTGGTGGTCCGGTCGAACCCGCGCTCCCGGTACAGCTCCAGGGCCGCCTGCTGGAGGCGGCGGCGCGCTTCTGCTCCGCTACGTGGCACCTCTCGAACGTACCCCATGTGCCAGTCACTGGCACTACTTGACGCCAGTGACTGGCGCTACTTAGAGTCAGTGACTGGCGCTACGGGCCGGGGCTCCCCTTCCGCCCGGCCGTCGCACCGCGGCGGACCCACCCGTCGCCCCCATCCCCGACCTACCGAAAGGCGCCCCATGCGCATCTTCGTCACCGGCGGCACCGGCCAGACCGGTCCCGCCGTCGTCGCCGAACTCGTCGCAGCCGGCCACGACGTCACCGGCCTGGCCCGCTCGGACGCCGGCGCGGCCACCCTGGAAGCGCTGGGCGCGGCGGTGCACCGCGGCTCGCTCGACGACCACGACAGCCTGCGCCGGGGCGCGGAGGCCGCCGACGGCGTGCTGCACATGGCCTACGGGGGCGACTTCTCCGACCTCGACGACATGAAGCGGCGCGACCGGACGGCGATCGAGGCGCTCGGCGGGCCGCTGGAGCACACCGGCAAGCCGCTCGTCGTCACCTCGGGCACGCTCGTCATGCCCGAGGGCCGCGAGACCACCGAACAGGACGCCCCCGACGCCTCCGGGATCGCCGCCTTCCGCATCGCGGGCGAGCGGGCCTGCCTGGACTTCGCCGACCGGGGGGTCCGCGCGAGCGTGGTCCGCCTGGCACCCACCGTCCACGGGCCGCGCGACCACGGCTTCGTCCCCATGCTCATCGCCACCGCCCGCGCGACCGGCTGCTCCGCGTACGTCGGCGACGGCGCCAACCGCTGGCCCGCCGTCCACCGCCGCGACGCGGCCGTCCTCTTCCGGCTGGCCCTGGAGGGCGCCCCCGCGGGCAGCGTGCTGCACGGCGTGGCCGAGACCGGGGTGCCCCTGCGGCACATCGCGCAGGCCATCGCCGACGAACTGGCCGTCCCCACCCGCTCCCTCACCCCGGACCAGGCCTCAGGCCACTACGCCTCCCCGTTCATGGCACGCCTCTACGCCCACGACTCCCCCGTATCCAGCGCCCGCACCCAGGAGTTGCTGCGCTGGACCCCCACCCACCCGACCCTCCTCGACGACCTCGCCCACGGCGACTACTTCACCCCGGCGGGCCAGGCCGTCTGACGCATCCCGCCCGGCCGCCGGGCCTAGCATGCGAGGCATGCCCATCAGACTCGAGAACGTCGGCATCGCCGTCCGGGACCTCGAAGCCGCGATCGCCTTCTTCACCGACCTCGGCCTCACCGTCCTCGGCCGGGACACGGTCAGCGGCGAGTGGACCGACACCGCGGTCGGCCTCGACGGCAACCACGCCAGGATCGCCATGCTCCAGACGCCCGACGGCCACGGCCGGCTCGAACTCTTCGAGTACCTCCACCCCGAGGCGATCGAGACGCAGCCCACGCGCCCGAACGAGATCGGCATGCACCGCGTCGCCTTCTCCGTCGACAACCTCGACGAGGCCCTCGCGACCGCGGCGCGACACGGCTGCCACCCCCTGCGCGGTGTGGCCACCTACGAGGACATCTACAAACTCACCTACGTCCGCGGCCCCAGCGGCATCATCGTGATGCTCGCCGAAGCCCTGCGAAAGCCCTGACCGAGGCCGCACCGAGCGCGGACCGAGCACCGGCCGAACCCCGATCGCGCCCAGATCGGGCGCTGCCGGTCCGCGCCGGCCGCCGAAAACAGAAAAACCCCTGATCAACAGGGGTTTTCGCGGTGTCCGAGGGGGGACTTGAACCCCCACGCCCGATAAAGGGCACTAGCACCTCAAGCTAGCGCGTCTGCCATTCCGCCACCCGGACCGGTGGAGCCGCCGGGACCGGTGGGTCTCGGTGACGACTCCACGATACCAAGGATTCGGGGTGCTCCTCACCTGGGATTCCGGTGGGCGCAGGGGGTGCGGCGCCCGGCCGCGGGGGCCGCGGGGAGGGACGGTGCGGGGCGGGTCACGCCTCCGCGGAGCCGTCCTGGCGGGCGGCGATCGCCCGGTGGTGGCGGACGACCTCGTCGATGATGAAGTTGAGGAACTTCTCGGCGAAGGCCGGGTCGAGGCGGGCGTCGGCCGCCAGTCGCCGCAGTCGGGCGATCTGGTCGGCCTCGCGTGCGGGGTCGGCGGCCGGCAGGTCGTGCGCGGCCTTCAACTCCCCCACTTCCTGCGTGCACTTGAAGCGCTCGGCGAGCAGGTGGACGAGGGCCGCGTCGAGGTTGTCGATGCTGCCGCGCAGGGTGCGCAGCTTCGCCAGGGCCTGTTCGTTTCCGCCCAGGGTGTGTTCTGCGGCCGGCGTCGGCTGGTCTGTCATGCGGTCTGCCATCCTGGGAAGTCCGTGGTGGTCCGATTTCTGCCTGGCACACCCTATGGCAAGGTGCGCGGGCGGGGCGGCCCGACGGGACAACCGCGACAACCGGCCGACGGCGGGCAGCACCGGCCGGAACCGACGAGACCACCAGGACGGGTACGGCATGGGACGCGTCACCGAGCGGCGGCGGATACTGCGGATCAGGGACGGCGCGGCCGGGCACCGCGCGGACACGCTGGTGGCCGAGGAGCCGCTGGAGATCCGGCTGAACGGCCGCCCGCTGGCGATCACCATGCGCACCCCGGGCGACGACTTCGCGCTCGCGGTCGGCTTCCTGGTCAGCGAAGGGGTGCTGGCCCGAGCGGAGGACGTGGCCAGTGTGGTGTACTGCGCGGGCGCCACCGCCGACGGCGGCAACACGTACAACGTGGTGGACGTGGCTCTCGCCCCCGGCGTGCCGCTCCCGGACATCGCCCTGGAGCGGAACGTGTACACCTCGTCCTCCTGCGGCCTGTGCGGCAAGGCGAGCCTGGACGCGGTGCGCACCGCGAGCCGTATGCCGCCGCTCGATCCGGGACTGCCGCGCCTGACACCCGAGTTGCTGAGCGCGCTGCCGGAGCGGCTGCGGGCGGCGCAGAGCGTGTTCGACCGTACGGGGGGCCTGCACGCGGCGGCGCTGTTCGACGGCGACGGGGAGCTGCTGGACGTACGCGAGGACGTCGGGCGGCACAACGCGGTGGACAAGCTGGTCGGACGGGCGCTGCGGGAGGGGCTGCTGCCGCTGGCCGGGCGGGTGCTGATGGTGTCGGGGCGGGCCTCGTTCGAGCTGGTGCAGAAGGCGGTGATGGCCGGTATCCCGGTGCTGGCGGCGGTCTCCGCGCCGTCCTCGCTCGCGGTGGACCTGGCCGCGGAGTCGGGGCTGACCCTGGTCGGCTTCCTGCGCGGCAGTTCGATGAACGTCTACGCCGGCGAGGAGCGCTTCGCCCCGGCGGCCGCGCCCGCGCCCGCCGCGCCCGTACGGGACTGACGCCCGCCGGAGCGCTGCGGGTAGGCGGCCGGTCGGTACGCGGCCGCCCGGGTCAGCGCCCCACCGACCCGTCGTACAGCTCCCGCAGGATGTCCGCGTGCCCGGCGTGCCGGCCGGTCTCCTCGACCATGTGCACCAGCACCCACCGCATCGACGGCGCGGGCGTCTCCCGCAGCGAGCGCGCCCCCGGCCGCGCCAGGTCCGTACAGCCCCGCACCACCGCGTCGGCCCGGCGCGCGGCCTCCCGGTACGCCGCCGCGGCCGCCGCGACGGTGTCGCCGTCGGGGGCGGCCAGTTCGTCGTCCCACGGCTCGGCGCCGCCCTCGCCGGCGTACGCCCACACGAACCAGTTCAGCTCGACGGCGGCCAGGTGCCGCAGCATGCCGGTCAGGCTGGTGCCCGACGGCACCGCGGGTGTCCGCGCCACGTCGTCGGGGACGCCCTCGGCCTTGCGGATCAGCGACTCGCGCAGGTAGCCGAGGAAGGTCAGCAGGGTGGTCCGCTCGTCGGTCTCGGCCTCCGGCGGACGCAGGTCACCG
This sequence comes from Streptomyces sp. CA2R106, assembly GCF_037034245.1. Taxonomy (NCBI): domain Bacteria; kingdom Bacillati; phylum Actinomycetota; class Actinomycetes; order Kitasatosporales; family Streptomycetaceae; genus Streptomyces; species Streptomyces sp. CA2R106. The sequence continues at coordinate 82,122 of NZ_JBAGKC010000011.1, forward strand.
CCCCAGCCGCTGCCGTCACCGCCGCCCCCGTCACCGCTCCCGTCGCCTCCCCGGTCAGCCCTGTCCGCCGCCGCCCGCTGCGGCGACGCCCCCGGTCCGGAACCGTTCGTCCGCCGGGCCGTCCCCCACGCCTTCTCCTGAGTCACCGGGCAACCGTAGCCCGGCCTCCTCCTGCCCCGCCTCGTCCTGCCCGGCCTCCGCATCGCGCGCCCACCGCTTCGCGATCACCGCGCAGACCATCAGCTGCATCTGGTGGAAGAGCATCAGCGGCAGCACCGCCAGGCCCGCGCCCGAGCCGAACAGCACCGTGGCCATGGGCAGCCCGGAGGCCAGGCTCTTCTTGGACCCGGCGAACACCACGGTGATCCGGTCCGCCCGGCCGAACCCGAGTGCGCGGGCGCCGTAGGAGGTGGCCGTCAGCATCAGTGCGAGCAGCGCGGCCTCGGCGGCCAGGAGTTCCAGCAGCCGCGGCACCGCCACCTGGTGCCAGATGCCCTCCGCCATGCCCTCGCTGAAGGCGGTGTAGACCACGAGCAGGATCGAGCCGCGGTCGACGTAGCCGAGCGCCTTGCGGTGGCGGGCGAGCAGCGGCGCGGTCCAGCGGCGCAGCAGCTGTCCGGCGAGGAAGGGCGCGAGGAGCTGGAGCGCGATACCGGTCACGGCGTGCCCGCTGACGCCCGCGTCGCCCCCGATCAGCAGCGCGGCCAGCAGCGGGGTGAGCACGATCCCGGCGAGGCTGGAGAAGGAGCCGGCGCAGATCGCGGCGGCCACGTTGCCGCGGGCGATCGAGGTGAAGGCGATCGAGGACTGGATGGTGGAGGGCAGCACGCACAGGAAGAGGAAGCCGGGGTAGAGCTCGGGCGCGAGGACGTGGGGCACCAGGCCGCGCGCGGCCAGCCCGAGCAGCGGGAAGACGGCGAAAGTGGCGGCGAGCACCGCCAGGTGCAGCCGCCAGTGCCGCAGGCCGGCCATCGCCTCGCCGGTGGACAGCCGGCTGCCGTAGAGGAAGAAGAGCAGGCCCACGGCGACGTCGGAGGCGCCGCTCGCGACATGCGCCCCGCTGCCGGTGGCGGGCAGCAGCGCGGCGAGCAGCACGGTGGACAGCAGCGCGGCGACGTACGGGTCGACGGGCAGGCGCCGCAGGAGCACGGCAGCGGGGTTCTTGCGGCGGGACGGGTTCCCGGTGGGGCTGGGCACGCCTCCACCCTGCCCGCCACCAGCGACATCGGCAAGCCAACTCACCGCACTGACTGTCATCACAAATCGCGATGACCGCCGCTAGGATGGGTGGCGTGTTCGAACCGGTGCAGCTACGCACGTTCCTGGCCGTCGCCCAGACCCTGAGCTTCACGCAGGCCGCCAGGCGCCTGGAGCTGCGGCAGTCCACGGTCAGCCAGCATGTGCGGCGGCTGGAGGAGGTCGCGGGCTGCCGGCTGTTCCTGCGGGACACCCACGGCGTGGAGCTGACCGAGGACGGCGAGGCCATGCTCGGCTTCGCCCGCACGATCCTGGCCGCCAACGAGCGGGCGGCCGGCTTCTTCGCGGGCACCCGGCTGCGCGGGCGGCTGCGGTTCGGCGTCTCCGAGGACTTCGTGCTCACCCGGCTGCCGGAGATCCTGGCCGCCTTCCGGCAGGAACACCCCGAGGTGGACCTGGAGTTGACCGTCGAGCTGTCGGGCATCCTGCACCGGATGCTGGACGCGGGGCAGTTGGACCTGTGCCTGGCCAAGCGGTCGGGGCCGGACGGCCCGGGGCAACTGGTCTACCAGGACACGCTGGTGTGGATCGGCAGTGAGCGGCTGCGGCTGGACCCGCGGCGTCCGGTGCCGCTGATCGTCTTCCCCGCTCCCGGGATCACCCGGGCCCGCGCGCTGGAGGTGCTGGAGCGGCAGGGCCGGACCTGGCGGGTGGTCTGCACCAGCGCGTCGCTCAGCGGCCTGGTCGCGGCCGCCCGCGCGGGGTTGGGCGTGATGGCGCACGCCCGCTCGCTCGTACCGGCCGGGCTGGTGCGGCTGCCGCCGCGCGCCGCGGGGCTGCCGGAACTGGGCGGCGTGGACTTCGTCCTGCTGCACGGCGCGCCCCGCGGCGCGGCGCAGGAGGCGTCCGCCGCGCTGTCGCGGGCGCTCCTCGCCGCCGGGGACACCCTGCACCGGCCGCTGGAGGCGTGAGCGCGGCAGGCGTGAGCGCGGCAGGCGGGGGCACGGGAGGGGCGGGCACCCGCCAGTGACGCGAAAGCGCTGACCAGGGCGCACGTCCGCGCAATCGGGGTGGAGTGGGCGTGCTCGACCAGGGCAGGTTTGGTGGAGATCCGTGTTCCGCGCCGCCCACGGGTCGGTCCCGACGACCGGGCGCCTACCCTGCTACGACCGGTAACCCGTGGTGGGAACGCATGGATGAGTGACCGAGCGGGTACTGTCCGGCCCCTCCCGCGGGTGACAGGGATCAGGTAGCTTACGGGCTCGCAGAAGGGCCCCATAGGAGAACCACAGTTGCGTCAGTTCACTGTCCCCCCACTGGTCACGACGCCGCAGGCGGGAGGGCTGGCCGATGCCGTCTACGGCAACGGCCGGGACCACCCCGGCCAGGTGGTGCTCGGGCGTGCGGACGGGCAGGGCGGCTGGCGCGACGTGACGGCCGCGGAGTTCCGCGACGAGGTGCTGGCGGTGGCCAAGGGCCTGCTCGCCGAGGGCATCCGGTTCGGCGACCGCGTCGCGATCATGTCCAGGACCCGCTATGAGTGGACGCTCTTCGACTTCGCGCTGTGGTCGATCGGCGCGCAGCCGGTCCCGGTGTACCCGACCTCCTCCTCCGAGCAGGTGCGGTGGATGCTGCACGACTCGGAGGCGGTCGCCGCGGTCGTGGAGCACGGCGACCACGCGATGACGATCGGCGCGGCCGTCGACGAACTGCCCCGGCTGACCCGGCTGTGGCAGCTGGACGCCGACTGCGTCGCGGAACTGAGCGCGGCCGGGAGCCATCTGGCCGACGACGTGGTGGAGCGGCACCGGCTCGCGGTGACGCCGGACGCGGTCGCCACGATCATCTACACCTCGGGCACGGTCGGCCGCCCCAAGGGCTGTGTGATCACGCACGCCAACTTCATGGCCGAGACCGACAACGTGGTGGCCCGCTGGGAGCCGGTGTTCCGCAGCCGGCCGGGCGAGGAGCCGTCCACGCTGCTGTTCCTGCCGCTGGCGCACGTCTTCGGGCGGATGGTGGAGGTGGGCTGCATCCGCGCCCGGGTGAAGCTCGGCCACCAGCCGAGCATGTCCGCCGCCGACCTGCTGCCGGATCTGGCCGCCTTCCGGCCGACGTTCGTGCTGGCGGTGCCGTACGTCTTCGAGAAGGTCTTCCAGGGTGCGCGCCGCAGCGCCGAGGCGAGCGGGCGGCTCGGGCCGTTCGAGAAGGCCGTCGACATCGCGGTGCGGTACGCCGAGGCGCAGGAGGCCAGGGCGTTCGGCACCGGGCCGGGTCCGAGCGCGGGCCTGCGCATGCAGCACCAGCTCTACGACAAGCTGGTCTACAGCAAGGTCCGCGGCGCGCTGGGCGGCCGGGTGCGGCACGGCATCTCGGGCGGTTCGGCGATGGAGCGGCGGCTCGGCCTGTTCTTCGCGGGCGCCGGGGTGACCATCTACGAGGGCTACGGCCTGACCGAGACCACCGCCGCGGCCACCGCGAACCCCCCGGAGCAGACCCGGTTCGGCACGGTGGGGCTGCCGGTGCCGGGCACCACCGTGCTGATCGCCGAGGACGGCGAGATCTGGCTCGGCGGCGGGCAGGTCTTCGCCGGCTACCTCAACGACGAGAAGACCACCGCCGAGGTGCTGCGGGACGGCTGGCTGGCCACCGGCGACATCGGCTCCCTCGACGAGGACGGCTATCTGACCATCACCGGGCGGAAGAAGGAGGTCCTGGTCACCAGCGGCGGCAAGACGGTCTCGCCGACCCCGCTGGAGGACCGGGTGCGCGCCCACCCGCTGGTCGGCCAGTGCGTGGCGGTCGGCAACAACCGCCCCTACGTCGCCGCGCTGGTGACGCTCGACCCCGACGCGGTCAGGCACTGGCTCCAGATGCGCGGCAAGCCGCAGCTGCCGATCACCCAGCTGCTGCACGACCCCGAGCTGGAGACGGAGATCCGGCGGGCCGTGGTCGCCGCCAACACCCTTGTCTCCCAGGCCGAGTCGATCCGCACCTTCCGCATCCTGGGCGCGCAGTTCTCCGAGGAGCGCGGCACCCTGACGCCGTCGATGAAGCTGAAGCGGCGCGTGATCGAGACGGTGTACGCGGCGGAGATCGACGCGCTGTACCGGGCCTGAGGGCCGCGGCGGCAGCCGTCGACCAGCCTGCCGCGCACGGTGATCGGGCGGTCGGGCGGTATACGGTCGGCGCGGCGGTCAGGCGCCCGGCGCGTGCTGCGGCCCGGGCAGCCCGGCCTGCTCGTGGAGTTGCCGGGTCGCCGCGCCGAACTCGGCCTGCCAGGTGGCCGTCTCGCGCTCGACCTGCCCGCGCACGGCCGCCGCGAGCCGTCCGATCAGGGCCAACTGCCGCTCCACCTCGGCGGGTTCGAGCGGCACGTCGGGCGGGGTCTGGCCGGCGGGCCCGGCCCGCAGCACGTCGGCGGCCCACTCCAGCCGGACCGCGCTCAGTTCGAAGCGCAGCGTGTGCGCGGCCTCGATGTCCCGCATCCAGGCCGCGGACAGCCCGAAGAAGTGGTCGAAGCCCTTGCAGCCGGCCGCGGCCGCGAGCAGGACGTATCCCCAGCCCTGGCCGGCCGAGCCGGTGGCGGCGGCGCCCAGCGGCAGCGCGGTCCCGGCGACCGCGAGGAGGATCGCCAGCCCCTGGAGCAGCCGTGACGCGGTGCGCTTGGCCCGCTTGTCCCGCAGATAAAAGTCGATGGCGTCCTCGGCGCCGCGCTCGGCCCATCCGCGCAGGTCGGCGAGGGCCTGCCGCTGGGCGGCCGGGGTGCCGGCGGCCACCGCCGGGAAGGGCCGCCGCGCCAGGTCCGGGCGGCCCCGCCCGCGCGCCCGCGCCGCCGCTCCGCCGGCCGTACCCGTGTCCGTACCCGTGTCCCGGTCCCCGTCCCTGTCCGCCACGGCGCCTGTTCCCCCTTCCGCCGCACCCCCGTGCGGACCCGGCCGTGAGGGTACGGCACACCCGCCTGTTGCACAGCACCCGCAGGTGTAACCGGACCGCAAGACGCGGGGTGGAGCGCCGTTCATCCGGCGCCCGTACATTCGTCGTCATGCTGGACTACGACGTGGAGGCGGCGTGCTACGACGCCGCCCGCGGGGGTGTTCCGCGCGCGGGCTCCGCGGCGCGGGCGGTGCTCGCCCTGGTCCCGGAACGGGCCCGCACCCTGCTGGACGTGGGCTGCGGCACCGGACTGGTGACCGAGCGGCTGCTGCGGCCGGGACTTCGGGTGCTCGGCGTGGACCTCTCATCGGGGATGACCCGGCTGGCGTCCGAACGGCTGTGCGGCGGGTTGGTGTTGGCCGACTGCCGCAGGCTGCCGTTCGCCGACGGGAGCCTGGACGCGGTGAGCGCGGTGTGGCTGCTGCACCTGCTGCCGGACGCGGCCGCGGTGGTCGCGGAGTGCGCGCGGGTGCTGCGGCCGGGCGGGATGTTCGTGGCCTCGGTGGACCATGACGCCGGGTACGACATGGGCAGCGACGTCAGCGAACTCCTCGCGCCCTTCCGGCCCGCGCGCGCCCATGACGCGACGCTGCGGGTGCTGACGGTGGGCGCCGAGCACGGCCTGCGCCGGGCTGGCGAGGCCCGCTTCACCGGGCACGGCCAGGGGATGTCGCCGGCGTGGGCGGCCGGGAAGGTGGCGCGCGGCGACTTCGCGCCGGCCGGCGCCCTGGACGCGGAGCAGTCCGGGGCGCTGGCCCGGCGCCTGTCGCTGCTGCCGGACCCCGACGTGCCGCGAGCCGATCCGGTCTACCGGCTGCTGGCGCTGCGCAAGGAGGCGTGAGCCGGCCGGCCCGGCGGCAGCCGCCGGCGGCTGACGTTCACTGCTCGGTGCGACGGGCCTCGACGTACGCGGCCAACGTGGCGACCACCCACTGCTCGACCGCCTCGTGGGTGATCCCGAGCGTGGTCAACGCCTGGGCGGCGGGCTGCTGTTCGTCGCTGAGCACGCCGAGCAGGATGTGCTCGGTACCGATGTAGTTGTGGCCGAGCCGCAGTGCCTCGCGCAGCACCAGTTGCAGGACGCGCTTGGTGGCCGCGCTCACCGGGACGTGGCCCATGATCGGCTGTTCCTCGGTCCCCGGGGTGGCGACCGCGGCGCGGACCTCCGCCACGGTGGTGCCGAGCGCGACGAGCGCGTGCACCGCGAGGGTGTCGGCCTGGTCGAGCAGCCCGAGCACCAGGTGCTCGGGTTCGACCAGGGAGTGCCGGGCCTCGCGCGCCTCCTGCTCGGCCGACGCCACCGACGTGCGGGCGCGGGGGGTGAAGCGGGAGAAGGCCGCCTCGCCGTCCATGAGCCCGAGGTCCTCCGGGGCCTTGGGCACGAACCGCTTCTGCGCGGCTTGCTTGCTGACCCCCATGTGCCGGCCGATGTCGGTCCACGACGCGCCGGCCCGCCGGGCCTGGTCCACGAAGTGGCCGATCAGGTGGTCCGCGACGTCGCCGAGGTGTCCGGCGACACCCACGGCGTGCTCCAGGTTCTGGAGCGGGTCGTCGCCGGGGTTCTGCTGCTTCACGTAGTCGATGAGGTCGTCGAGTCGTACGGTCTGCTGCTGTTCCGTCATGCGTCAACTATAGGTTGACGCCTCCTCATCGTCAACCATCAGTTGACGACCACACCGCGGGTCCGGTCCTGACGGCCGGCCCGGCGCGGTGAGCCAGCCGTGGAAGAGCTGGTGCAGGGCCTGTGCGCCGACCAACGGCGCCGTCGGCAGCGGCAGTTCCACCGGGTGCAGCAGGAAGGGGTGGGTCTGCGGCCCGCCGAGGCCGCCGTGCGAACCGGCCTGCTCCTCGAAGGCGTGCACGGTGCCGGCCGCCTGGTCGCAGGCGGAGTTGACCATCAGGTCGGCGGTGTGCGGGAAGCCGTCCGTGCGCAGCACCGCCGCGGCCGCGCCCGGGCCGAACGGCGCCAGCGGGTCGGCGCCGGTCACCCGCCCGGTGGCCAGGTCGTGCGCGCCGTCCCGGCCGAGCACCACCGGGCCCCGTACGGCACTGCGCACCAGTACGAACCCGATCCCGGGGTGCGCGGTGAGCGTCGGCAGCAGGTCCGGGCAGCGCCGCTCCAGTTCCTCCAGCGTCGCCCGCCCGGCGATGTCGGGGAACGCCACCAGCCCCAGGTTCCCCGAGGCGAGCACCACCGGATCGGACGGCGGCCCCTCGCACTCCGCCTCCTCCGCCCGCCGGCCCCGCTCCGGGCGCCGCAGCGCGGTGCGCGCCGCCGTCCGCGCCTCGGCGCCGCCGCGGCGCCGCTCGGCCCGCCGGCCGCTCCTGCCGTGCGCCGGCAGCCCGCAGCCGGTCCGCACCAGCTCGCGCAACCCCGTACCGTAGGCGCCCTCGAAGGTCTCGCCGGCGCTCTGGCCGTGGTCGGACAGCAGCACGATCCGGTACGGGCGCGGGGCGTAGCGGGCCGAGTCGGCGATCAGCCGCACCGAGCGGTCCAGCCGGGCCAGCACCTTGCGGGCGTCGCGGCTGCGCGGACCGGAGTGGTGGGCGACCTCGTCGTAGGCGACCAGGTCGGCGTAGACCGCGGTGCGCCCGGCGAGCATGTCGCCGACGACGGCCGCCACCGCCACGTCCCGCTCGACGACCGTGGCGAAGGCGCGCAGCAGCGGGTACAGGCCGCCGCGCTTGATCCGCGGGCGGTCGCGCCGCAGCCGGGCCGCGGTGGACTCGCCTATCTCGCGGCCCACCTCGGCCGCGAACGACCAGGCGGTGCGCACCGCGTTGGCCGGGTCGGAGAAGTAGGCGAAGTAACCCGACCGGGAGCGGGTGAACTTCGCGCGCTGCGCCGCCACCGACATCACCAGCGCGGACTGCTCGGCGCCGCCGGTGAACAGGTTGCCGCGGCTGGCCCCGTCGTCGGCGAGCAGCCCGCCGCAGCCGGTGCGCCGCACCGCCCGCCGCTCCAGCTCCGCCGCGCTGGAGGGCCGGTTGCAGACCATGACCTGCCCGGTCTCCTTCTCGTACCAGCGGAAGGCGGGCACGTCGTGGTTGCTGCCGTGCAGGATCGCCAGCTGGCTGGCGCCGGTCTGGCTGCTCCAGTCCGTGCGCCAGCCGACGAGGTGGTGGGTGCGGTCCAGCCAGGAGGCGACGGTGGGCATCGCGGGCGGGCGGGCGGTGAGCGCGTCGCGCAGCACGTCGTGGCCGACACCGTCGAGTTGGAGGAAGACCGTGCCGGGCGTGGTCGGCAGCGGCGGGTCGCCGACGTGCCGCCGCCTGCGCCCGGCCAGCCGGGCCAGCCGGCGCCCGTAGGCGGCGTCGTCGCGCACGGCCAGCGCCGTACTCGTCGCCGAGGACGCCGCGGACATCACGGCGGCGATCACCACCGCGGTGGCCGGGGTGACCTCGCTGCGGCCGTGCGGGGTCAGGCTCAAAGCGACCAGCAGCAGCGAGCCGTTGAGGAAGAACACCAGCGCGCCCAGCACCAGCGCGGGCACCAGCAGCAGCGCGCGGACCAGCAGCGGCCACACCAGCGCGCTCAGCACGCCGAACGCGCCGGCCCCCAGCCCCGCGGTGACCGCGACCTGGGTGGGGCTGTCGCCGCCGGGCGCCTCCAGCGTGAAGTCCGGCAGCACCGCGGCGAGTACGGCGAGCGTCGCCGAGGCAACCACCCACACCGCGAGCACACGGCCGACTGTCCGCACGGCGCTGCGCCTCGCGGCCCGTCTCCGACTCTCTCCCGGCTGAGGCACCCGACCAGACTGCCATATCCGCCGGTCTGCCCGGTTCGGGCCTGTGGACAGCCGACGGCGGGCAGGTGGCGGCAGGTCTCAGCAGGTGGCAGCACGTGGCAGCAGGCGGCAGCGGGCGTCATCGGGTGGCGGCGGGCGGGCCGGGGCGGCCAGGGCATACGCTCGAGGTCGGACGGCCCCGGCACCGAAGAGGCGGGCGGACCCGCGGACGGCCGGGCCGGGTGGCCGGTCGGTGCCGTGAGCGGCGGGAAGGGCGTGGCGGCGTGGTGGTGGAGATCACATGGTGGGGGCACGCCACGGTGACCGTCCAGGACTCGGGCGTCCGGGTGCTCACCGACCCGCTGTTCGTACGGCGGTTGGCGCACCTGCGCCGGCGGCGCGGCGCACTGCCCACCCCCGCGGCCGCCCGGGCCGACGTGGTGCTGGTGTCCCATCTGCACGCCGACCACCTGCACGTCGGCTCGCTGGCGCGGCTCGCGCCGGGCACCACCGTGCTGCTGCCGCGCGGCGCGCGGGCCGCGGTGCCGGCGCTGCGGCGGGTACGGGACCGGCTGCGGCTGGTGGAGGTGGTGGCCGGCGAGGCGGTGGAGTTCGGCGGCCTGACGGTGCGCGCGGTGCCGGCCGCGCACGACGGGCGGCGGCTGCCGTACGGGCCGCAGCGCGCCGCGCCGCTCGGATACGTGGTGGCCGGGGAGGCGCGGACGTACTTCGCCGGCGACACCGGGCTGTTCGACGGCATGGCCGACGCGGTCGGACCGTGCGACATCGCGCTGCTGCCGGTGGGCGGTTGGGGGCCGTTCCTGGGCACCGGGCACCTGAACGCCGAGCGGGCGGCGCGCGCGCTGGCCGAACTGGCGCCGCGCACGGCGGTGCCGGTGCACTACGGCACCTACTGGCCGATCGGCATGGACGCGGTGCGGCCGCACGAGTTCCACGCGCCCGGTGCGGAGTTCGAGCGGTTCGCCGCCGAACTCGCGCCCGGGGTGGCGGTGCACCGCCCGGCGCACGGGCAGAGCGTGCGGGTCGCGGACCTGGGCCGGGCCGGGCAGGGGGCCGGCGGATGATGGGCCTGCTGGCCGCGGCGGCGGCTCATCCGGCCGCGCACCCGGCGGCGTCGCAGGGCACCCAGTCGGCGGTCGGCTACCCGTCGCTGTTCCTGCTGATCGTGCTCGGCTCGCTGGTGCCCGTGGTGCCGACCGGCGCGCTGGTGTCGGGAGCGGCGGTGGTCGCCTTCCACCAGACCGAACCGGTCGCGCTCGCCTTCGTCTTCGCGGTGGCGTCGGTCGCGGCGTTCCTCGGCGATGTGGCGCTGTACTGGCTGGGGCTGCGCGGGGTGCGGTCGCGCAACGGCTCGCGCTGGCTGCACCGGCTCCAGCGGCGCGCCGAACAGGGCACGCTGGAGCGGGCGGAGCGGCAGCTCGACCGGCACGGGGCGGCGGTGCTGGTGCTGTCCCGGCTGGTGCCGGCCGGGCGCATCCCGGTGATGGTGGCGTGCCTGCTGGCGCAGATGCCGCTGCGCCGCTTCGTGCGCGGCGACATCCCGGCGTGCCTGGCGTGGGCGGCGGCCTACCAGCTCATCGGGATACTCGGCGGGTCGCTCTTCGACAAGCCGTGGCAGGGCGTGGTGCTGGCGGTGGCGCTGACGATCCTGATCGCGGCCGGGCCCGCGGTCACCGGGCGGGTGCGGAAGGTCCGCCGGGCGGGTACGGCCGACCGGCCGGAGCAGCCGCGTACGGCGCCCTGACGCGCTGACGGCCCGGGGGTCAGGGCACCAGCACGCGGGACGCGCCGATCGGCAGGTCCCACAGCGCCTCGCGCGGCAGCCCGGCGGAGGTCCACGCGGCGCGCAGCCGGGTGAGCGGTTCGAGGGGCGGCTCGCCGGAGAGCAGGAACGTCGCCCAGTGCATCGGGGCCATCGCGGCCGCGCCGAGGTCGAGGTACGCCTGCACCGCCTCGTCGGGGTCGGTGTGCACCGGCCGCAGCATCCAGCGGGGCGTGTACGCGCCGATCGGCAGCAGCGCGAGGTCGATGCCGGGGTGCACCCGGGCGATCTCGGCGAAGTAGGCGCCGTATCCGGTGTCCCCGGCGAAGTACACGCGGTGCCCGTCGGCGTCGGTGAGCACCCACCCGCCCCACAGCGTCCGGCAGGTGTCGGTCAGGGTGCGGCGGCTCCAGTGGTGCGCGGGCACGAAGTCGAACCGCACCCCGCGCAGCCAGGTGCCCTCCCACCAGTCCAGTTCGGTGACGCGGTGGAAGCCGCGGCGCCGGAACCAGCTGCCGAGCCCGGCCGGCACGTAGCAGGGCGTGGAGCGCGGCAGCCGTTTGACGGTGGGCGCGTCGAGGTGGTCGTAGTGGTTGTGGCTGATGACGACCGCGTCGATCGGCGGGAGCGCCCGCCACGGCACGCCGACCGGGGTGATGCGGCGGGGGGTGCCGGGGATGCGGCGGGACCAGACGGGGTCGGTGAGCACCGTCAGCCCGCCGATCCGGATCACCCAGCTGGCGTGCCCGGCCCAGGTCACGCTGACCGTGCCGGGCCCGGCGGCGGGCAGCGGGGCGGGCGCGACCGGCAGCAGGGGCACGTCCTTGAGGGTGTGCGCGGGCGGGCGGGCCGCGCACTCGCGGACCAGCCGGGCGATGTCGCGGATGCCGGTCGCCGGGAGCGGTTCGGAGAGGCGGTCGACGAAGGTGGCCGGCCAGCGGCGGGGCCGGGCGGACGGCTCGGGCGCGTCGGCGGCGCGCGGCCGGCCGGAGGCGAGCCGGCCGCCGCTGCCGGGCGCGCCGTCCGGGCCGGGGGCGCTGTCGGGGAGGGGGGCGCCGTCCGGGCGGGGGGCGCCGGTGGCCGCGGGCGCGGTCGGGGCGGACGCGCGCTGGTCGCTCATCTGGGCTCCCTCGCTCCCCCGCCTGGCCGGAACGCTTCTGCCGAACGTATGTCAGGCCCCACCGCCCCGCGATCCGGTGTCGGCCGAACCGCTGACCGCGCCCAGGCCGGTCAGCGCGGTGAACGCGTCGGTCAGCGCGGCCAGTCCGGCCGCGACGTGCGGCACCGCGACCGGGTCGGCGGCGGCCAGCGCGGCGCGCCGCTCGTCCTCGGTGGCGCCGAGCAGCACCCCGGTGCCGATCCTGGCCCGCGGCTCCTGCGGGTCGTCGCCGAAGCGGTGGCCGCCGGGCACAGGACGGCCCAGCGCGCCGGTGAGGAACTCCTCCACCCGCCGGGCCGCCTCGGGGCCGGCCGGACCGGCCGTCGGGTAGAGCTGCCAGCCGGCGCGCGGCGGGCGGCAGGACGCCCCGGCCTCGGTGATCGCCCGGTACGCGGCCGCCGCCGTGCGCGCGTGCAGCCGGTTCGCGGCGGCGGCCCGGCCGGCGACCTCGGCCGGCTCGCCCAGCACGTACGCGGTCGCGGCGGCGACCGGCGCGGGCAGCACCGCGCGCAGGCCGGCCAGCACCTCCGCGGCGCGCCGCCGCCAGGACGTGCCGTGCGCGGTGCCGGGGAAGCGGGCCAGCGCGGCCGGGAAGTCCGCGGGCACCAGCGTCGCGCCGAGGTCGGTGAGCACCACCGTGTGCTCGGGCAGCATCTCGGCCGGGCTGAGCAGGACCGTCTCGCGGTGGTGCAGCGTGTCGGAGTACGTCTCGTCGGACACGATCAGCAGGCCCGCCTCCGCGGCGGCCTCGCACGTCTCGTGGAGCAGCTCGGGCGCGGTGACGGTGCCGGTCGGGTCGTCCGCGGCCGACAGCACCAGCAGCCGCGGGTCCGCGCCGCGCGCCCGGGCCCGCCGTACGGTCTCCAGCAGCGCGACCGGGTCGGGGACGCCGCCGCCCTCGGCGGCCGTGGGCACGGTGTGCACGCGGCGGCCGAGCAGCCGCGCCACCGGGGGCTGCCAGGCCGCGGCGGGGCGGGCCAGCACCGGGTCGCCCTCGCTCGCCGCGAGCACCGCGAGCAGCAGTTGCTCGGCGCCCGGCGCGGCCAGCAGGTGGGCCGCGCCGCCGGGCAGCGCGCGCCGTGCCCAGTACCCGTCGGCCGCGGCCAGCAGGTCCGGGCCGCCTCCGACCGGCTCCGTCCCGGCGGCCGCCGCGGCCACGCGCGCCGCCCAGTACCCGGGCACCGGCAGCCCCGGATCGGGTCTCGTCCCGTCGGCCCACGGCATCGCGCACCCTCCAGGCGTGGAAAACAGCCCCCCCCTGTGCCCCACCTTCCCCCGTTTCGGGGTTCACCGCCCGTCGGACGGCGGTCAGCCACCAGCCGGACGGCAGGTGCGGGCGGGCCGGGCCGGGGTAGCCGAGCCGCATGACGTATCCGTGGAAGGACTGGGACCGGGAACTGTTCGCCGCCGTGGCCGGCCGGCGCTGGCCGGGCGCGGAGCCCGTGCTGCCCCGGCTGAGCCGGCTGGCGAACCACGGGCGGCTGTGGTGCGGGCTGGCGGCGGGCATGGCGGCGGTGGGCGGGCTGAACGGCCGCAAGGCGGCGCTGCGCGGGATGGGCTCGCTGGCGCTGGCCTCACTGGCGGTGAACACGGTGGGCAAGGGCGCGGTGCGCAGGGCGCGGCCGCTGCTGGACGCGGTGCCGGTGATCCGGCAGTTGCAGCGGCAGCCGGTCACTACGTCCTTCCCGTCCGGGCACGCCGCCTCCGCGGCGGCGTTCGCGGCTGGGGTGGCGGCGCAGTCCGGCGCGTGGGGCGCGGCGGTGGCGCCGGTCGCGGCGAGCGTGGCGTTCTCCCGCGTCTACACCGGCGTGCACTACCCGAGCGACGTGGTGGCCGGCGCCGCGCTGGGCGTCGGCGCGGCGCTGCTGGTACGCAGGCTGCTGCCGGTCCAGCGGCGGCCGTCGGCGGGAGCGCCCGCGCAGGCGCCGCGGCTGGCGGAGGGGCGGGGCCTGCACGTGGTGGCCAACACCGCGTCGGGCCCGCCGCCGCTGCTGACCACCCCGGCGCGGCGGATCGCCGCCGCGCTGCCCGGGGCGGCCGTCGCGGAGTGCACGGAGGACGACGACCTGGTCGAGCTGCTGGAGCGGGCGGCCGAGGCGGCGGTGCGGGACGGCGGCGCGCTGGGGGTGTGCGGCGGCGACGGCACCGTACGCGAGGCGGCCGCGGTCGCGCTGCGACACCGGCTGCCGCTGGCGGTCTTCCCCGGCGGCACCCGCAACCACTTCGCCGCGGACCTGGGGCTGCTGTCGGTCGAGCTGACCGCGGCGGCGGTGCGCACCGGCCGGGCCTCGCGGGTGGACGTGGCCCGCAGCACCGGGGTGGACGGTGCTGCGGCGCCGTTCCTGAACACCTTCAGCATCGGCGCCTACCCGGACCTGGTACGGGTCAGGGAGCGCTGGTCGCGGCGGGTGGGCAGCTGGCCGGCGAGCGTGCTGGCGGCGGTGCACGTGCTGCGCACCTGCGAGCCGGTCGAGGTGGTGGTGAACGGGCGGCGGCGCTCGGTGTGGCTGCTCTTCGCGGGCAACTGCCGCTATGCCAGCTGGGGCCCGGCGCCGGTGCGGCGGCGGGAGCTGGCCGACGGGATGCTGGACGTGCGGATGGTGGACGGCGGGCCGTTCGCCCGGACCCGGATGCTGGGCGCCGCCCTGACCGGGGCGCTGACCTCGTCGCCGGTGTACACCGCGGTGGTCGTCCCGCGGCTGCGGGTGCGGGTGCCGGGCGAGGGGGTGCACCTGGCCTGCGACGGGGAGGTGGCGGCGGCCCCCGGTGAGGTGCTGCTCGACAAGGCACCGCGGGGCCTGGTCGTCTACCGGGCCTGAGCCCAGCCGCGTACCGGGCCTGAGCGCAGCCGTGCCGGACGCGCTCGGTGCGGGTAGAGGGCCGCGCGGTCCTGATGCGGGTACGGCCCCGGCGGGTGGAGCGCCGGGGCCGTACCCGCGGGGGCTCAGTTCCCGGCGACGAGGCCGGCGAGCGCGCGCACGCCCTCCCCGGAGATGCTCAGCGCGTCCTCGTTGCCGGTGTCGATGGACAGGATCAGGTCGTCGGAGGGCCAGGCGCCGCTGAGGACGGCGAGCTGGACCAGCCGGTAGCGGCGGGTGGCGGGCAGCGCCTCGGCCATCCGGGTCTCCGAGGTGAAGACCGGGACGAGCTGGCGGCCGTCCTCCTGCTCGTAGACCGGCAGCTGGATCTCGCGGGGCGGTTCTGCCGCCTCCGCGCCGGCCGGCGGCGGCTGTTCCTCGGCGCCGGGCACCGGCAGCAGCACCTCGCTGACCGCGAGGGTGCTCAGGGCGATCACGTTCTCGCTGCCGTGCGAGATCTCGTGCAGGGCCCGCTGGGCCGGGGGCAGGGCGCCGTTGGGGTTCATGTCGGTCATCGTCGTGCTTCCTCTCGCCGCGTCCGCGCTCGGTGTCTGCAAGTGGCTGAACCCGGCGCGTACCCAGCCGGGGGCGGAGCATGCCGACCGTGCGCGGAAACACCCGAAGGGCCGGATCGCCGGCCCGGCCCTTCGGGGGGCGTGCCCTCACTCGTACTCGGTGCCGCCCTTGCGGGTCAGGTAGGCGTCGCCGACGACCTTGGCGACGGCCCGGCCACCGACGTCGGGGCTGTACTTGCCGTCAGCGGTGCGGACCACCACGCCCTCGCGGATGTGCAGGCCGCGGCCGGAGACCGTCTCGGGACCCGCGGCCAGCGCGAGCACCCGGTCGAGGTCGAACGGGCCGTGGAACAGCCTCGGTACGACGGGCAGTTCGCCGACCGTCAGGTCGGCCGGGTCGTGCCAGCTGAGCTGCCCGCCGGTATCCGCGCACACGTCGAACGCGGCGAAGGCGGGACACCCGGTGCCCGCGTGCGCGCCGTAGTCGAGGTCCTGCACCCCCTTGCCGTAGACCTCGCCGTAGATCCCGATCCGGTCCGCGCCCAGCCGGGCGGCCAGTGCCGCGGCCACGGCCGGCAGATCGTGCCCGCGCACCGCGCGCCAGTAGAGGTTGCCGTCCGCCTCGCGCAGCGCGAGGCCGCGGGCACCCAGGCCCTTGGAGGTGACCTGCACGCTGCCCGAGGCGGCGTGGTAGGTCAGGCAGCAGGCGGTGCCGTGCAGCTTCTCGGTGACGGTGACCAGGTCGCCGGGGGCGAAGACGCCCGGGTAGCGCTTGAGGTTCTCGATGTCGGTCCACGGCAGCAGGTCGGGCGCGGCGTCCACGTCGCCGCTCATCGAGACCGGCACCGGCGGCGTCCACTTGACGACGCCCAACGCGTCGGCGAAGTCCGTGCCGTCGGCCGCGGCGCGCGCCAGGTCGACACCGTCGAGGGCGCCCGGCCGGCAGACGATGCCCTGCGACAGCTCGCCGCGCAGCCGCACCGCCCGTACCCGGTTCCTCCCCGACCCGGCCAGCCGCCCGGTCAGGCCGAGTTCGTCGACGAGCGGACCGGGCAGCACCGCCTGCTCGGGTATGTAGACCGCGAACTCCCCTGTGCGGTAGGCCCCCTTGGCGACCACCGCGCGGTACAGGCCCACCTGCGCCAGCTCCAGCGCGTCGGCGTTCGGGTGGTGGAGGACGGTCAGCCGCTCGGCGGTGACGCGCAGGGTGGACATGGTGGTGCCCCCTTCGGTGTCCACGGGAACGCGGGCCGAGCCCCGGCCCGCGCCCCAACTCTGCGGGGCGCGGCGGGACTTGGGCCAACGGTTTTCCGTTCCGGCCCGGGCCGTGGCCACGAGGCGCCGGGCGGGCGCTCGCGGCGGGAGGCAGCGGGCGCAAGCCGCCTGCGGTCGGGGCGGGAGTTGTGCCGGGCGCCCGGGACGTCCAGGGTTTCAGCCATGCGATACATCATGATCGGCGCGGGCGCGATCGGCGGCGCCATCGGCGGACGGCTCTTCGACAGCGGCCACGAGGTGGTGCTCGTGGCCCGCGGCGCGCACCTGGCGGCCGTCCGCGCGCACGGACTGCGGCTCGAACTGGCCGACGGGGAGCGGAGGTTGCCGATCCCCGCGGTCCAGGGCCCGGCCGAGCTGACCGCGCGGGACGACGACGTGCTCGTGCTCGGCGTCAAGACCCAGGACACCCCCGCCGTCCTGGAGACCTGGGGCGCGTACGGCGAGGGCACGGCGGGCGGCGGCCCGGGCGCCGGGCCCGCCGTGGTGTGCGCGCAGAACGGCGTGGAGAACGAGCGCTTGGCGCTGCGCCGGTTCGGCCGCGTCTACGGCGCGTGCGTCTGGCTGCCCGCGACGTTCCTCGAACCGGGCGTGGTCAGCGCGCTGTGCGCACCGCTGACCGGGATGCTGCACCTGGGCCGCTACCCCTCGGGCAGCGACGCGACCGTACGGGCGATCGCCGCCGACCTGACGGCCGCGGGCTTCGCGGCACCGGTCACCGAGGACGTGATGGCCTGGAAGTACGCCAAGCTGCTGTCGAACCTCGGCAACGCGGTGGACGCGGTGCTCGGCTCCGACGCCGGCGCCGGCGCCGGCCAGGACGCGGGCCGCGAGCTGACCGCGCGGGCCCGGGCCGAGGGCGCGGCGGTCCTGGCCGCGGCGGGGATCGCGTACATCGGCACCGAGCAGCAGGCGCGCACCCGCGGGGACCGGGTGGAGTCCCCTTCGGCCAAGCCCAGTTCGACCTGGCAGAGCCTGGCGCGCGGCACCGGGTCGATCGAGTCGGACTACCTCAACGGCGAGATCGTGCTGCTCGGCCGCCGCTTCGGGGTACCTGTGCCGGTCAACGAGGCGCTCCAGCACGCCGCGAACCGCGCCGCGCGGGAGCGCCGCGCCCCCGGCGAGCTGACCGCCCAGGAGCGGGCGGCCCTGCTCACCGCGGGCGGCTGACCGGCCGCCCGCCGTCAGCGGTGGGCGGCCGGCGGCTCCTGCGGGCGCATCCGGAAGTCGTACGCGGCCGGCAGCGGGTGCTCGCGGCGGGCCCGGGCGCGCGCGTCCTGCGGGGCGCTGCCGTCGTCGGCGGCGTCGTGGGCGAGCAGCGCCTCGGCGACCGCGTACCAGGTGTCGCTGAGCACTTCGTCGCCCTCGGCGAGGTCGTCGACGGCCACGCCCTCGTCGAGCAG
Source organism: Streptomyces sp. CA2R106 (assembly GCF_037034245.1). Classification (NCBI taxonomy): domain Bacteria; kingdom Bacillati; phylum Actinomycetota; class Actinomycetes; order Kitasatosporales; family Streptomycetaceae; genus Streptomyces; species Streptomyces sp. CA2R106. The sequence goes on from NZ_JBAGKC010000011.1 coordinate 99,973, forward strand.
GGCGCGGGCCCGGGCCGGGTCGCCCTGGGCGAGCGCGGTACGGGCCCGCAGCAGCCGCGCCCGCCCGCCTTCCAGCGGCGCGGGCGCGGCCTGCCCGTCGGGGCCGGGGACCGGGCGGTCCAGGATGCGCGCGGCGTCCTCGGCGCGGGAGGCGGCGAGCAGCACCGGCACGGCCTCCAGCGCGTAGGCGCGCAGGGCGGTGTGCGCGGAGGGCCAGCCGGAGTCGGCGAGGGCGTCGGCCAGCGCGTCGTACCCGGCCGCGTACCGCTGCGCGGCCTGCTCGGTCCGGTCGGCGGCGGCGTCGGCGACGGCCAGGGCGCGCAGCGTCCACGGGGAGGGGTGCGCGGCGAGCGAGCGCTCCCAGCTGCGGACGGCCTGGGCGCGGTCGCCGGCGGCCCACTGCGCGATGCCGAGGTGGTAGTCGCGGTACCACTCGTTGCCGGGGTAGGTGTCGGCGGCTTCCAGCAGCTCGCGCCAGTCGGGCGAGACCAGGGTGGGGCCGGGCACGGGGTCGGCGGTGGGGCGGGGGAAGACGCCGGACAGGAGCAGTTCGAGCCAGGGCTGCTGGGCGGCACCGAGGGTGGCGGGCGGGAACGGGGTGCCGGGCAGCGGGTGGCGGCCGCGCTCGACTTCGAGGGCGCCCCAGCCGGAGCCGGTGGCCAGCACGTCGGCGGGGTCGGGGTCGGTGTCGGCGCGGGTGAGCCAGGCGGTGCGGGCGGCGTCCAGGGCGGCCCGGGGCAGGGCCTCCTCCAGGGCGGTGGCGGCGGCCGCGCGGGCGGCGGGCCAGTCGGCGCCGTGCACGTGTGCCGGGTCGGCGGCGAGCGGCCCGTACGCCTCCAGCCAGCTCACCTCGGACTCGGCGGCCATCGGCAGGTGTTCGAGCTGGGTGCGGGCCAGGCCGGCCTGGATCTCCAGGTAGCCGCCGGTGCCGGGCTCGGTGAGCCACTCCTGCCAGCGGCGGCCGCCGCGGCCGCGGCCCCAGCGGAACAGCTTGCGCCCGCGCAGCCGGTCGGTCGACGTCTGCACCAGGCCGCGGCCCTGCCCGTCGAGCGCGGCGATCCAGCGGCGGTCCTCGTCCGCGATGTCGAAGAAGTGGTCGGCGGCGTGCTCGAACCGGGTCGGGTAGGTGAGGTCGGCGCTGTCCGGCGCGCCCGGGCCGCCGGGGGCTTCGTGGGCGCGCGGCACCGGCACGCGGGTGAGGGCGCGGTGGTAGTCGAACTGCCAGGCCGCGTCCGCCGGAACCAGCACCCGGGTGTCGGGGGTCTCGGGCACGGCCGTGTTGGACCACCAGTACAGCGGCACGGTCCGGTCGTGCGGATTGCGGACCCGCACGCCGACGTAGAGGAAGTCCGAGCCGGCCGGCAGCCACAGGTCGACCTGGAACGGCAGGTCGCGCAGCCGCTCCCACTCCCACAGCCGCAGCATCTCGCCGCCGTCGGGCGCGGTGACCCGGGCGGCGTGCAGCGGCGCGCAGGTGTGGGCGGCGTGCCCGGTGGCACCCAGGTTCCACTCCACGCCGCCGGAGAACCAGGCGCCGGCCAGCGCGAAGTCCGCGGGCTGGAACACCGGGTTGCGGTAGAGCAGTTCGCGGCCGGTGGGCTTGTGCAGCAGCGAGTACAGCCGGCCGCCGAGCCCGGGCAGCACGGTGGCGCGCAACCGGTCGTTCTCGACGACGAGGGCGTCGAGTTCGACCGGCGCCCGGTCCCGGCCGTACCCGTCGAGGACCCGCACCGGCAGCACGGTGCGCAGCGGGGCGTATCCGATCTGCCGGGCCATGTCCGGGGGCAGCGCCTGGCGCTGCTCGGGGTCGAGGCGATGCGGTTGGCCGCGCTCGCCGAGCGCGGGCAGCGGGTTCTCCGGGCCCAGCGGGGCGGCGGGGATGCGCACGGTGGCGCGCCGCACGGTCGTCGCGGTCGTATCGGTCGTCACGGTCGTCGCGGTCCTGGCCAAGGCCACCTCATCCGGGCGCGGGCGGCCGCCTTCCGCACGGCGGCCGTGTGACGACCATGGAACATCCTCAGCGGCCCGCTGAACAGAGCCCGCACCGTACAGTCTTGGGCAAATCTGCCGCAATGCCGGTAAAACGCTCCGATCCCCGGACCCGCCCCCGCTGTCGCCGCCCGCTGCTACAACGGTGCCCATGACGCCCTTCCACATCCCTCCCGCCGGGGACTTCCCGGTGCTGCGCTTCTCCGACTGGCTGGAACTGGTGGCGGACCGGTCGGCCGCGCTGCGGAAGGCGGCGGAGGCCGCCGACGCGCGGGCCCGGGTGCCGGGGTGCCCGGACTGGACGGTCCGCGACCTGGTGGCACACGTCGGCCAGGTGCAGCGCTTCTGGGCGGCGGCCGTCACCGCGGGCCCGGCCACCCGCCCGCCGGACCCGCACCCCGACCCGACCACGGACCCGGCCTCGGCCCAAGACGGCGCCCTCCTCCCGCCCGGCGAGCTCTCGGCGTGGTCGGCCCGCGCCACCACCGCGCTGCTGGACGCGCTGCGGGCGGCCGGCCCGGACCGGGAGTGCTGGACGTGGTGGGCGGCGCCGGGGCGCCCGGCGACGGCCGGCACCGTCGCCCGCCACCAGGTGCAGGAGGCCGCCGTGCACGCCCGCGACGCGCAGGACGCCGCCGGCGCCCCCGAACCGCTGCCCCCGGCCCTGGCGTTGGACGCGGTGGACGAACTCCTCCAGGTCGGCTTCGGCACCATGGACGGCTGGCCGCACGCCCCCGCCCGGGTCGCCCTCGTCTCCACCGAGGGCCCGGCCTGGACACTGATCCTCGACGCCACCGGCGCCTCCGCGGTCCGGGTCGGCCCGGGCGACGGGCCCGCGCCCGACGCCTGCCTCACCGGGTCCGCCGGGGAGTTGCTGCTCTGCCTCTACCGGCGGGTCCCGTGGAACAGCGGCACCCTCCGGGTCTCCGGCGACCCCGCGCCGGTCCGCCAACTGGCGGTCTGGTCGCCGCTGGATTGAGCACGTACCGTCCTGATTGAGGAGTGATGCTCATGTCAGGACGAGCGTTACGGGTGGGCGGAGCCGTGGGCGGGGCGCTCATGCTGCTCGCCGGCTGCTCCTTCGGCACCCACCCGCATGCCACCGCCACCGCTTCGCCCTCCGCCGCATCCGCGCCGCCACCCGTCGGGAGCATCGAGCACCCCCGGCCGGTGGAGTGCGTCGACGGCTTCCTCCCGCCCGACAACTCCCCCTCCCCACCGCGCCGCACCACCCATCCGGCCGGCTCCCCCACGACCGCGCCCACCTCCCGTTCCCCGCACTCCCCGCCCTCCACCCGCGCCGCCTCCCCGTCCACATCGTCGACCACCTCCGCGTCCACCTCCGCCTCCGCCTCCCCGACCGCCGATCCCTCGGTTACCGCCCACCCGGGCACCACGCCCTCGGGCACCGCCGACCCCACCACGGCGCCCGCCGGCTCCGACATCGCTGTCGGCCCCCTGACCTGGCAGGGCCTGGGCGACCTGGCCGACGGCGAGCAGCGCGACCTCGGCCGGCAGAACTCCGGCGGCTGGCACTACCGCATCGACACCCTGCTCCATGCGGGCGCCAGCGTCACGGTCACGGTCGGCGCCGAGCAGCGGGCCCGCGCCGGGCTGGAGTTCGGCGGCGAGTACGGCTCCGCTCCCGCGCCCGCGGTCTCCTTCCACGCGTGCCCGGGCTCCCCCACCTCCTTTCACGGTGCGTTCTTCGTCGCCGGTGACGGCCGCGCCTGCGTGCCCTTGGACATCAAGGTCGGTGACACCCCGACACGGCATGTGGTGATCTCTTTCTTCAGCGGACGCTGCCCTGCGTAGGGTGGTGGCATGACCGAGTCCAGCCCTGACCCCGCCTCCCCCTCCGAGCCGCCCGGCGAGCCCGCGCACGACCCGGAGGTGCTCCAACTCGCCGCTCAGGTCTTCGACCTGGCCCGGCAGGGCGACACCGACAAGCTCGCCGCCTATGTCGACGCCGGGGTGCCGGCCGACCTGACGAACGACCGCGGCGACAGCCTCGTCATGCTCGCCGCCTACCACGGCCACGCCTCGACGGTGCTCGCCCTCATCCAGCGCGGCGCCGACGTCGACCGGATCAACGACCGCGGTCAGACCCCGCTCGCCGGTGCGGTGTTCAAGGGCGAGCAGGACGTGATCAGCGCCCTGGTGGAGGCCGGCGCCGACCCGGCCGCGGGCACGCCGTCCGCGATCGAGACGGCCCGCGTCTTCGGCCGCACCGAACTGCTGGCGCGCTTCGGCGCGCAGTGACCTGACCTGACGCCCGGCGCGCACGGGAGCCGCACCACCGGCTCCCGTCCGCCCGGCCGACACCTCGCCCCGAACCGCCCGACGCCGAGCCGACAGGTCCCCAACGCAGCCGCCAACCGCCCGACCGCCAGATGCCCGGCCGCCGGACGCCCCGCCGCCACCGCCGGTTCAGGCGATCGCTGCCGCCCGCGCCGCCAGCCGCGCCGCGCCCTGCGCCGTCAGCGAGCCGTACAGCCGCAGCCGGGATATGCCCCCGTCGGGGAAGATCTCGATCCGGGCGTCCGTGGCCGGAGCGCCGACCTGGATACCGGCCGGGGCGCCGCCCGGGACAGCGGCGGTACCGTCCTCGACGACGAACCGGTGCACGGTGTCGGGGTGCAGCCGGACCCGGTCGAGCAGCGGCAGCCACGGGCCGTCCGCCCCGTCCCGCAGGGACAGCGTGGCCCAGCCGGCCGCATTGCCCTTCAGGTAGGCGGTGTCGATCTCTATCGCCCGGATCACGCCCTGCTCGGCCAGGCGGTACTCGATCCAGTCGTGGCCGTGGTCGCGGCGGCGCCGGGTCTCCCAGCCGTCGTCCATCCGCCGGGAGCGACCCGGCAGGATGGTGTGCTCGGGCGGCGAGTAGAAGCGGTCCGAGGCGTTCCGGACCGTGCCGCCGTGTTCCAGGGCGACCAGGTCGAAGGTGCCGAGGGCGGCCAGCCAGGCGGGGTCGGCCACCACCTCGCCGTACACCCGCAGCCGGGCGACACCGCCGTCCGGATACTGACGCAGCCTCAGGTGGGTGAAGCGCCGCTCCCGGCGGATCGCGAAGGCGTTCTCCGCGTGGCCGCCGACCGGGGTGCGCGGCACCAGCGCGGTCCATGCCACCGACGGGTCCGCCACCTCCTCGGCGCCCGCCGACGGGGAGAGCGCGGCGGCTTCCACCGAGACGGACCGCGGGTAGTTGCCGCGGAAGTGCGCGGTGTCCACCACGACGCCGCGGACCACCCCGGGCACCGCGAGCCGCACCACCGCCCAGTCGTGGTCCTCCGGTTCCGGGTGCGGGGCCGACGCGGAGCGGCCCCGGCGCCTGCGGGTCTCCCAGCCGTCCATCACCTTGCCCTTGTGTCCGAACCGCTCGGGGTCGAAGACGGCGGGCCCGGGCAGGAGCAGATTCTCCCGCTCGGCGAAGAACTCGTCATTGGCCGCGACCACCCCTGCCCCGAGCCTGCGGTCGGTCAGCTCCGCCAGCCCGGTGAAGGGCAGCTCGGCCCGCCGGTAGTCCGCGAAGGGATTCCCCCCGCCGTACGGCAGCGCGTCCCCGGTGAAGCCGGTCAGCGCGGTGAAGGCCGCTTCCGCTCCCGTCCCCGCGTCCCCCGCCCCCGCAGCCGCGCCCGCGGCCACACCGGCGGCCGCCGTTCCCGATTCCGTACCCACCCGAACCCCTCCTCCTCGCCGGTCCTCCCTTGCCCCTTTTCCTGCCCCTACTCTTCCCCCCTCCGACACTTCAACTCCAGCGATAGTTTTTGAACATTCCGTTCAGCTCAGCTTCACAGCGGGGTCCAGCTCGGCGGCGTGCCGCAACGCGCCCATCGCCCGCCGCACCAGCGCCGCGTCCTCCGTGCCGGCGCGGACCGCCGCCACGATCCTGCGCACCGGCCGGTCCACGTCCAGCGGCCGCACCGCCACCTCCCGCCGCCACCCGCCGACGGCCGCCATCTGCGGCACGAGCGCGATCCCCAGGCCCGCCGACACCAGCGAGAAGATCGCCGGCCAGTCGGAGGCGGCGTGCGCCTGCTCCGGCACGAACCCGGCGTCGGCACAGGCCGCGAGGGTCAGGGTGCGCCACGGCCCGGCGCTGCCGAAGATCCACGGCTCCTCGGCGAGCGCGGCCAGCCGCAGCCCGGGTTCGGCGGCCAGCGGGTGGCCGATCGGCAGCGCGATGTCCAGCGGGTCGGTGAGCAGCGGGAAGACCGTGAACCTCGGATCGCGGGCGGTCGGCGCGTCGACCGCGAGGGACACCGCGACGTCCACCGCGCCCGCCGCCAGCTCCTCGAAGACCGCCGCCGCCTCGACCTCCCGCACCGACACGGTGACGGCGGGCGCCGAGCGGCGCAGCAGTTCCGCGGCCGGCACCACGAGCCGGCTGATCGCGGTGGCGATGGTGCCGATCGTCACCAGCCCGGCGTCACCGCGTGCGTACCCCTCCAACTCCGCGCCCGCGCGCTCCAGTTGGGCGAATACCACCTCGGCGTGGCGGAGCAGGACGTGTGCCGCGCCGGTCAGCCGCACCCCGCGGCCGTGCGCCTCGACGACGGGTGTCCCTATCTGCTTGGAGAGCACGGCGAGCTGCTGCGACACCGCCGACGGCGTCATCCGCAGGGCGGCCGCGGCGGCCGTGACGGTGCCCGCGTCGTGCAGGGCGCGGAGGATGTGCAGCTTCTTGAGTTCCCACTCCTTCATACGGCCAGCCTAAACAGTCCTCGGCGGATCGTACGGCCGACGCCGACGAGTCGGGCGCGGCCTCCTATCCGTCGAAGCCGCCGTGCCGCCCCTCGCCGGCCGCGAACCGGGCGACCCCTGCGGCCATTTCGGCGAGCGAGACCTGCCCGTGGGCGAACTCCCCCGCCAGCGCATGCTGTTCGGTCTGCCCTTCCTGCTCCAGCAGGGACATCCGGTCCTCGCGCAGGCAGGTCTGCGGGAAGGCGGCGATCCGCGCGGCCAGTTGTTCGGCGGCGGCGCGGGAGGTGCCGACCGGGACCAGCCGGTCGGCCAGGCCGATGGCGTGGGCCTCGGCCGCGTCGACCGGGCGTCCGGTGAGGACCAGGTCCATCGCCCGGCCGGCGCCGATCAGCCGCGGCAGCCGTACGGTCCCGCCGTCGATCAGCGGCACGCCCCACCGGCGGCAGAACACCCCGAGGACGGCGTCCTGCTCGACCACCCGCAGGTCGCACCAGAGCGCCAACTCCAGCCCGCCCGCGACCGCGTGGCCCGCGATGGCGGCGATCACCGGCTTGCCCAGCCGCAGTCGGGTGGGGCCCATCGGTCCGTCGCCGTCGGCCGCCAGCCGGTTGCCGCGCGCGGTGCCCACGGCCTTGAGGTCGGCGCCCGCGCAGAAGGTCCCGCCCTCGCCCCACAGCACGGCGACGGCCGCCTCCGGGTCGGCGTCGAACGCCCGGAACGCGTCCGCGAGCGCCTGCGCGGTGGGCCGGTCGACGGCGTTGCGCGCGTGGGGCCGCGACAGCACCACGGTGGTGACCGGGCCCGAGCGCTCGGTGCGTACCGACGGCGCCGTCGGTTCGGGCGGCACCTGCCGTACGGGCGGTACGGGCGGTACGGGCGGCTGCGGCATCGCGCGGAACTCCTCGCACTCGTACGCGTCCTGGGGCGCGGACACCGTACTGCGCCGCGGGCCGGGTCAGCTGTGCTCGGACAGCAGCACCGCGACGGTCCCGGGTTCGAGGGCGCGGAAGACGTGCGGCACGTCCCCGGGGTAGCTGACGTAGTCGCCGGGGTGCAGTTCGACCGGGTCGTCGGTGATGCCGACCATCGCGCGGCCGGTGCTCAGCACCACGTGCTCGACCACGCCGGGCATGTGCGGCTCGGACTCGCGGTCGCTGCCGGTCTGCGCGGAGACGACGTAGATGTCCCGGCGGGCGTGCGGCGGGCAGGACGCCAGGAGCGTGGCGACGTAGGAGGAGTGTTCGGCGGCGAAGGTGGGACCCTCGCCGGCGCGGATCACCTGGACCCGGGGCGGAGGCGGGTCGACCAGTTGGGCGAAGGGCACGTCGAGGGCCACGCTGAGCGCCCACAGCGTCTCCACGCTGGGGTTGCCGGTGCCGGACTCCAGCTGGGAGAGCGTGGACTTGGCGATGCCGGCGCGGCGTGCGGCCTCGGCCAGCGAGAGCCCGGCGCGGCGGCGCTGGTGTTGAAGGGACGCGGCGATGGCGGCGATCGGCGGGCCGCCGCGGGGTCTGTCCTCCGTCGTCATACCGGGTGGCTCCAGTTCCTTCGGGCGTCGATCGTCGTTCGGCCGTCACTCCGCCGTCGTTCGGTGGAGAAGTCGTGTCGTTCGACTTGACGAACGCAGCTTTCTTATGTTCATTCTATACGGTGATCCGTTCGATATGGCGAACCCGGGACAAGGAGCTGGCGGGCCTGCTGCGCGACATCGCGCTGGTCTGCGTGGCCGACGCGCTGGTCGGCGCGTCCTTCGGCGCGATCACGGTGGGCCTGGGCCTGCCGCTGTGGCTGCCGATGCTGATGTCCGTGGTGGTGTTCGCGGGGGCGGCGCAGTTCCTCTTCGTCGGGATCGTCGGCGCCGGGGGCAACCCGCTGGCGGCGCTCGCGGCGGGCCTGCTGGTCAATGTCCGGCATGTGCCGTTCGGCTTCGCGGTCGGCGACGTGCTCGACGGCACCGGGCCGCTGCGCCGGCTGCTGGGCAGCCATGTGATGGTCGACGAGACGGTGGCGTTCACCCTCGCACAGCGCACCCCGGCCCGGCGGCGTACGGCGTACTGGCTGTGCGGGGCGGGCCTGTTCGCCGCCTGGAACCTCGGGGTGGCGGCGGGCGCGTTCGGCGGGCGGGCGGTCGGCGACACCGACGCCTTCGGGCTCGACGCGGCCTTCCCCGCGGTGCTGCTCGCCCTGCTGCTGCCTTCCCTGGACCGGCCCGGCAACCGCCGCGCGGCCTTCGCCGGGGTGGTGATCGCGCTGGCCACCACGCCCTTCCTGCCCGCCGGGCTGCCGGTCCTGCTCGCCCTCGCCGGGGTCGCCGCGGGCCTGCCGTACGGCGCCGAGGCGGATACGGAGCACGCACCCGCAAACGCCCCCGCCGACGCCGCCCCCACCGAGCCGAGGCCCAGCCGATGAGCACCGAACTCCTGGCCACGACCGCCGCATTGGGAGCGGGCACCTTCGCGTTCCGCTTCGCCGGGCCGGTGTTGCGCTCGCGGATCACCCTTCCGGCCCGCTTCGAACGGCTCATGGCCGTCGCCGTGGTCGTGCTGCTGGCCGCCCTGGTGGCCACCTCCGCCCTGACACAGGGGCACGGCTTCGCCGGCGCCGCGCGCACGGCGGGAGTGGCGGTCGGCGGGCTCTTCGCCTGGCGCCGCGCCCCGTTCGCGGTGGTCGTCGTCGCGGCGGCGGCCACGGCCGCGGTGCTGCGCCTGCTCGGCGCGAGCTGAGCCGCGCGACCGCCCCCACCACCTCGGCACCCTTGACACACCATCACCCCCCACACCCTCGTCGCGGTGCGCGTAGGGCCGAACTCCCTTGGCCGACAGTGGAGGTGGGGGAGGTGACAGCGGGACGACAGATCGTGTTACCTGTCATGTCTCCGTCGATTCATGGCCCGCGGGCACCGTCTGGGCGGAGCGACACCCCCACAGGAGGACACGTGACCGTTCGGTTGATCCGCCGAGCTTCCCTACGTATTCGCGCCGCGCTACTGGGCGCATCGACGCTGTGCCTCGCCTTCACCGTCGCGGGCGCCGGCGGCGGAGCCGCCTCCGCCGCCGACACCGACTCGCTGCCGTTCTCCGGCACCACCGGCTCCGGGCTGCACAACACCTACGACCCGAGCGAGTTCAGCTACCTCGCGCAGTCGCTGGACACCGGGACGTCGATGATCGAACTGGACGTCTGGGACGACTTCGTCACCAAGGAGTGGAAGGTCAGCCACTCCAACCCGCTGGGCAACAGCAACAACTGCGTGAACGCCTCGTCCGCGGCCGACCTGTACACCGGCGGCGCCAACAAGGACCTGGAGAGCTGCCTCGACGACGTGCGGGTGTGGCTCGGCGCGCACCCCGGCCACGGCCCGCTGATCATCAAGCTGGAGATGAAGGCCGGTTTCCAGACGACGTACGGGATGAGCCCGGCGAAGCTGGACCAGTCGATCACCGACCACCTGGGCAGCCTCGTCTACAAGCCGTCCGACCTGCTGACGAAGTCCGACGGCAGCAAGTACGCCTCCCTGGACGCGGCGGCGAGCGCGGGCAACTGGCCGACCCGGCAGCAGCTCGCGGGCAAGGTCCTGCTGGAGGTCATCCCCGGCACCGTCGAGGAGTCCAACCCCACCGACTCGCTGTGGACCGACCAGGAGTACGCCGACTACCTGGCCGGCCTGCAGAGCCAGGGCAAGCTGTCGCAGGCCAACATCTTCCCCGCGGTGCACAACGCGGCGGCCGGCGACCCGCGGACGCGCTACTCCGACGCCTCGATCCGCCCCTGGTTCGTGGTCTTCGACGGTGACGCGGCGACGTATCTGAACGGCAGCATCGACACCAGTTGGTACGACACCCACCACTACCTGCTGATCATGACCGACGCGCAGAACGTGCCGCCGACGCTGGACGACACCGCCCCCACGGCCGCGGACGCGCAGGCCCGGGTCGCCCAACTGGCCGCGGCCCACGCCTCGATCGCGTCCAACGACTGGACCGGCCTGACCGGCGTCCAGTCGACGGTGCTGCCGCGCGGCTGACCGCGCGGACACACCGAATCCCGACGGCCCGGCCGGTCACGCACCGGTCGGGCTGAGGTGGACGGCTGCGAGCTGCCAGCGGCCGTCCACCTCCACGAGGGTCTGGGTGATCCGGAAGCCGGCGTCCGCGTCGCGCCCGTCGAAGACACTCTGCTGGCGCTGGACGCCCACCGCCACGGCGCAGCTCCCGTACTGACGCAGCGTCACCTCGGTCCAGGTGAAGTCGTCGTGCACCAGCGCGCCCGACGCGTACCGGTCGAGCCACTGCGCCTTGCCCAGCACGAAGCCCTGCGGGCCGACCGCGGTGAAGTCGTCGGTGAGCAGGGCGTCGAGAGCGGCGACGTCGCCGCGCCGCTCCGCCTCGGCCCAGCGCCTACCGAAGTCGGCGAGCTCGCCGGAGCGTTCGGCCGCAGGCAGCGTCCGCACCGCTGAAGTCTCTGGCATTCTGGCCTCCGTTGCACGTGTACCGCCCCGCAGGGGTCTCACCATGAAGACCCGCGCGGGCAGGGATTCGTGACATCGGCCGACGGCGGACACCCGTACGGCTGCCGCCGGAGCCGGCCCGCACCGACCGGCCGGCGCGCTCCCGCAGGGGTAACGCCCCGGAGCGGGAGGGGGCAACGGGCACAAACGGGGGACGGCGCCGGCGGCGCGGGCGGACCCGGCCGCCGGCACGGTGGAGGCGTGCCGTCAGGCGGCCAGGGACTGGCCGTCGCCCATCACGATCACCGGGTGGTCGGCGGGCAGCAGGGTGCGCAGCAGCGTCACCATATGGGAGGCCGCGATGCTGACGCAGCCGTGCGTGGGGCCGCCGTGGTCGACGTGCACCCAGATGCCGCCGCCCTTGCTCGCGCCGAGCGGCTGGGTGCCGTCGAGCGGGGAGGTGCCGGGAACCCGGTTGTAGTCGATCGCGATGACGTAGTCGAACGCCTCGTCCAGGGTCTCGCCGTCGAAGCCGACCCCGCCGGCGTGGAAGCTCGACGAGTGGTCGTACGGGAGCTTGGTGCCCGGGTCGGCGTCGAACCCGCCCGCGTCGTGGAGGGTGAACACGCCGATCGGGCTGTGCAGGTCGCCGGCGTGGTGGTCGGCGGTCCAGCCGTCCTTGGCGTTGTGCGCCGTCCAGGTCGCGCCGGGCTGCCAGTGGCCGTCGGAGCGTCTGGACCAGAGCGTCACCAGGGAGTCCGAGGAGTTCTTGGCCCGCCCCGAGGCCACCAGCACCTGCCGGCTGTTCGCCGGGATCTTCGCGCGCGTCCTGGGACCGAGCCCGGGGATGGCCAGGGGCATCGGGTCGGACGACGGCGAGGCACTGCCCGCGACGCGCGCGGCGGTGCCGGCGGCGGAGCGGGCGGCCGCGTCGCGGTTGTCGGTGGAGGCCGTGCCGTAGTGGTCGGTGGCCACGTAGCCGGCGCCGAGCAGGGCGAGGCCGAGGGCCGTCACCGACACGGCGACGGCCACCCGCTTCGCGGTGCGGCGCGGCCGCCGGTGCCGGCGAGGGCCCCGGTCGTCTTGGCTGGGACGCTGGGTGGTCGCGTCCGGGAGGGCGGCAGTCATCGCGACGATCCTCGCAAACCCGGAGCCGGAGTACATCATCCAACCCCCGCCAACGCCCGATTCGCCCTACAAGTCACCTTCGTGGCGCACAGATGTGCGGATGTTCGAGCGCCTGACGGGGCGTCATATCATCCGACCCCATGTCAGCGACCCCGGTGGGAGCAAGTCAGGCAAACGGCCCAAAACCCGCCATCGGCGGGCCGGTTCAGCTCGCCCCGAAGGCGATCCGGCGCCCCCGCTTCGCCCTTGCCGGTGAGGAGGCCCGTCGCATTGTCATCGGGCGGTCGGACGCGTACGGGCGGCGCGCCCCGGTCCGGACGGCGACGGCGGCAGCGGGGAGGCGGTCGGGGTTGACGCCGTCGGCACCGCACCGCCCGGCACCGCACCGCCCGGCACCGCACCGCCCGGCACCGCACCGCCGTGTGCCGCGGTCGCGGGGGCGGGAGGGGAGGCGGATGCCGTACGCCCGCGCCCGCCCGGGAGTTCGCGACCGCCGCCGCCCGCGACGACGTACACCGCCAGGCACACGCCGGCGACGGCGATCACCGCCGCCGACCACGCGGCGCCGTGCCGCCTGCCACGCCTGCGCCGACGCCCGCGCCCGCTCCTGGCTCCGACCCCGGCCCCCATCGGCCGCCTCCCACGTCCCGCACCGGCACGGCCCGTTCGCACAGGAGACGGCGGCACCGGGGGGCGGATAACGGAAACCGGTGGGTCGGGCGGGCGCACTCCCGTGGGGCCGCCGAAAGGTCGTTCGAGCCCGGCTGGGAGAATCCTGGGAGAACGCTGTGCGCGACGCCCGGCGCGCGGCTCGGCGGAACCGGTGGATAAGTAGGTACCGCGTGTATACCCTCTGTGTATAGTGAGGAGTGGGCGCGCCCGAGCGGGCCTGCCGACACGACGAGGGGGAGTTCCCGCATGCGCACGACCACAGCGCGCCGAGCCCGCGCGCTGACCACGCTGCTGGCGGCCGCCACCATGGCCTTCACCCTGACCGGGTGCAACGGCTACGACGCCACCTCCCCGGCCGCAGCGCGCAAGCACCTGGCGACGACCGGGGCCGCCGCGTTCGCCAGCGGCGCGAAAGGCAGCGTGGACTGCCGCAAGGTCAAGTGCATAGCGATCACCTTCGACGCGGGACCGAGCGTGCGCACCCCGCAGATCCTGGGCATCCTCAGCAAGTACCACGTGCACGCGACCTTCTTCACGCTCGGCAAGAACCACGTGATGAAGCACCCGCAGATGGTGCGGGACATGGTCGCGCAGGGACACGAGGTGGAGACCCTCACCTGGAGCCACCAGATCCTCACGAAGATCAGCTCCTCCGAGATCCGCAAGGAGATCACCCAGGGACGGGACGCGGTGCAGAAGGTCGCCGGGGTCACGCCCACCCTGCTGCGCCCGCCGCAGGGCCGGACCAGCAGCAAGGTCACCAAGATCGTCAAGCAGCTCGGCATGTCCGAGGTCGTCTGGAACTCCGACGGGGCCGACTACCGGACCACCGACTCCAAGCTCATAGCGTCCCGGATACTCAAGTCGGCCAAGCCGGACGGGATCATCCTGCTGCACGACCTGGTCGACAAGACGAACAAGGGCTACAACGGCACGGTCGCCTCGATCGCCCCGATCATCTCCACCCTCCAGGCCCGCGGCTACACCTTCGTCACCGTCAAGCAGCTCCTCGCGCCCGGCACCCCGCAGGCGGGCAAGGTCTACAAGTAGCCCCGGCGGCCCGCTGTCGGTCCGGCGTGATATCCAAGCCTTTGGGGAGCACGCGACAAGGGGGCGGCAGATGGCGTGGCGGAGGCTGTTGCAGGTACGCCAACCGGAGGGGCACGCGTACGCGCTGCGGCCGCGCGGAAGGGGTGCGGCCGTGGACCGCGCCTTCGGCGATCCGCGGCTGGCGGAGATGAGGCAGGCCGCCCAGGGCGGCGCCGAGCGGTGGCCGGTGCTGCGCGCCCACCTGGCGGCGGCCGACGGCGACGAGGACCTGACGTTCCTGGTCGAGGGCGTCGGGGACATCGCCCAGGTCGAGCAGTGGACGCGCGAGGTGGCCGACGCCGACCCCGGCGACACCCTGGCGCTGCTGGTCTCCGGCGCCCGGCACGTGGAGTGGGCCTGGCAGGCGCGCGGCCGGGCGAGCGGCGCCCACGTCTCCGCGGAGCAGTGGAAGGTCTTCCGCGAGCGGCTGCTGGTCGCCGAGGAGCAGCTGTACGAGGTGGCCGAGCGCGAGCCGTCCTGGGCCGCGCCCTGGTACTTCCTCCAGGTCAGCGGCCGCGGTCTGGGGGTCGGGCAGGAGGCGGCCGAGCGCCGGTTCGAGGCCGTGTGCCGCCGGGCGCCGGGCCATGTGGCCGCCCACCGCCAGCACCTCCAGCAGCTGTGCGCCAAGTGGGGCGGCAGCCAGGAGCGGATGCACGCGTTCGCCAGGAGGTCGGCACTCGCCGCCCCCGAGGGCAGCGGCCTGGGACAACTCGTCGCACAGGCCCACCTGGAGGACTGGATGGAGGCCGGCGGCGATCCGGACTCCACCGTCCTGCACGCCCCGCACGTGGTGCGCGCCCTGCACGAGGCGGGCGCGCGCTCGGTGCACCATCCGGCGTTCGCCCGGCGCGGCGACTGGGCCGTGGGCATCAACACCTTCGCGATGGCGTTCGCGCTGGCCGGGGAGGACGCGGCGGCCCGCGCCATGTTCCGGATGGTGCGCAAGGCCCCCACCGAGATGCCGTGGCGGTACATGGACGGCAGGTCGCCCGCCGTGCCCTTCCTCGCGTGGCGGGCACGCGTCGGCGCCTGACCTCGGTCCCCGTTCGCGCCCGCACGCGGCCCGAGCGCCGCCACCGCGGCCGTTCCGCGCCCGCGCCACCGCTCCCCCGCGCTCCGCTCCCGCCTGACGCATCCCGTACCGGGCACCCCGCACCCCGCCCGACGTATCCCGCCCGACCCCTTTGACGACAAGGCTCCTCGGTGTCCGACGACGCACAGACCACCCACACCTTCCAGGTCGACCTGCGCGGCCTGGTGGACCTGCTCTCCCACCACCTCTACTCCAGCCCCCGGGTGTACCTGCGCGAGCTGCTGCAGAACGCGGTCGACGCGATCACCGCGCGCCAGGCGGCGGACGCGGCGGCGCCTGCGCGGATCAGCGTGCGGGCCGGCGACGGGCGCCTGACCGTCACCGACACCGGCATCGGGCTGACCGAGGCGGACGTGCACCGCTTCCTCGCCACGATCGGCCGCAGCTCCAAGCGCACCGCCGCCGGGCCGCTGGACGGCGACCAACTCGCCGCGGCCCGCAACGACTTCATCGGGCAGTTCGGCATCGGCCTGCTCGCCTGCTTCGTGGTCGCCGACGAGATCACCGTACGGACCCGGTCGGCCGCCGACCCGGCGGCGCCCGCGGTCCAGTGGCGCGGCAGGTCAGACGGCCGCTACACGATCAGCCTGCTGCCCGCCGCCGAACTGCCGGAGCCGGGCACCACCGTGACGCTGGTGCCGCGCGCCGACGCCGCGGAGTGGACCTCCCACGACCGGGTCGTGGCGCTGGCCCGGCACTACGGCAGCCTGCTGCGCCACGAGGTCACGGTGGCCGACGAGCGCGGCTCAGCGGTCCGGATCAACGGCACCCCGCCGCCGTGGCAGGCGTCCCACCCGTCGGTGTCGGCCCGCCGGCAGGCGCTCGCCGACCACTGCCGGACGGTGTTCGACTTCGTGCCGCTGGACAGCATCGAGCTGGACCTGCCGGTGGTCGGCCTGCGCGGGGTCGCATACGTGCTGCCCACCTCGGTGCACCCGTCGCGGCAGGCCGGGCACCGGGTGCACCTGAAGGGCATGCTGCTGTCGGACCAGGCACCCGAACTCCTCCCGGAGTGGGCGTTCTTCGTACGGTGCGTGGTCGACGCCGACAGCCTGCGGCCCACCGCCTCGCGCGAGGCGCTGTACGAGGACGAGACGCTGGCGGCGATCAGGGACGCGCTCGGGACGCGTATCCGGGACTGGCTGACCGGGATATCGGCGAGCGACCCGGCGCTGCTGCACCGGTTCATCGCGGTGCACCACCTCGCGGTCAAGGCGCTGGCGCGCTACGACGACGCGCTGCTGCGGCTGCTGCTGCCGTGGCTGCCGTTCGAGACGACCGACGGGCAGGTGACGCTCGACGAGTTCGCCCGCAGCCACCCCGCCGTGCTGGTCACGCAGACCGTGGAGGAGTTCCGCCAGGTGGCGCCGATCGCGGCCGCGGCCGGGCTCGGCGTGGTCAACGGCGGGTACGCGTACGACCGGGACCTGGTGCACCGGCTGCCGGAGGTGCGGCCGGGCACGTCGGTGGTCGACCTCGACCCGGCGACGGTCACCGCGCACCTGGACGCGGTGGACCCTTCGGCGGAGCTGGCGGCGGCGGCCTTCCTGCACACCGCGCGCGAGGTGGTGGCGCAGTTCGACTGCGACGTGGTGCTGCGGGCCTTCCACCCGGTGAGCGCGCCCTCGCTGCTGCTGGACAACCGCGAGGCCCGGCACGAGCGGGCGCGCGGCGAGCTGGCGGGGCAGGCGGACGGGCTGTGGGCGGACATCCTCGGCTCGCTGCGGGCCGAGGCGCCGCGCGCGCAGCTCGTGCTCAACCACCTCAACCCGCTGGTGCGCAGGGCCGCCTCGATCAGCGAGCCGGGCCTGGCGACCACCGCGGTCGAAGCGCTCTACGGGCAGGCGCTGCTGCTGTCCCGGCGGCCGCTGCGCGCCTCGGAGAGCGCCCTGCTGAACCGGGCCTTCATCGGCCTGCTGGACCACGCGATGCACGAGGAGCGGTGATGCTGGAGACCTCGGAGGCCGTCTTCGACGCGCTGCGGGAGAACAACGAGCGGCCCTTCGGGCGGCAGCGCACGCTGCGCGCGGAGGAACTGGCCGAGGCGGCCGGGCAACTGGCGGACCGCGGCGCCCTGGTGACCGCGCTGTTCGAGCTGATGTCCGCGTACACGTGGGCGGGCGAGGAGCGGAAGTCGCCGGTCGTCTTCGCGCGGCTGGTGCGGATGTGGGACGAGCACCCGGCCGACTTCAGCGACTGGGAGGAGCACCAGCTCTACTGGCGCTACAAGTGGGTGACGACCGCGCTGCTCCAGGTGCCGGACGTGCCGCTGGCGGCGGTGGAGCGGTGGACCGAGGAGATGCGGGCCCGCTACCAGGCCGCCGGGCACGGCCTCCAGCCGGTGCTGGCGATGCGCTACCACATCGCCGAGCACACCGGCGCGGGTCTCGACGAGGCGTACGACCTGTGGGCGACCCGGCCGCGGACCGACCTGAGCGACTGCGAGGCGTGCGAGACCCGGCACCGGGCGCTGTACCACCTGGCATCGGGTGACGAGGAGCGTGCGCTGCGGGAGTGGCAGCCCGTACTGGCCGGCGGCCAGACCTGCATGGAGGAGCCGTACGTCAGCATGGCGCACGCGCTGCTGCCGCTGCTGCGCGCCGGGCGGCTGGACGAGGCGCGCTCGCACCACCTGGTGGGCTACCGCTTCGCCCGCGGCAAGCCGGACATGCCCTACGCGCTCGGCCTGCACCTGGAGTTCTGCGCGCTGACCCGCAACGAGGCGCGCGGGCTGGAGCTGCTCGCCGAGAACCGGTCGATGTTCGACGTGGTGGGCTCGCCGCTGGACCGGCTGAACTGGCTGACGGGTGTGGAGGTGCTGCTCGCGCGGCTCGCCGCGCAGGGCCACGGCGCGCTGGCGGTGGCCGGTCCGCCCGGCCGCGCCTGGACGGTGGACGCGCTGCTGGCGCATGTCCGGCAGGAGGCGGAGCCGCTGGCGGCGGCGTTCGACCGGCGGAACGGCACGGCGGCGGTCGGCGCGCGGCGGCGGGAGCGGCTGGCGCGGCGCCCGCTGCTGGACGAGCCACTGGCGCTGGGGGTGCGGGCGGCGGCGCCGCTGGCTCCGTCGGCAGGGGCGGCGGGGGCGTCCGGGGGCACGGAGCCCGGCAGTACGACTCCCGGCGGCGCGGCCCGCACGGAGGGCGCACCCGCCGGGGCGGTCCCCGCGGACTTCGCCGAACTGGTGCTGCATGTCAGGGCGTTGGCGGCGGACGGCCGGCCCGACGCGGACCCGCTGTGGGACCGGATCGGGGCCCGGGCGGCCGAGCCGGGGTACGTCCATGACGAGGCCGCGCTCGGCCCGGAGCAGGTGCTGACCGCCGAACTCGCCGAGCACGCCGGGTTCGACGGCCTCGACCGGGAGCAGTGGGCGCGGGCCCGCGCGGAGTTGCTGCGCGCGGCGGAGCTGTACGAGGCGGCGGGGCTGTCCGGGCGGGCGGTGACGGCGCGGGCCAGGGCCGCGGTCGCGGTGTTCGCGGCGGCCGACCCGTCGGCCCCGGCCGGCACCACCGAAACCGCCGATGCCGCCGATGCCGCCGAAACCGCCGATACCGCAGACGCCGCCGAGGCCCCCGCTGCGTCTGGCGCCGGCGCCGTGTCCGGCCTGCCCGGCCCGGCTGCCGCACGCGCCGAACTCGACGCCGAACTGCGGCTCGCAGCTGACCTGTTGGCCGAGGAACGCATCAAACCGGACCGCTACCTCGCGGTCCTCCAGTGCGAGGCCATGACCCGGCGGCGCCAGGTGATCGACGAGCTGCCGGCGCCGGGCGAGGCCGCGCGGGCCGCGTTCGACGCCGCCGTGGCGCGGCTGATCGGGGAGGCGGCCCGCCTCGACGTGCCGGCCCGGGCGTCGGCCGCCCGGCAGTACGCCGCCGACGTAGCCATGCGGCTGGGCGACTTCCGAACGGCAGAGGCGGAGCTGGCCGGCGCGATCGAACTGCTGGAGGGCGCCGGCCAGTTGTGGCGCACCCCGCGGGCGCTGGCGCTGCTCGCCCAGGTCCGGCTGCACGGCGGCGCGCCCGGCGAGGCGGTCGCGCTGCTGCACCGGGCGCTGTCGGCCGCGACGCGCTGGCCCGACCGCTCCTTGCACCTGGGGCCGCTGCACGCGCTGTTGGGGCACGCCTACGGCCGCGACGGCGACGCGGCGAGCGCGATCCGGCACCTGTCGGAGGCGGCGGACCGGATGGACCGGGACGGCGCGGACCAGAGCGCCGCGCAGGTCCGGGTCGAGCTGGCCGACCTGCTGACCGCCGAGGGCCGCCCGGCCGACGCGGTCGCGGTGCTGGAGTCGGTGACGCTCGGCGACACCGCAGGGATCGACCGCCGGCTGCTCGCCCAGATCCGGCTGGACCTGGGCCGCGGGCTCGCCGCGCTCGGCGAACTGCGGGAGGCGGCGGCCGAGTTCGTGTCCCTCGCGGACACCGTCGCCGGCTGGGAGGGCGACCGGGGCACGCACACCCTGGTCGCCTGCGAGGCCGCGGTGGCCCTGGCGCGGTCCGGCCAGCCGGCGGCCGCGCGCGGCGCGTACGAGCGGGCCGTCGCCTCCCACGCGCGCGGCCCGCGGCCGGCCCCGCTGGCCGCCATGATGCGCGAGTTCGCCCGCCTCGCGATGGAGGCCGAGGACGCCGAGGGCCTGCCGGCCGCGCTGGGCCACCTGGCGGCGGCGGACGAGCTGTGCGCTGAGGTCCCGCCCGGCACGCCGGACTTCGCGCACTGGTACCACACCGGCGCCACCGCCTACCAGCGCGGACGCGCCTACGCCGCCGCCGACGCGTACGACGAGGCCCTGGCCGCCATGGAGCGGGCGATCGAGGCGTACGCCGAGGGCGGCCGGGCGGGCGAGGAGCCGCGGGCGGAGGCGGTGCGGATCGCCGCGCTCATCGAGGGCAACGCGCTGGGCGACGTGCCCGCGGCCACCGCCCGCCTCGCCGCGGCGATCGAGCGCTGCACCGCGGCGGAGCTGCCCGAGGCCGCCGAGGCGCTGGCGTCCGTACGGGACGGGCTGGCGGCGCAGCGGCAGCAGGGGGCGGACGGCGGCTGAACGGGGCGCCGCCGGCCTGTACGCGGGTCGGCGCCGCCGCGGGCCGCGAGGGCCGGACCAGGTCGGACTGGGTCGGACCGGGTCGATCCGGGCCGCCCCGGATCGACCCGCCCCGCCGCGGGTCAGGCCGCCGGGCCCGGGGCGGCCGGCGCCGGGCCGTACTCCCGCATCGCCCACTCCACGACCGCCTCCAGGTGGGCGTGGTGCGCGCCCTTCCAGTACACCCGCTCGCAGGCGGTGCAGCGGGCGAAGACGTCGTAGGACTTCTGGGTGCCGTCGCGCAGGCGGTCGCGCACGGTGTCCTTGTCCGCGGCGACCAGCGGGCCGTTGCAGGCCACGCAGCGGGTCCAGGGGGCGAGCGGGGGCGCGAACCGGCCGAGCACGTCGCTCAGTTGCTCCTGCGGGCGGTCGCTGTAGACGTAGCCGCCCGCGAAGATCTCCCGGCGGCGCAGCAGCCCGCGGTCGCGGGAGAGCATCACGCGCCGCTCCTGCGCGGAGCGGCGGGCGAGGGCCGGGTCGCCGATGTCCTCGTTCTCGTACGCGGCGTCGACGCCGAGCAGCCGCAACCGGCGGGCCAGCGTGCCCAGGTGGACGTCGAGGAGGAAGGCCGGCGGGCCGGGGATCTGCTGCGGCCGCCGTACCGCCTCGATCGCGATCTCCTCGCCCGCCGCGGGCACGTGTCTGGCCGGCACCCGGCGGCCGCCGGCGCGCAGGGCGCCCACCTCGGTGAGCGGGATGCCCAGCGACTCCACCACGTGCCCGAGCGAGGACATGCCGTCCGTCACCACCTCCGCGGCGCTCCCCCGGTACCCGGCGGCCACGAAGACATGCAGTTCAGGGGCGATGCGCACGCTGATCCGCGGCTTGTCCGCGGTGTTCTGGCTCACGTCCCCAGCATCCCACCGCCCCGCGCCCGCCTTCCACGCCTTTCCGCGCCGCTGTCAGCACCAGACCGCCCTTTCGGACCTGTCGGCGGGTCCGCCTACGATGGCCGCATGGAGATCAGGACGACCCGCTTCGACCACCCGGACGCCATACGTCTCAACGACCTGGTGCAGCTGGAGTACGCGGAGCGGTACGGCGACGGCGACGCGACGCACATGGCCGCCGACCACTTCGACCCGCCGCGGGGCCTCTACCTGCTGGGGTACGACGCCGACGGCAAGCCCGTGGCCAGCGGCGGCTGGCGGGCGCAGGACGATGCGGCCGAGGGCTTCACGGCCGGTGACGCGGAGATCAAGCGGATGTTCGTGGTGCGGTCCGCGCGCGGGCGGGGCCACGCCCGCGCGATGCTCGCCGAGCTGGAGGCGACCGCGGCGGCCGCCGGCCGGACCCGGATGGTGCTGGAGACCGGGCAGAAGCAGCCCGAGGCGATCGCGCTGTACACGTCGTGCGGGTACATCCCGGTGGGCGGCTTCGGCCACTACCGCGACGAGCCGCTGAGCGTCCACTTGGGCAAGCCGCTCGCGGGCTGACCGGCGCCGGGCGGTCACCGCCGGGCGCGCCGCCTGCTGCGCCTGCCGCTCCAGGCGGCGAACAGCCCGCACAGGACGCCCGCGACGAAGGTGATCAGCAGCGCCGACCACAGCGGCATCCGCACCACGGGCCCGATCAGCCGGATCGGCACCTCCCGGGTGTTCTCGAAGATGAACACGAGCGCGAGCACCGCCAGCACCAGCGCGGCGATCCGGCGCGGCGTCATCGCCTCCCGCCACCGGCCGCGGGTGGGCCGGTCCGCCCTGTCGGCGCTCATCGCGCTCACCTGCCTCCGGTCCGCGGGACGCCCCCTTCGGTCCATGGTCACCGCAGGGGCGGCCGCACGGGCCGGGAACTACTCCGAACGGGTGACGGCGGCCCGGCCGCTGCCCGGGGCGCGCCGCCTCACGGCCGCAGCTCTTCGTAGACGGCCATCACGCTGCGCGCCTGCTGCTCGACCTGGTCCGCGACCGGCACCCAGCGCGGCCGGTAGGCGGCCTCGTACGCCGCGCACCAGGAGTCGACCAGGCCCGTCACGGCCGGCAGCGCCGCGATCCGGCGCAGCATCGCGGCCGCGCGCAGCGGGATGCGCTGGGCGTAGACCTCGATGCTGGTGACACGCGCGGTGGTCATCTCCGGCAGCGGCCAGGCGTCCGCGGGGCGCACCGCGGGGTCCCACTCGGCGCTGAGCTGCGGGCCGATGCCGACGAGTTCGCGCACGGTGCGCAGCATCGGGCTGTCGGCGCCGACCAGCCGCGGGTCGATCCGGTCCAGCAGCCGCGCGACGGTCGGCAGGTCGCGGCGCAGCGCGGCGCCGGCGACGCGCAGGGCGCGGTCGGCGTCGGGGTGGGGGGTGGTGTCGGCGGCGCGGTCGCAGGCCCACATGGGCACCTCGACGACCGCGGTCACCCCGTCGTACCGCCCGGCGTGCGCCCAGGTGGAGTGGGCGCCGTCGCCGGCGGCGGAGGCGGGCGGCATGACGTAGACGCCGGGGCCCGGGCTGGGCCACTGGAAGGCGTCCGAGGAGCCGCTCTCCAGCGGGATGTCGAGTTCGGCGGCGGACTTGGCGATCCGCTCGGGGACGCCGGGAACGTCCCGGGTGAGCTGGACGAAGCTGCCGCCGACGTCGATGCCGTGCAGGGAGCACTGGAGCACCGGGCGCAGCCGGTCGAGGAGTTCGACCAGGGTGCGGGTCTCGGGCAGGGCCGCGGAGCGCACGGCCCCGTCGGTGGGCAGCCACTCGGGCTGTTCGGCGGCGCACGGCCGGAAGAAGTGCTCGTAGTGCCGGCGCAGGGTGTAGGGCCCGGTCAGCCAGGGCTCGTTGAGGGCCGCGCCGTCGGGGTCGATGCACAGCAGGAAGTGCCAGGTGCTGCCGTCGCCGGCGCCGGCGCGGCAGGACTCGGCGATGCGCTCGGCCAGTTTCAGGCTGGTGGCGCCGCCCACCGCGGCCTCGTTGGCGTGCGGTCCGGCCACCACCAGGACGTTGCGCGGTCCCTGGCCCACCGTCAGCAGCTGGAGCGGGCGTCCCGCCCGGGACCGGCCGACCTCCGCCAGACGGCACAGCCCCTGATATCTCCACGTGAGACGACGAGCACTCTCGGTGATTTCGCCCGTCGTCGGATAGCGCTCTTCCGTCACCGCAACCCCCTGCCGCGGACCCCCGAGCCGCACCCCGCATGACGGCTTCGAGTTCGGTTCCGTCAGTAGGTCACGCCCCCGCGAAGGTGTCAACGGTGCTACCGGCGCCGCTCCCGGGCCGGGTCGGGACGCCCGTCGCCGGACCGGACCCGGAGGCGGGCGCCCGGGGCCGGGTGCACCGCGTCGGGACGGGGCGCATGCGTGCCCGGGTGCGCCCGGCGCGCGCCCCGGGGTTCGCGCCCCACCGGATGGGACCCGGGCCGCATGCCGAACGCGCAGCTCAGCGTGGTCCTGCGGGTGCTCGCGCCGTGCCCCGGGCGGTGCGCCGGAGCGCGCCGCCCGGCCGCCTCCGACCGGGCCCGGGGCGGCCCGCCGCGGACCCGTCCGGCAGCGCCCGTACCGCCGGTAGCGGCGCCGCCGGACAGCTCCCGCACAGCCGGGACACAGCCCCGCCCCCGCACCCGCCGTGACCGGACGATATACGGCAGATACGCCGGTCCGCGGTCGGCGACCACCGCAGCCCCCGTACGCAAGGTCCGCCCGGGGCGGGCCGTGCGCCCTCACGCCAGCGCGGGCACCCCCATGCTCAGGACCGGGCCGGGCGCCGCCGGGTCGCCGGGCGCGGGCGCCGGCGCGTCGAGGACCGCCGGGACGCCGAGCGGCATCGTGAGCGTGGACGCGCAGTGACCGAAGCCGAACTCCTCGACGATCGGCACCCCGAGCGGCCCGAGCAGGTCCACCACGAGGTCGCGCACCGCCTCGTACGGGCCGCACTCCGCCCAGGAGCCCAGCACGACACCGGCGACCCCCTCGAACCAGCCGGCGCGCAGCAACTGGGTGAGGTAGCGGTCCAGCCGGTACGGCTCCTCGCCGACGTCCTCCAGCAGCAGGATGCCGCCGGCCGCCGACGCGCGGGCGTACGGCGTGCCCAGGTCGGCGGCGAGCAGCGACAGGCAGCCGCCGAGGGTGACGCCCTCGGCCCGGCCGGGCACGAGGGTGCGGGCCCCGGCGGGGGCCATCACCTGGACCGACTCCGGCTCGAACAGGGTGCGGCGCAGGCCCTCCCGGGTCGGGGCGTCGTCGAGGAAGGTGGCCGCCGCGGCCATCGGGCCGTGCACGGTGGCCAGGCCCAGCCGGGTGGCCACCGCTTCGTGCAGGGCGGTGATGTCGCTGTACCCGATCAGGGCCTTCGGCGGTGCGGCCCGCAACTCCTCCCAGTCGAGCAGGTCGACCATGCGCTGCGCGCCGTAGCCGCCGCGGGCGCAGAGCACCGCGGTGGTGGCCGGGTCGCACCAGGCGTCCTGGAAGTCGTCCGCCCGGGCCGCGTCGTCGGCGGCGAGGTAGCCGCTGCGGTGGCCGTCCAGGACGTGCGGGGCCACCTGCGGCACCAGGCCCCAGCCGCGCAGCACCTCCAGGCCCGCGTCGAGCCGGTCGGCCGGTATCGGGCCGCTGGGGGCCACCACCGAGATACGGTCGCCCGGGGCGAGCCGCTGCGGGCGGATCAGCGCGGGCACGGGGACGCCCACGGCGTCGGCGACGCGCCTGAGTCGTTCGGTCATGTGGTCAGCTCCAGGACCGGCACCCCGTCCGGGGTGAAGCCGAAGACCTGCCCGTACAGGGACAGTTCGGCCTCCAGGCAGGTCACCATGGTGTCGAGGCGGCGGAAGCCGTGGCTCTCCCCGGCGAAGGCGCGGTAGGCGTGCGGGATGCCGCGCCCGGCGACTGCGGCGAGGAACCGCTCGCACTGCACCGGCGGGCAGATCACGTCGTCGAGCCCCTGGAGCAGCAGGAAGGGCACCGCGATCCGGTCGCTGCGGGTGATCGGCGAGCGCTCGCGGTACCGCTCGGGCACCTCGTCGACCGGGCCGACCAGCGACTCCAGGTACTGCGACTCGAAGTCGTGGGTCTCGCCGCCCTGCTTCGACCAGCCGAGCAGGTCCAGGATCGGGTAGATCACGGTGCCGCAGGCGTAGGTGTCGGTGCTGGTCAGCGCGGCCGCGCTGGTCCAGCCGCCGGCGCTGCCGCCGCGGATGGCGAGGCGCCGCGGGTCGGCGGCGCCCTCGGCGACCAGTCCCTGGGCGACCGCCGCGCAGTCCTCGACGTCCACCACGCCCCACTGCTCGCGCAGCCGGTTGCGGTAGGCGCGGCCGTGGCCGGTGGAGCCGCCGTAGTTGACCTCGGCGACGCCGATGCCGCGCGAGGTGAAGTAGGCGATCTCCAGGTCCAGCACCATCGCCGCGCGGCTGGTCGGCCCGCCGTGCACCCAGATCACATACGGTCCGGGGCCCTCGGCGCGGAACTGCGGGTGGCGCGGCGGGTAGAGGTGGGCGTGCACCTCGCGGCCCCCGGGGCCGGTGAAGGTGCGGGCGACGGGCTCGGGGAGGTAGTCGGGGTCCACGGTGTCGTGGTGCGCGTTGCCGATCACCTGGGTGCGGCCGGTGGCGGTGTCCAGCTCGACCACCTCGTAGGAGGTGCGGGCGCTCGCGGCGATGCCGATCACCCGGCCGCCGGTGGCGGCGAGCGTCGGGTTCCACTCCGTCCACGGGCCGGGGGCGTCGGCGACCTCGCCGGTGGCGGTGTCGAGCAGGCCCAGCCGGGGGGCGCCCACGCCGTGCAGCACCGCGACCAGGCCGCCGTCCAGCGGCAGGAACCAGCGGTGGCCCAGCTTCCACAGCGCGCCGGCGAACTCCTCCTCGCGCGGGCACAGGGCGGCCGCGGCACCGCTGTCCGGGTCGATCCGGTGCAGGTTCCACCAGCCGGTCCGGTCCGTGGCGGCCAGCAGGCTGCCGTCGGGCGCCCACTCGACCTGCGGGACGGACTCCTGCGGGCCGCCGATCAGGGTGCGGGCCGGGCCGAAGACGCCGTCGGCGCCGACCTCGGCGATCCGCAGCTCGGTGCCGTCCCACGGCATCAGCGGGTGGTCCCAGGCGAGCCAGGCCGCCCGGCTGCCGTCGGGCGACAGCCGCGGCCCGGTGACGAACCGGTGCCCGGCCGCGGCCAGTTCGCGGACCGCGCCGCGGTCCTCGGCGGCCGAGCCGTCCAGCGGGACGGCCGCGGGCACCCGGCGCACGTCGGACGGGCCGTCGCCGGTGAACTCCTCCAGCACGCCCCAGACCTCGCCGCGCTCCGGGCTGATCGTCAGGTCCGCCCAGCGCAGGCCCTCGCCGACCGGCGAGAGGGGGGTGAGCGGGCGGGGGGTGCGGTCCGGCCCGTCCGGGCGGAAGGCGTACAGCCGCTGGTCGGCGTGGTGGGCGAAGACGATCAGCACGGAGCCGTCGAGGACCGCGCCGGCCCAGGGGGTGCCGCCGTACTCGATGACGCGGCTGCGGACGTTCCAGGGCGCGGGCAGCGGGCACTGCTCGGTGCCGTCGGGCAGGCGGCGGACCAGCGCGCGCCGGCCGCCCTCGGCGGGCCGGGGCGCGGTCCACCACACCTCGTCGCCGACGACGCCCACGAACTCCGGGCTGCCGTCGTGGGAGGCGGCGGTGGCGGCGTCGATCGGCGACGGCCAGCTGCCGTAGCCGACGGCCTCGCGGTCTGTGGCGGTCATCGGGCGCCCTCCCCTGCGGTGGTGGCGGGTGCGCCGGTGCGGCGCAGGAAGCGGTCCAGCACCTCGACGCCGAAGTGCAGCGCCTCGACCGGGACGTGCTCGTCCACGCCGTGGAAGAGGGCGTTGTAGTCGAAGCCGGGCGGCAGCTTCAGCGGCGAGAAGCCGTAGCCGACGATGCCCAGGCGGGAGAACTGCTTGGCGTCGGTGCCGCCGGACATGCAGAACGGCAGCACGTGCGCGCCCGGGTCGAAGTGCTCCAGGGACTCGCGCATCGCCGCGAAGGTGGGCGAGTCGACGGGCGCCTGGAGGGCGACCTCGCGGTGGTGGTACTCCCAGTCGACGCCGGGCCCGGTGAGGCGGTCCATGGTGGTGGTGAACTCCTCCTCGCCGCCGGGCAGCACCCGTCCGTCGACGAGGGCGGTGGCGGTGCCGGGGATCACGTTCACCTTGTAGCCGGCCTGGAGCACCGTCGGGTTGGAGCTGTTGCGGACGGTCGGCTCCACGAAGGCGGCGGCCGGGCCGAGCCGGGCGAGCAGGGCGTCGATGCTGTCGGGGTCGGTGGCGCCGTCCCCGTCGGTGACGCGGTCCAGGTCGATGTCCACGCCCTGGATCGCGGCCAGTTCGAGGAGGGCGGCGCGCACGGTGCCGGTCAGGCGCAGCGGCCAGCGGTGCTCGCCGATCCGAGCGATGGCCGCGGACAGGCGGGTGACGGCATTGGCTCCGTTGACCTTCGAGCCGTGGCCGGCCTTGCCGTGGGCGGTGAGCTTCAGCCAGGCGGTGCCGCGTTCGCCGGCGGCGACCGGGTACAGGCGCAGGCCGTCGCCGGCGTGGAAGGTGTAGGCGCCGGACTCGCTGATGCCCTCGGTGCAGCCTTCGAAGAGTTCGGCGTGCTTGTCGGCGAGGAACCCGGAGCCGTAGGCGGCGCTGTCCTCCTCGTCGGCGGTGAAGGCGAGCACGATGTCGCGGGCCGGGCGGTGGCCGGCGCGGGCCCAGGCGCGGACGGTGGCCAGCACCATCGCGTCCATGTTCTTCATGTCGATGGCGCCGCGGCCCCAGACCACGCCGTCGCGGATCTCGCCGGAGAAGGGGTGGACGCTCCAGTCGGCGGCCTCGGCGGGCACCACGTCGAGGTGGCCGTGCACCAGGAGGGCGTCGGCGGACGGGTCGGTGCCGGGGATGCGGGCGACCACATTGGCCCGGCCGGGGGCGGACTCCAGGATCTGCGGCTCGATCCCGGCGTCGGAGAGGTGCCCGGCGACGTACTCCGCGGCGGGGCGTTCGTTGCCGTCCCCGCCGCCGCGGTTGGTGGTGTCGATCCGGATCAGCTCGGAGGTGAAGCGGACCACCTCGTCGAGCGCCTGCGGGTCGACAAACTGCTCAGCCATACTGCTCCTCCACGGCCTGCGAAACGAGAGTGGTGACCGCCTTGAAGGCGCGGATCGCCTCGTACATCGTCGGCAGGGTGTAGGACACCCGCCGCTCGCCGGTGCGCTCGACACCGGGGACCACGGTGGCGGCGCCGGCCAGGTGCACCGCGTCGAACTCCAGCTCCACCGTGTAGGGCCCGGCGTCGGCCGGGGTGTGCTTGACGGCGAGCGCGGCGGCCGACGCGGCGGCGGCGCGGATGTCGGCGGCGGTGCGCGCGGGCGGGCGGCACACCGCGGCGTACCGCGAGACGTAGTCCTTGACGGCCACCGTGTGCGCCTGCGGGGCGTACCCCCGGGCGTCGATGCCGGTGCGGTCGTCGCCGGTGACGAGCACCACCGGCACGCCGTACTCCGCCACCACGAGGGCGTTCAGCCGGCCCTCGCTGGCCTGCTCGCCGTTGACCCACACGCCGGTGATGGAGTTGGCGAGATAGGTGTGGGCGAGGACGCCCTCGGTGCCGGCGCCGGTGTGGTAGCCGACGAAGGCGATGCCGTCCACGTCGCCGTGCTGGACGCCCTCGACCATCGACAGGTCCTTGTGGCGGCCAGTGAGCATCTGGGCGCGCTCGTCGAGCTTCTCCAGCAGGAGGTTGCGCATGGACCAATGGGCTTCGTTGACAAGGACCTCGTCGGCGCCGCCGTCGAAGAAGCCGGCGATCGCCGCATTGACGTCGGACGTGAACATATGGCGGCAGCGCTGCCACTGCTCGCTGCCCGGCAGAACGTCGGCCGGCCACGTCACGCCGGTCGCGCCTTCCATGTCCGCCGAGATGAGGATCTTCGTCATGAGCGTCACGTTACGCGGCCGTCGGACACCCGTGCCAGGCCCCCTGGCCGCCCTGTGGAAAACGTCAGTGGACTGGACCAATTCACGGGCCCCGCCGGCCCGTCGCCGACCTTCCGGAATCGCCCGTTTCACCCCCGCGACCAGCGGCTTTCCCGCACCCAGCCGCCACCGCTCCGGCGCCGCGAACTCGGCCGCCGGCGGCGGTTGTTCACCGGTTGCCGGACGCGTCGGGACCCGCTCGGCGGCGCTGTGCGGCCGGGTGCGGGCCACCCGCTTCGGCCGGCCGGCCACCGTGCGTGAGGACCGGGAAATCAGTGGCGGATCACGCCGGTCCGTGATTCGTTGGCCTTGTCCCGCGTCCGCCGCGGGAGACCGTACGAAACCGGGCACGCCCGCACGAGGGCAACCGTCGCGAGCGTGCTAGCGTCCAAAGTCTGTGTTCGAACTCCTGTCACGGCGGGGGTCCGGCCCCGCCGGACGGGACCCGGCCGGGGCACTCCGCACCCGCTACCGGAAGAGGCCACGTGACCACCTGGCAGCCCGCGCGCGTCGCTGTCGCCCGCGGACCGAGGGGCCTGCTGCGGCGGGTCGACCTACGCCACCCGGTGGCCGTGGCCACCTTGCTGGCCGCCGTGCTGCACGTGCTGTGGGCGCTGTACCTGGCCAAGGACTCCGGCGACATGGCCGCCCAGTACGCGTGGACGGAGTTCATAAAGGCCCACCCCTCCGCGTCGTACAACCTGTCCTGGTACGGCGGCATGCACCCGGCCTCGTACAGCATCCTGTCGCCGTACATCATGGCCGCGCTCGGGGTGCGGATGACCGGGGTGATCGCCGGCACCCTCACCGCGACGTTCTCCGCGGCGCTGCTGATGCGGTCCCAGGTGAAGCGGCCGCTGGTGCCGGTGCTGTGGACGACGTTCGCTCTTTGGGGTGATGTCGTCTCCGGCCGGGTCACCTTCGCGCTGGGCATGCTCTTCGCGGTGGTCGCCACCCTGGCGCTCTACCCCGGGGAGCGCACCACGCGCGGCCGCTCGCCCCGGCTGGTGCTGGCCACCGCGATGGCGGCCTTCGCCACGATGTGCAGCCCGGTCGCCGGGCTCTTCCTGCTCGTGGTGGCCGCGGCGCTGTTCCTGACCGGCCGCCGCAAGGACGCGTACATCCTGGCCGCGGCTCCCCCGGTGGTGGTCGGGGCGACCTCGCTGCTCTTCCCGTTCTACGGGGTGCAGCCCTTCAAGTGGTACTTCGCCATCATCCCGTTCGGGGTCTCGGTGGCGACCGCGCTCGCGGTGCCCAAGGCATGGAAGGCCATCCACCTGGGCTCCTGGGTGTACGCGCTCGGCGTGGTGCTGACGTTCATCATCCCCTCGCCGATCGGCAGCAACGTCGAGCGGCTCGCGCTGCTGTACGGCGGCACCATCCTGCTGATCGTGGCGATGGCCAGCACCTGGGGCACCAAGCGGTCGCTGCTGGTGTGGCTGGCGTTCGCCGGGACCGCGTCGTGGCAGATCGCCAAGCCGATAGTGGACCAGGTCACCACCGCCTCGACCTCCTCCTCGGTGCAACACGCGTCCTCGCTCATCCACGAGCTGCACTCCCTGCACGCCGACCGGGGCCGCGTGGAGGTGGTGCCCCTGCGGTCGCACTGGGAGGCCTCCGGGCTCTCGCCCTACGTCAACCTCGCCCGCGGCTGGAACCGGCAGGCCGACGTGGAGCGCAACCCGCTCTTCTACGACGGCACGCTCACCGCGGACACCTACCGGGACTGGCTGCGGCGCTGGAGCGTGAACTACGTGGTGCTGCCCTCCGTCGCGCAGCCGGACGGCGCGGCCGTCGCCGAGGCGAAGCTGGTGGCCGCGGGGCAGCCGTGGATGACCGAGGTCTGGCACGACACGGACTGGCAGGTGTACTCCGTCGCCGGGGCGGACCCGATGGCGGACCCGCCCGCGGTGGTGGACCAGGCCGGGCCGGCCGAGCTGACCGTCACGATGCCGAACAGCGGGTCGGTGCTGCTGCGCATCCCCTGGTCGCCCGTCCTCGGGATCGAGGGGGCCACCGACAACGACAGCGGGTGCCTGGCGCCGGACGGCGACTGGACGCGGCTGTACGCGCCCAAGGCGGGCACGTACAAGATCGGCGGGACCTATGCGCTGATCCGCGGCACCCAGTGCGACAAGGCGCAGATCGAGGACGGGACGGGGCGCAAGCCGACGTCCTCCTCCGGAGGCTGAGCCGTCCCGCCCGGGGTGCCCCTGCGGCACGGTGCCCGGATCTTACGGTCCGTCCGGGCTTGTCGCGCAGTTCCCCGCGCCCCTGGGCGCGTGACAGCTCCTTCCGCACGAAGGGCCCGCACCGGCAGGGGCGCGGGGAACTGCGCGCTCAGCAGGCCACCGGGCGGCAGCCGGAAACCCGCCGGCAGGGCAACGGCGGGTTACCGCAGTCCCACCGGCGGGTGGCCCCGGAACCGGCCGCACATGCCGGCCCCGGCGGGTTCGTTCAAGCCGCCCGCGGAGGGCCCGCACCGGCAGGGGCGCGGGGAACTGCGCGCTCAGCAGGCCACCGGGCGGCAGCCGGAAACCCGCCGGCAGGGCAACGGCGGGTTACCGCAGTCCCACCGGCGGGTGGTCCCGGAACCGGCAGCACGTGGCGGCCCGGGTGGGTTGGTTCGGGCCGCCCGCAGGGGCTAGTCGGCGTGGCCGAGTTGGAGGTCGCGTTCGGTGCGGCCGCCGCCGGCTACTTGGAGGACGGTGGCCACGGGCGGGTAGCCGGCGGCGATGACGGTGTACTCGCCGGCCGCGAGGTCGACGAAGCGGAAGTGGCCGTCGGGGCCGGTGGTGACGGAGTCCACGACGTTGCCCGCCGCGTCGAGGAGGGTGACGCGGGCGTCCTCGACGAGGCGGCCGCCGGGGGCGCGGACGATGCCGCGCAGGGAGGCGCCGCCGGCGAGTTCGACGTCCTGCCGGGTCTCGCGGGATGCCTGGACGGTGACGGGGAGGGCGGCCGGGCGGTAGGCGGGCGCGCTGGCGGCGAGGGTGTACTCGCCGGCGACGAGCTCGGTGAGCGTGTAGACGCCCTCGCGGCCGCTGCGTGAGGTGGCGACGACGTCGCCGCGCACGTCGGTGAGGGTGACGATCGCGTCGCGCACGGGGGTGCCGTCGGCGGTGTGCACGGTGCCGGCCAGCCGGCCGGCGCCGCCGAGGACGACGTCGAGCTCGACCGGGTGGTCGCCGACGGCGACGGTGACGGCCTGCGGCTGGTGCCCGCCTGCCGCGGCGATCAGGACGTAGCTGCCGGCTCCGGGGGTGCTCAGGGCGTACCGCCCGTCCTCGGCGGTGGCGCCGCGGCCCACCTGGCGGCCGGAGCCGTCGATGAGGGTGAGCGCGGCGCGGCCGACGGTGGTGCCGTCGGAGTGCTGGACGGTGCCGCAGACGGGCACGCCGCCCTGGCCGCGCCGGGCGCTGGGCACCGGCTGGTCGGGGACCGGCCCGGGGTTGACCGTGGTGGTCGTGGCCGTGGGGCCCGCGCCGTACAGGGGGTCGTGGCCGGACTCGTAGGGGGTGTCGTACCCGGGGTCGTAACCGGGTTCGTACGCCGCCTGAGCGGCGGGGCCGTGCTGGGTCACCAGGGGTTTCTCCTTGAGCAGGAAGGTGATGATGAAGCCGAGGACGAGGACCGGCACCAGGTAGAGGAAGATCCGCGGCATGGCGTCGGAGTACGCGTGCACGTATCCGTCGCGCAGGGACGCGGGCAGGGTGCGGACCAGTTGGGGGGTGACCGACTCGGGGTCGGGCAGTTTGACGCCGTGCGGCAGGTCGGCGGCGAGTTGGTGGCTGAGGCGGTTGGCGAACAGGGTGCCGAAGACGGCCGCGCCGACCGAGCCGCCGATCTGCCGGAAGTAGTTGTTGGCGCTGGTCGCCGACCCGATGTCGGCGGGCCGCACCGAGTTCTGCACGGCGAGCACCAGGACCGGGAGGATCAGGCCGATGCCCAGGCCCAGGACCGCCATGTAGACGCTGTACTCGGGGCGGCCGGTGCCGGCGTCCAGCCGGGAGAGCAGATACATGCCGATCGCGGACAGGGCGCTGCCGACGAGCGGGAAGATCTTGTAGCGGCCGGTGCGGCTGATGAGTTGGCCGCTGCCGATGGAGGCGACGACGACGCCGAGCATCATCGGGAGCATGAGCAGCCCGGACCCGGTGGCGCTGGCGCCGTCGACCATCTGCAGGAACGTCGGCAGGTAGCTGGCGGCGCCGAAGAGCGCGACGCCGACCACGGCGCCGATCAGCGCCGAGGTGTTGAACACCCCGTCGCGGAAGAGCCGCAGCGGGATGACCGGCTCCGCGGCGAACCGCTCCACGAGCACGAAGAGCAGCACGCACACGACGGTGCCCGCGCCGAGCCCGAGGATCTCCTTGGACCGCCAGCCGTAGGTGGAGCCGCCCCAGGTGGTCAGCAGCACCAGGCAGGTCGAGCCGGCCGCCAGCAGCAGGGCTCCGATGACGTCGAGCCGGGGCCGGGCGGTCGGCTTGGGCAGCTTGAGCACCAGGCTGACGACCAGGAGCGTGACCAGCCCGAAGGGCACGTTGACCGAGAAGCACCAGCGCCAGGAGGCGTGGTCGGTGAAGAAGCCGCCCAGCAGCGGTCCGGCGACCGAGGCGACACCGAAGGCGGCGCCGATCAGGCCCATGTACCGGCCGCGTTCGCGGGGCGGCACGATGTCGGCCATGATCGCCTGCACGCCGATCATCAGCCCGCCGCCGCCGATGCCCTGGACCGCGCGGAAGGCGATGAGTTCGTTCATCGTCTGGGACCAGGCGGCGAGCGCCGAGCCGATCACGAAGGTCAGGATCGCGAACTGGAAGACGCTCTTGCGGCCCAGCAGGTCGCCGAGCTTGCCGTAGATCGGCAGGCCGATGGTGGACGACAGCAGGTAGGCGGTCACGACCCAGGACATCCGGTCCAGGCCGTGCAGTTCGCCGACGATCTTGGGCAGCGCGGTCGCCACGATCATCTGGTCGAGAGCCGCCAGCAGCAGGGCGAGCATCAGTCCCAGGAAGACCAGCCGCAGCCGGCGGGGGGACAGGCCGCCCGGCGCCGCGTCCGGGCCGCCGGCCGGCGCGGCAGCCGCGCGCTCCGCCCCGCCCACCGCAGCGCCGGCCGCACCGCCCGGCGCGCCCTGCGCCTCCTCCCCCGCCTGCTCCTTCGGCGGTGCCCCGCCCAGGACTTCACCCAGGAACCCGCCCGGGCGGGGCTCCCCCTGCCGCTCGATCAGTGTGCCGCCGCTCACTGCCACTCCCCTCGTGCCACCTGTTCCGCCACCGTCTCCCGCCATGAGGCGACAACGACGGACGGACCCGGTGTGGTCTCAGGAAGTCGGCGAATTCACCCTTATCGGTGAACGGTCGCGAAACCGGGCGAGTACCGCGGGAGTTACTGCTCCGCGGCGGCGGAGCGCGGCGGGGTCAGCCCTCCACCTCGGCGGCGAGGTTGGCGAGCACCTGGTCGTGGATCGCGTTGAGCCCCTTGGGGGCGAACGTCCGCTCGAAGAAGCCGCCGACGCCGCCGGCACCCTGCCAGGCGGTCGCGTTGACCACCTTGCTGCTGCCGTCGCCGGCCGGGGTGACCGTCCAGGTGGTCACCATCGAGGAGTTGCGGTCGGTCTCTACGAGCGTGCCCTCCGCGGGGGCGGTGACGTCGAAGAGGCAGTCGCGGACCCGCTTGCTGGTGGCCTGGAGCTTCCAGTGCACGACGGTGCCCGCGCCCTCGCCGCCCTCGCGGACTTCGTACTCGCTGTACTGACCGGGCAGGACCCGGCCGCGGGTGCCGGCGTAGTCGGCCAGCGCGGCGAACACCCGCTCCGGCTCCGCCGCGACGATCCGCTCCGTGGTGGCCTCGACCAGCGCCATGAATTCTCCTCGGGTCCATGCCCGTTGGGGCATCGGGGGTTCGTGGTGCGCGCACCTGCGGCGCGCGACACACCAGCCAACCACACTCGCTTATCGAATCTGTGTTCTATTATGGTGTGGAGGGCGGCCACGAGACCGCCGGTGGGGGCCGGACGACGGAAGGAGGGCGCGATGCGCTGGGACGGGCTGAACGCCGAGGACTCCGCGGGGGCGCTCTTCGGGACCTCGGCGGTGACGACGCGGACGTTCGACACCCCGGGATTCCGCGGCATCACCTTCCACGAGGTGCGCGCCCGCTCGATCCTCAACCGGGTGCCGGGCACCTCGCGGATGCGGTTCGAGTGGACGGTCAACCCGTACCGCGGCTGCTCGCACGCCTGCGTGTACTGCTTCGCCCGCAAGACGCACAGCTACCTCGACCTGGACACCGGGCACGGCTTCGACTCGCAGATCGTGGTGAAGGTCAACGCGCCGGAGCTGCTGCGCCGCGAACTGGCCGCGCCGCGCTGGCAGGGCGACCACGTCGCCATGGGCACCAACGTGGACTGCTACCAGCGCGCCGAGGGCCGCTACCGCCTGATGCCCGGGATCATCACCGCCCTGCGCGACCGGGCGAACCCCTTCTCGATCCTCACCAAGGGCTCGCTGATCCTGCGCGACCTCGAACTGGTGCGGCAGGCCGCGAGCGTCACCGACGTGTCCATAGCGCTGTCGATCGGCTTCCTGGACGGCGAGCTGTGGCGCAGCGTGGAACCGGGCACGCCTTCCCCGGAGACGCGGCTGGCGGTCTGCCGCACCCTGAGCGACAACGGCATACCCACCGGGGTGCTGATGGCCCCGGTGCTGCCCTTCCTGAGCGACTCCCCCGGCCAACTGCGCGCGGCGGTACGGGCGATCGCCGCGGCCGGCGCCACCTCCGTGACCCCCCTGGTGCTGCATCTGCGCCCGGGCGCACGGGAGTGGTACACCGCCTGGCTCCAGCGCCACCACCCCCACCTCGTACGGCGGTACGAAGCGCTGTACGCGGGCGGCTCGTACGCGCCGAAGTGGTACCAGCGGCAGGTCACGCGCCAGGTGCACGAGTTCGCGGCGGAGTTCGGCTGCGGCCCGGCCCGCCTCGGCGCCGCGCGCGGCCTGGCGGCGGCCGGGGAAGCGCCCCCGGCGGGCCCCGGGGAGGCGTCCGAGGCGGCCAGGACACCCGCGGCGCCCACGGCACGGAGCGCGGCGGAGCCGCCCGCCGGCGCGCCCGGTCCGGGGGCGCCGGAAAACACGCAGCTCACCTTGATGTGACCTGCCTAGAATGCGGCGCATGGTGCGGGTCAGGGAGATGAGCGAGCCGGACGTGCCGGCGGTGTCGGCGATCCGCGTCCTGGGCTGGCGGCACGCCTACGCCGGACTGA
Source organism: Streptomyces sp. CA2R106 (assembly GCF_037034245.1). NCBI lineage: Bacteria > Bacillati > Actinomycetota > Actinomycetes > Kitasatosporales > Streptomycetaceae > Streptomyces > Streptomyces sp. CA2R106. The sequence continues at coordinate 136,317 of NZ_JBAGKC010000011.1, forward strand.
TACCCGCCGGCCACCTCGACGCGATGGACCCGGTCGCGGACGCCGTGCAGCGCCGCGAGTGGTTCGTCCGCTCCGCCGGCCGCGTGCACAACCTGGTCGCCGAGGAGACCGCCGGCGACGGCACGCCCGCGCTCGTCGGCTGGGCCTCGTTCGGGCCCTACCGGGGCGAGGACACCGGCACGGCCGCCGGGGAGCTGTACGCGCTGTACGTACGGCCGGACCGGATCGGTACCGGCGCCGGGCGCGCGCTGACCGCGGAGGTGGTCCGGCGCTCGGCCCAACTCGGCCGCACCCGGCTGTCGTTGTGGGTCCTGACCGGCAACACCCGGGCCCGCCGCTTCTACGCCGCCGCCGGCTTCCTGCCCGACGGCGCGACCATGACGGAGCTGTACGACGGCGTGCCCGTCGAGGAGACCCGCTACACCCGCGCCCTGCCGTAGGGGCGCGCCCGGCGCGCGACACCCGGCGTGACAGATGATCGATATTCGCTCATCTGTGAGTAACGCACATCACCTGTGCAGAAGACTGGCGGGCAAGTTACCCGCGGGTTACAGTCGAGGGACCCGCCGGCGACCGGTGAACCGGGCGCTGGGCGGACGCCGTTGTCGGTTCGGCACTTTACGGTGTGGCCCCGGGACAGGGCCCCGCCGACGCACGCGGGCGCACACGCGCCGGCCCTTGGCCGCGATCAAGCCCGCGACTCCACTTCATCCTTCCTGCCGTGCGCCCGCGCGCTGCGCGGCGCGGCTCCCGCCATCCCTGGAGTCACGCGATGGACCGTCCCTCCACCCCGTCCGCGGCCGATCCGGCCGCAGTCCCCGCCCAGGCGTCCGCCAAGCCCTCCGCCCGGCCCGCCGCCGCGGTGTCGCCCGGGTCCGCGCGCCCCGAACCGTCAGCGCGCCCCGAACCGTCCGAGCAGCCCGCCCTGCCCGCCGTGGTGGCCGTGATCGGCCTGGGCACCATGGGTGCCGGCATCGCCGAGGTGCTGGCGTGCGCCGGCCACGAGGTGGTCGGCGTCGACATCGACGACGCGGCCGCCCGCCGGGCCGTCGCCGCGCTGGAGACCCGCACCGCCCGGCAGGTCGAGCGCGGCCGGCTGACCGCGGCCGAACGGGCCGACGTGCTCGCGCGGTTCCGCACCTTCCCCGAGCTGCGCGCGGCCGCGGCCGCGGACCTGGTGATCGAGGTGGTCGCCGAGCGCTATGACGTCAAGCGCGAGGTGTTCACCGCGCTGGACCGCATCGCCAAGCCGGAGGCGATCCTCGCGACCGGCACCAACGCGCTGTCGGTGACGCGGCTGGCGGCCGAGACCGGGCGGCCGGACCGGGTGCTGGGCCTGCACTTCTTCACCCCCGCGCAGGCGATGAAGCTCGTCGAGGTGGTCTCCACGGTGCTGACGGCGCCCGAGGCGACGCGGACGGTGACCGCGCTGGTGCGCAGCCTCGGCAAGGAGCCGGTGCCGGTCGGCGACCGCGCGGGCTTCATCGCCGACGGCCTGCTGTTCGGCTACCTCAACCAGGCCGCGGCGATGTACGAGGCGCGGTACGCCACCCGGGAGGACATCGACGCGGCGATGCGGCTGGGCTGCGGGCTGCCGATGGGCCCGCTGGCGCTGCTCGACCTGATCGGGGTGGACACCGCCACCACCGTGCTGGAGGCGATGTACGAGGCGAGCCGGGACCGGCTGCACGCGCCCGCGCCGGTGCTGCGGCAGCTCACGGCGGCCGGGCTGCTGGGCCGCAAGTCCGGGCGCGGCTTCTACAGTTACGCCTCCCCCGGGTCCGGCACGGTCGTCGCCGACGCCGAGACGCCGCCCGAGCGGGGCGGCGGCGCCCGGGGCCGTACGGTCCGCTCGGTCGGTGTGGCGGGCTCGGGCACCATGGCGACGGGTATCGCCGAGGTGTTCGCGAAGGCCGGGTTCGACGTGGTGCTGGCGGCCAGGACGCGGGAGAAGGCGGAGCGGGCGGCGGCGCGGCTGGCGGGGTCGCTGGAGCGCTCGGTGGCCAAGGGGCGGCTCACCGCGCAGCAGCGGGACGCGGCGCTGGCGCGGGTGGCGCCCACGGGGTCGTACGAGGCGTTCGCGCGGGTCGACCTGGTGGTGGAGGCGGTCGCCGAGGACCTGTACGTGAAGCAGGAACTGTTCCGGGTGCTGGACAAGGTGTGCCGGCCGGGCGCGGTGCTGGCGACGACCACGTCCTCGCTGCCGGTGGTGGCGATCGCGCGGGCCACGGCGCGGCCGCAGGACGTGGTGGGGCTGCACTTCTTCAACCCGGCGCCGGCGATGAAGCTGGTGGAGGTGGTGCGGACGGTGCTGACCGCGGCGGACGTGGTGGCGACGGCGCACGAGGTGAGCGGGGCGCTGCGCAAGCACCCGGTGGACTGCGGGGACCGGGCGGGCTTCATCGTCAACGCGCTGCTCTTCCCGTACCTGAACAACGCGGTGAAGATGGTGCAGGACCACTACGCGACCGTCGACGCGGTCGACGCGGCGATGAAGCTGGGCGGCGGCTACCCGATGGGGCCCTTCGAGCTCCTGGACGTGGTCGGGTTGGACGTCTCCCTGGCGATCGAGCAGGTCCTGCACGACGAGTTCCGCGACCCGGGGCTGGCCCCGGCCCCCCTGCTGGAGCACCTCGTCTCGGCGGGCTGCCTGGGCCGCAAGACCGGCCGCGGCTTCCGCGAGTACGGCCGTTCTTTCGCCGCCACCTCGCCTCGGGGCGCGTAGACCCGGTGTCGACAGCCGACCGCAGGACGTCCCGGCGCCCAGGGAGGCGGCCCGTCGATCGCCCGCGACCGTACGTGTTACGTTCCCCGCATGCCTGAGAGTGTGAAGTCCGCCACCGAGAGCGCGAGCGGCCGCCGCGCGGCCGCTCAGCGCCAGCGGGTGCGGCAGGACATCGCGTCGGCGGCGATGCGGCTGTTCGCGACTCAGGGCTACGAGGCCACGACGGTGGACGAGATCGCCGCGAGCGCGGGTGTGGCCCGCCGTACGTTCTTCCGGCACTTCCGGTCGAAAGAGGAGGCGATCTTCCCGGACCACGACGACACCCTGGTCCGGGTGCAGGCGGTGCTGGACTCCGCCGACCCGCACGAGCACCCGTTGGACACGGTCTGCCGCGGCATCACCGAGGTGCTGCGGATGTACGCGAACGTGCCCGAGATGTCGGTGGAGCGCTACCGGCTCACCCGTGAGGTGCCGACCCTGCGGGAGCGGGAGATCGCGTCGGTGGCCCGGTACGAGCGGCTGTTCACGCGTTACCTGCTGGGCCACTTCGACGAGGGGGCGCACCGCGACGGCGACGACGACCCGCTGCTGGCGGAGGTGGCCGCCTCCGCGGTGGTCGCGGCCCACAACCATGTGCTGCGGCGCTGGCTGCGGGCGGACGGCAAGGGCGACGTGGAGGCGCAGCTCGACCACGCCTTCGACGTGATCAAGACGACGTTCGGCACGGGGATCGGCGCGGGCCGGATACCTTCGCGGGCCGGCGCCGGCACCACCACGTCCGTCTCGCGGCAGGGCGAGGTGGTGGTGGCGGTGGCCCGTACGGACGCCTCGCCGGCGGAGATCCTGCGCAGCATCGAGGAGGCGCTGCGCAAGGCGTAGCGACCGCCGACTCCCCCCCCACGACCCACACCCCCTGCGACCCCGCACAACGGCCGCCCGGCGCTTCCCGGGCGGCCGTTCGCGTTGCTCATCCGTGCCGTCGGCGCGACACTTGAGGAAAAATACTGGCACGCAGTGTCTTTACGTCTGGCACGCAGTGCCATAACGTGTCCGTACGCCGAGCACCTGTCCCCCCGGCCCGGCCCCCGAGTTCCCCCTGTTCGCCGAACCGACAACGGCACCTCCATCCCCGTTCCGCTGCACCGGAGGCGAGCCACATGACGACGAGTTCCACCAGGGACGTCCTGGACGCGATCCAGGCACCGGATGCCACCGCCGCGGACTTCGCGGCCATGCCCCTGCCCGCGTCGTACCGCGCGGTGACCGTGCACAAGGACGAGGCGGGGATGTTCGCCGGGCTCGCTACCCGCGACAAGGACCCCCGCAAGTCACTGCACCTGGACGAGGTCCCGGTGCCCGAACTGGGCCCGGGCGAGGCCCTGGTGGCCGTCATGGCCAGCTCGGTCAACTACAACTCGGTGTGGACCTCGATCTTCGAGCCGGTCTCCACCTTCGCCTTCCTGGAGCGCTACGGCCGCACCTCGCCGCTGGCCGCCCGGCACGACCTGCCCTACCACGTGATCGGCTCGGACCTGGCCGGGGTGGTGCTGCGCACCGGGACCGGCGTGAACCGGTGGCGCCCCGGCGACCGGGTGGTGGCGCACTGCCTGAGCGTGGAGCTGGAGTCGGCCGACGGGCACGACGACACGATGCTCGACCCGGAGCAGCGGATCTGGGGCTTCGAGACGAACTTCGGCGGGCTGGCGGAGATCGCCCTGGTCAAGGCGAACCAGCTGATGCCCAAGCCCGCCCACCTGACCTGGGAGGAGGCCGCCTCCCCCGGGCTGGTCAACTCCACCGCCTACCGGCAGCTGGTCTCCCGCAACGGCGCCGGCATGAAGCAGGGCGACAACGTGCTGATCTGGGGCGCCAGCGGCGGACTCGGGTCGTACGCCACCCAGTTCGCGCTGGCCGGCGGCGCCAACCCAGTCTGCGTGGTCTCCAGCCCGCAGAAGGCGGAGATCTGCCGCCGGATGGGCGCCGAGGCGGTCATCGACCGGTCCGCCGAGGGATACCGCTTCTGGAAGGACGACCGGCACCAGGACCCGCGCGAGTGGAAGCGGTTCGGCGCCCGGATCAGGGAGCTGACCGGCGGCGAGGACGTGGACATCGTTTTCGAGCACCCCGGCCGCGAGACGTTCGGCGCGTCGGTCTACGTCGCCCGCAAGGGCGGCACCATCGTCACCTGTGCCTCCACCAGCGGCTACACGCACGAGTACGACAACCGCTACCTGTGGATGAGCCTCAAGCGGATCGTCGGCTCGCACTTCGCCAACTACCGCGAGGCGTGGGAGGCCAACCGCCTGATCGCCAAGGGGAAGATCCACCCCACCCTGTCCAGGACCTACCGCCTGGAGGACACCGGCCAGGCCGCGTACGACGTGCACCGCAACCTCCACCAGGGCAAGGTCGGCGTGCTCGCGCTCGCCCCGCGCGAGGGCCTGGGCGTCACGGACCCCGAACTGCGCGCCCGCCACCTGCCCGCCATCAACCGATTCAAGGACGCGTGAGACCGCCACGATGACGGACAACCACCAGCCACCGGGCACCCACGTAAGAACGGCGCCCCCGGCGAGCGAGCCAAAGGGGGCGCCGGTGTCGAAAGCGACGAGCGACAAGCGAGGCACGAGCGCGGGAGCGAGGACCGTCGACGCCGGGTCGAAGCCCCCGGAGGCGAGCGAGCACAAAAGGGGGCGCGACCGGCCGTGGCTGATGCGGACGTATGCCGGGCACTCCACCGCGGAGGCGTCCAACGCGCTGTACCGGCGGAACCTGGCGAAGGGGCAGACCGGGCTGTCGGTGGCGTTCGACCTGCCGACGCAGACCGGCTACGACCCCGACCACGTGCTGGCGCTCGGCGAGGTGGGCCGGGTCGGGGTGCCGATATCCCATCTCGGCGACATGCGGCGGCTGTTCGAGGACATCCCGCTGGAGCGGATGAACACCTCGATGACGATCAACGCCACCGCGATGTGGATGCTGGCGCTGCTCCAGGTCGTCGCCGAGGAGCAGGGCGCGGACATCGCCACGCTCCAGGGCACCACGCAGAACGACATCGTCAAGGAGTACCTCTCCCGCGGCACCCACGTCTTCCCGCCGGGCCCCTCGCTGCGGCTGACCACGGACATGATCACGTACGCGGTCAACCACATCCCCAAGTGGAACCCGATCAACATCTGCAGCTACCACCTCCAGGAGGCCGGGGCCACCCCGGTGCAGGAGATCGCGTACGCGATGTCCACCGCGATCGCCGTGCTGGACGCGGTGTTCGCCTCCGGCCGCATCCCGCGGCAGCGGCAGGGCGACGTGGTCGGGCGGATCTCCTTCTTCGTGAACGCGGGCGTGCGGTTCGTCGAGGAGATGTGCAAGATGCGCGCCTTCGGCCGGATCTGGGACCAGGTGACCCGCGAGCGGTACGGCGTGACCGACCCGAAGCAGCGCCGTTTCCGCTACGGCGTGCAGGTCAACTCGCTCGGCCTGACCGAGGCGCAGCCGGAGAACAACGTCCAGCGGATCGTGCTGGAGATGCTGGCCGTCACCCTGTCCAAGGACGCCCGCGCCCGCGCGGTCCAACTGCCCGCGTGGAACGAGGCGCTGGGGCTGCCGCGCCCCTGGGACCAGCAGTGGAGCCTGCGCATCCAGCAGGTGCTGGCCCACGAGAGCGACCTGCTGGAGTACGACGACATCTTCGCCGGCAGCCACGTGGTGGAGGCGAAGGTCGCCGAACTCGTCGAGCAGGCCACCGCGGAGATGGCGCACATCGACGAACTGGGCGGTGTGATGGCCGCGGTGGAGTCCGGCTACCTCAAGTCGCAGCTGGTGGCCTCGCACGCGGAGCGGCGGGCGCGGATCGAGTCCGGCGCGGAGAAGATCGTCGGCGTCAACATCCACGAGTCGACCGAGCCCAACCCGCTCACCGCGGACCTGGACCGGGCGATCATGACGGTGGACCCGGCGGGCGAGGCACGGGTGGTGGCCGCGCTGCACGACTGGCGGGTCGGCCGGGACCAGCCGCGGGTCGACAAGGCGCTTGCCGAGCTGCGGGCCGCGGCCGCCGGAACGGAGAACCTGATGCCCGCGACGCTGGAGTGCGCGCGGGCGGGGGTGACCACCGGCGAGTGGGCGTCGGCGCTGCGCGACGTGTTCGGCGAGTTCCGCGCGCCGACCGGGGTGAGCGGCGCGCCGGTCGCGGTGGGCGCCGAGGTGGACGGCGAACTCGCCGCCGTACGGCGGAAGGTGGCCGCCACCGCGGCCGAACTGGGCGGCGGGCGGCTGCGGCTGCTGGTCGGCAAGCCGGGCCTGGACGGGCACTCCAACGGCGCGGAGCAGATCGCGGTGCGCGCCCGCGACGCCGGCTTCGAGGTGGTCTACCAGGGGATCAGGCTCACCCCGGAGCAGATCGTGGCCGCCGCGGTCGCCGAGGACGTGCACTGCGTGGGCCTGTCGATCCTGTCCGGGTCGCACGCGGCCCTGGTGCCGGACGTGCTCGGGCGGCTGCGGCGGGCCGGGGTGGACGATGTGCCGGTGATCGTCGGCGGCATCATCCCGGCCGCGGACGCGGAGCACCTGCGGGCCGCCGGTGTGGCGGCCGTCTTCACGCCGAAGGACTTCGGTATCACCGGGATCATCGGCCGGATCGTGGACGAGATCCGCCGAGCGAACAAGCTGGAGGTATGACGGTGCAGTTCGGGCGTACTTACGAGGAGTTCGAGGTCGGCGCCGTCTACCGGCACTGGCCCGGCAAGACGGTCACCGAATACGACGACCACCTCTTCTGCCTCCTCACGATGAACCACCACCCGCTCCACATGGACGCGCACTACGCCGGGAGCAGTACGGACTTCGGCCGCAACGTGGTGGTCGGCAACTACGTCTACTCGCTGCTGCTGGGCATGTCCGTGCCCGACGTGTCCGGAAAGGCGATCGCCAACCTGGAGATCGAGTCGCTGCGGCACGTGGCGCCGACCTTCCACGGCGACACGATCTACGGCGAGACGACCGTGCTGGGCAAGCGGCCGTCGAAGTCGAAGGACGACCGCGGCATCGTGGAGGTGGAGACCCGCGGCTACAAGCAGGACGGCACCCTGGTCTGCGTCTTCCGCCGCAAGGTGATGGTGCCGACCGCCTCCTACGTGGCCGAGCGCGGCGGCGAGCAGCCCGGCCGCCCCGAACCCGCACCCGCCGCGGGCACCGCAGAGACCGCCGGCCCCGCCGAACCCACCGGCACCGCCGGCACCGACTCCCGGGGAGGGAAGTGACATGGCCGACCGCCTCGCGCAGACCGAGGGTCTGACCGACATCCAGCGGGAGATCCTCGCCACCGTGCGCTCCTTCGTCGACAAGGAGATCCTGCCGGTCGCCACCGAGCTGGAACACCGCGACGAGTACCCGACCGAGATCGTCGCGGGCCTGAAGGACCTGGGCATCTTCGGCCTGATGATCCCCGAGGAGTACGGCGGGCTCGGCGAGTCACTGCTGACCTACGCGCTGACCGTGGAGGAGATCGCCCGCGGCTGGATGAGCGTGTCCGGCATCATCAACACGCACTTCATCGTCGCGTACATGATCAAGCAGCACGGCACGCAGGAGCAGAAGGACTACTTCCTGCCGAAGATGGCCACCGGCGACGTACGCGGAGCGTTCTCGATGTCGGAGCCGGGGCTCGGCTCCGACGTGTCCGCGATCCGCACCAAGGCCGTCCGGGAGGGCGACGCCTATGTGCTCAACGGCCAGAAGATGTGGCTGACCAACGGCGGCTCGGCCAACCTCGTGGCCGTGCTGTGCCGCACCGACGAGGGACAGCCGGCCGACGCGCCCGCGCACCGGTCGATGACCACCTTCCTGATCGAGAAGGAGCCCGGCTTCGGCCCGAACCCCAAGGTCTCCGGGCTCACCGTGCCCGGCAAGATCGAGAAGATGGGCTACAAGGGCGTCGACACCACCGAGCTGGTCCTCCAGGACGTCCGCGTGCCGGCCGACCGGGTGCTCGGCGGAACCGGCGGCCGCGGCTTCTACCAGATGATGGACGGCGTCGAGGTGGGCCGGGTGAACGTCGCCGCGCGCGGCTGCGGGGTCGCCCGCCGCGCCTTCGAGCTGGGCATCTCCTACGCCCAGCAGCGCGAGACCTTCGGGCGGCCGATCGCGCAGCACCAGGCGATCCAGTTCAAGCTGGCCGAGATGGCCACGAAAGTGGAGGCCGCCCACCAGCTCATGGTCAACGCCGCCCGCAAGAAGGACTCCGGCGAGCGGAACGACCTGGAGGCGGGCATGGCCAAATATCTCGCCTCGGAGTACTGCAAGGAGGTCGTCGAGGACGCCTTCCGCATCCACGGCGGCTACGGCTTCTCCAAGGAGTACGAGATCGAGCGGCTGTACCGTGAGGCCCCCATGCTGCTGATCGGCGAGGGGACCGCCGAGATCCAGAAAATGATCATCGGACGGCGGCTGTTGGAGGAGTACCGTGTCGACGGGTGAATGTCCGCGTTCGCAGCGGTTTTCCTGAGATGAGAGTCACACTGCGTGAAAACGGCAGGTGCGGGAACCGGCCATCGACTCGCCCATCAGCTTGCCGAGTTGCCCGTGTCAGCCGATACCATCAGTGAAAGCCGCCGTCCCCAGAAGCATTTCGCGGCACCCTCCGCTACGAAGGTCTTCCATGCCCCACAGCCAATCCTCTGCACCTCGCCGCCGGGTCGGCCTCGCGCGCGGAGCGTCGCCGTGGCTCCTGCCGACCGCGGCCACGGCGGCGGTCAGCCTGCTGCGCGCCCGACGCTCCGGACGGTGGACGGCGGTGGCCGTCCCCGCCACCGTCCTCACCGCCGGCATGCTGTGGTTCTTCCGCGACCCCGAGCGGAAGATCACCGAGGGCGGGGTGGTCTCCCCCGCCGACGGCGTGGTCCAGAGCGTCATGCCGTGGAAGGACGGGCGCACCCGCGTCGCGATCTTCATGAGCCCGCTGAACGTCCACGTCAACCGCGCCCCGCTGAGCGGCACGGTCACCTCCGTCGAGCACATCCCCGGCGGGTTCGTACCGGCGTTCAACAAGGAGAGCGAGCACAACGAGCGGGTGGTCTGGCACTTCGACACCGAGATCGGTGACGTCGAGGTGATCCAGATCGCCGGCGCGGTGGCCCGGCGGATCGTGCCGTACGTGCCGCGCGGCTGCAAGGTCGAGCAGGGCGAGCGGATCGGGCTGATCCGGTTCGGCTCCCGGGTGGATGTCTACCTGCCGGAAGGCGTGGGCAGCGCGGTCGAGGTCGGCGAGACCATGACGGCTGGGGTGACGCGTCTTGACCGTGACTGAGCACGAGACGCACAACTGGGTCAGCGAGATCGAGGAGCAGGACGACGACCTGCCGCTGTCCACCCGGCTGTCGATCGCGGACGCGCTGACGCTCGGCAACGCGATCTGCGGCTTCATGGCCGTCTACTTCACCACCACCGGCGTGCTCGTCCCGCACCTCATGGGGAACAGCAGCAACGCGATGTCCAAGCACAGCGCGGCCAACGCGGTCACGCTGATGCTGATGGCGTCCGTCTTCGACCTCTTCGACGGTCTCGTCGCGCGGAAGCTGCGCAGCTCGGCGATGGGCGCCGAGCTGGACAACCTCTCGGACCTGATCAGCTTCGGGCTCGCGCCCGCGTACTTCGTCGTCGTGTGGGGGATCGTCACCGACGACGCCCACGGCAAGGTGGCCGCCGCCGCGGCCGTACTTGTCGTGCTCGCGGTGGTCCTGCGGCTTGCCCGCTTCTCCTGCACCACTCTGCGCGACGGCGTCTTCCAGGGCATGCCCAGCCCCTTCGGGGCAATGACCGTGGTGTCCCTGGTCCTGCTCGAGCTGCCCTTCGTCCCGACCGTGCTCGCGATCGTCGGGGTGGCGTGGCTCATGGTCAGCCGCGTCGAGTACCCCAAGCCGCGGGGGCGCCTCGCACTCGTCACGTTCTGCTGGACGCTGGTCAGCATGGGGTGCCTCGCCGCCTGGACCCTCGACATTCCCGGGGGGCACCAGCTGCTCCAGGCCGGCTGCGCCCTCCAGTGCGTCGCCGCCGCCACGATTCCCGGGTTCGCGACCACCCGCCGCGTCAACACCTTCCGCGCCAACCGTCGCGAACGCGCTACCGCGCGGTAAACGCACCCCCCCCGGGTGCCCCCGTCCCGTCCGCCCCGGGACCACCTCCCGGTGGGCGGCTCCTGCCCTCCGGGCGGGTGGGTTCCGCCGTCCCGGGATCACCTGCTTGCCTGTGGCTTGTCGCGCAGTTCCCCGCGCCCCTGATTGGCTCGGCTCCCTCCGCAGGATGGGGGCCGCGGAAGGGTCTGAAGCTTTCACCTGCCGACGGGCAGGATGGGGGCCGCGGAAGGGCCGAGCGGAATCAGGGGCGCGGGGAACTGCGCGACAAGCCCAGGACCGGCAGGTGGTCCCGAAGCAGACCGGAGCGGGCTGGGCGGGGGGACGGCCGGCACGGAAGGGCCGAGCGGAATCAGGGGCGCGGGGAACGGCGCGACCAGCCCCCCACCGGGGGGTGGTCCCGGGGCAGACCGGACGGGGGCACCCGGGGGGAGGTCAGCCGAGGAAATCCCGCGCCAGGGAGGCCGCCGCGAGCCGCAGGAGCCGCGCGGCATCAGCCATGCACCGTTGGACATCGGGTTCGAGCTCGGCAAGAGCATACGCACGGGTGATGCCGACGGAGGCGAGCTCCTCGGGGGAAAGGGCGAGGCGGCCGCAGACCGCGGCGACGGGCACTCCGCGGGAGCGGGCCGCCGCGGCGACGCCGACCGGCGCCTTGCCGTGGAGGGTCTGGGCGTCGAGGGAGCCCTCACCGGTGATGACGAGGTCGGCGCGGCTGACCGCGTCGGCGAACCCGAGGACGTCGAGGAGGACCTCGATCCCGGGCCGGAAGGACGCGCGGAGCCCGACGAGGGCGCCGTACCCGATGCCGCCGGCGGCGCCGGCCCCGGGCGCGTCGGCTGCGGCGAGAGCCGCACCCCCGAGGGTGGCGCCGAGCACGGCGGCGTACTGCCCGAGCGCACCGTCGAGGAGCGCCACGTCCTGCTCGGAGGCGCCCTTCTGGGGCCCGTAGACGGCGGCGGCGCCCTTGGGCCCGCGCAGCGGGTTGTCCACGTCGCTGGCGAGCACGATCTCCGTGTCGGCCAGCCGCGGGTCGAGCCCGGACAGGTCCGCGGTGGCGAGCGAGGCGAGCGCGGCGCCGCCGGGCGCGACGGGCACCCCTTCGGCGTCGAGCAGGCGGGCGCCGAGCGCGGCGAGCATGCCCGCGCCGCCGTCGGTGGTGGCGCTGCCGCCGACCCCGAGCACGATGGTGCGGGCCCCGGCGTCGAGCGCGGCGCGCAGCAGCTCGCCGGTGCCGTACGTGGTGGCGGTCAGCGCCGCGAAGACCCCGGGGGGCAGGTGCCGCAGCCCGGACGCCTCGGCCATCTCGACGACGGCGGTGCCGGCGCGCAGCGCGTACGCCGCGTCGACCGGTGCGCCGAGCGGGCCGGCCACCCGCGCGGTGCGGCGTTCGAAGCCCGCGGCGACCGCCGCGTCCACGGTGCCGTCGCCGCCGTCGGCCACGGGCAGCGACGTGACGGCCACCTGGGGTGCCACCTCGTGAAGTCCGGCGGTGACGTGGGCGGCGACCTCGACCGCGGTCAGCGAGCCCTTGAACTTGTCCGCGGCGACGAGGACATGCCCCACCGGCCGCCGTGCTGCGTCGGACACGTGATCTCTCCTGATCCGGAACGGGACGTCGCGCCGGTTCGAGACCCTATCCCACCGGCCGTACGCACCCCGTAGGTTGGTGCGTATGACCACCGACTACGCCACGTACATCGCGTCGCTGCCCAAGATCCTGGCCAGTGCGAGCACCCTGTTCCGCTCGACCGACGGCCGGGTGCTGCTGGTCGAGCCCAACTACCGGGACGACGGCACCTGGACGCTGCCGGGCGGCACCATCGAGTCGGACCAGGGCGAGACCCCGCGGCAGGGCGCCCGCCGGGAGACGCTGGAGGAGATCGGCCTCGACGTGGTGCCCGGCGCGCTGCTGGCGATCGACTGGATCGCCGGCGCCGCCCGGCCGCCGCTGGTGATCTACCTCTACGACGGGGGCGTGCTCGGCGACGACGAACTGGCGGCGATCAAACTCCAGGCGGAGGAGTTGGACTCCTGGCGGCTGGTGGCGCCGGAGGACCTGGAGCAGTACCTGTACGCGAACGGCGCGCGCCGGGTCCGGGCCGGGCTGGCCGCGCTGGCAGCGGGCACCGCGCCGGTGGAGCTGGTGGACGGCGACCCGGCGCAGGAGGCGGCCGCCGCCGCGCCCGAGGGGAGTTGACGGAGGCCGCCGCGCCCGCGGGCTACGCCTTGGGGATGTCGAAGAAGTACGTCAGACCGCCGGCGAGGCGGATGTCGCCCTTCACCTTCAGCTTGCGGGTGAAGAACAGGGTGGGTCCCGAGGCGTTGCCGGAGACCAGCTTCAGGAACTCCGGTGCGGCCATCGTCAGGCTCAACTGCGGTGTGCGGTCGGTGCGTTCGGTCGTCACCGTGCAGGCGCCGCCGGCTATGTGCGTCTCGTAGACGTCGTCGCGGTCGCCGGGCTCGGTGCCGGACTCGGTGATCCGCCAGCGGATCAGGGCGTCCCGGCCGCCGGCCGCCTCGGGCTTGAACCGGGTGTGCATCCGCCCGAACACCTCGTCCAGCACCCGGCGGCGCTGCGGCCCGGCCATGAACTCGCTGAGCCGGCGGCCCGGCAGGCCCTTCACGATCCGGGCGAACTCGCCCGGCTCCACGGACCCGAAGTCCAGCGCCTCCAGGTCGAGATCATCAAGTGCGGCCATGCTTACGCCTCTTCCTGACTTCGCAGTAACCTTACTGGCGAGTAAGGTTAGTGAACCGCCCTTCGACTGGCAAGGGTTACGGACTGAGGTGGGACACCGGTGCCCCCGCCGACTTAAGATTCTGCGCACGGGGGACGACGGCTTTTCGCTTGGCGGCGGCCATCTGTGCCGGCACGGCCGGACACGGGTCGGGTCGGCAGACCCCGGCCAGGTCACCACAGCGAAAGAAGGCGGAAAGTCCCATGGCGGAACGGCAGTACCTCGGGCGCGGCGTGAACACGTCGTGGGAGAAGTTCTGGTACGTCCTCGGCTGCATCTACTTCGGCGTGTACTACCTCGCCAAGGTGCCCGCGAAGAAGGCCCTGAGCGAGTACGGCCTGGTCCAGATGACCGGCGCCGAGCAGTTCTGGTACGTCGTGCTGTGCATATTCGGCGGGGGCGGCTACTTCAGCAAGGTGATCTTCAAGCGCGCGCTGTCGGAGGTGCGCGACCCGGCCGCGATGTACCAGGCCGGCGGCCAGCCGCAGATCGGCTACCAGCAGCCCGCCCCGGGCTACGGCACCCCGCAGCCCGGCTACCAGCAGCCCGCCCCCGGCTACGGCAGCCCGCAGCCGGGCTACCCGCAGCAGCCCGGCGCCCAGCCCGGCCAGGGCTACGGCTACCCCGGCGCCTGACCGCCCGCGTCCGTAGCCGGGGACCGGCTGTCCCTGGCTACGGACGGCGGCCGAGTGCATGGTGGAGGGGTGGACAGAACCGAACTGGCCGACTTCCTGCGGCGCTGCCGCACCCGGCTCTCCCCCGCCGACGTCGGGCTCTCCGCAGGGCCACGGCGGCGCACCCCCGGGCTGCGCCGCGAGGAGGTGGCGCGGCTGGCGGGGATGTCCACCGACCACTACACGCGGCTGGAGCAGGCCAGGGGCTCGTACCCCTCCCGGCAGATGCTCGCCGCGGTCGCCCGGGCGCTGCGGCTGAGCGGTGACGAGCGCGACCACCTGTTCCTGCTGGCCGGCGAGGAGCCGCCGCGCGGTGGCCGGCCGGCCACCGCACATGTCCGCCCGGGTCTGCTGCTCGTCCTGGACCGGCTGGCCGACACCCCCGCGCAGGTGGTGAGCGACCGCGGCGACGTGCTGGCGCAGAACGCGATGGCCAAGGCGCTGCACGGCGACGCGTCCGCCCGCCCGGAGGACCAGCGCAACATCGCCTGGCGCTACTTCACCGACCCGGCCGCCCGTGAGCTGTTCCCGGCCGAGGACCGCGACCGCGGCGCCCGTGCGGCGGTCGCCGACCTGCGCGCCACCCTCGCCCGGCGCCCGGACGACCAGCGGCTGGCCGGGCTGGTGCGCCGGCTGCGCGAGCGCAGCGCGGAGTTCGCGGCGCTGTGGGACGACCACGAGGTGGCCGTGCGGCGCAGCGACGTCAAGCGCTTCCTGCACCCGGTCGTCGGGCTGCTGGAGCTGGAGTGCGAGGTGCTGGTCAACCCCGAGCACGACCAGCGGCTGGTGGTGTACACCGCGCGCCCGGGCAGCGCGTCCCGCGAGCGGCTGGAGCTGCTGCGGGTGGTGGGCTTGCAGCAGCTGACCCCCGGCTGAGCCGCCCGCGGGGCGCGTTGCCGCGCCGCCCACCGGCCCGGCGGCTACGGTGAGGCGGTGAGCGCGGCGCGGCGTACGGGTCAGGGCGGGCCGGAGCGCCCCGGCGGGTCCGGTGTGCCCGGCGCGGTGGAGCGGTCCCGGCGGCTGCACCCGGCGAAGCGGCTGGCGCTGGGCGTGCTCGGTGGTGTGCTGCTGCTGGTCGGGCTGGCGCTGCTGGTGCTGCCGGGGCCGGGCATGCTGCTGGTGCTGGCCGGGCTGGTGCTGCTGTCGCGGGCGGTGCCCGCGGTGGCCCGCTTCGAGGAGCCGGTGCGGGTCCGGGCGATGCAGGGCGTGGCGGCGAGCGTGGCCTCGCCGTGGCGGATCGCCGGGACCGCGCTGGCCGGGCTGGCGCTGATCGGCGCCGGGGTGGTGTGGGGCGCGCGGCTGGTGCCGCGGCTGCCGTTCGGCGGCTGGAGCACCGGGTCGAGTCTGATCCTGTCCGGGCTGGTGCTGCTCGGACTGCTGGGGTGGAGCTACCGCCGGACGCACCGCTCCTGACGCCCCGCGTGACCGCTCCTGACGGCCCGCGTGGTGTCTACGCGCGGGCCGCGGCCCGCCTCAGGTGCCGCAGCACCGCCTTCGCCGCGTTGTGGCCACTCATGCCGTGCACGCCCGGCCCGGGCGGGGTCGCCGAGGAGCACAGGAAGACCCCGGGGCGCCGGGTCGCGTACGGGATCGCGGCCAGCCGCGGCCGCAGCACCGTCTGGAGCCCGGAGAACGCGCCGCACGCGATGTCGCCCTCCACGTAGTTGGCGTTGCGGGCGGCCAGGCCCGCGGGGCCGGTCACCGCGCGGGCCAGCACCAGGTCGCGGAAGCCCGGCGCGAACCGCTCGATCTGCCGCTCGACGGCGTCGGTCGCGTCGCCGTGCCAGCCGCGCGGGACGTGCGCGTACGCCCAGAAGACGTGCTTGCCCGCGGGCGCGCGGGACGGGTCGACCACGGTCGGCTGCGAGGTGATCAGGAACGGCGTCTGCGGCATCCGGCCGGCCACGGCCCGGTCGAGGGCGTCGCCGATCTCGGTGTACGTGGGGCCGATGTGCACCGTGCCGGCCTCGCGGGCGGCGGGCGCGGTCCACGGCACGGGGCCGTCCAGCGCGTAGTCGATCTTGAAGACGGACGGGCCGTAGCGGTAGCCGCGGTAGGCGTCGCCGAGCGCGGCGATCCGGGCCAGCGCGGTGGGCGAGGTGTCGAAGACGTACGCGCGGGCCGGCGGGAGTTCGTCGAGCTTGCGCACGGTCACCCCGGTGGTGACGGCGCCGCCGAGTTCGGCCAGGTGCGCGGCGAGCGCGTCGCTGATCGCCTGGGAGCCGCCGCGCGCCACCGGCCAGCCGCGTTCGTGGGCGGCCAGCGCGAACATCAGGGCCATGGCGCCGGTGAGCGGTTCGCGCAGCCGCGCGATGGCGTGCCCGGCCAGCCCCGCGAGCAGGCCGCGGGCCTTCGCGTCATGGAACCGGAGCGCCATCAGGCCGACCGGGGGCAGGCCGGTGAGGCCGAACCGGGCGAAGCGGTAGGGGTCCTTGGGCAGCCCCGCCCACGGCGGCCGGAAGAAGTCCGCGGCCAGGGCGTCCCAGTGGCCGGTGTACGGGGCGAGCAGCTTGCGGTAGGCGGGCGCGTCGCGCGGCCCGAGCGAGGCGGCGGTCTCCCCGACCGTGCGGCCCAGCACGGCGGCGGTGCCGTCGGGGAAGGGGTGCGCCATCGGCACCCGCGGGTGGAGCCACTCCAGGCCGTGCCGGGCCAGCGGCAGCGCGCCGAACGCCGGCGAGCCGACGCCGAAGGGGTGGACGGCCGAGCAGGGGTCGTGGCGGAAGCCGGGGAGCGTCAACTCCTCGGTGCGGGCGCCGCCCCCGACGGTGTCGGCGGCCTCGTAGACCTGCACGGACAGGCCGGCGCGGGCGAGTTCGACCGCGGCGGTCAGGCCGTTCGGGCCGGCGCCGACCACGACCGCGTCGGCGACCACCGCGCGGCTCACCGCGGGCCGCCCGCGGGCCCGCTCGGCGCGCCGCTGTGCAGACCGTCCGCCGCACTGCTCGCCGCACTGCCCGCCGCGCCGCTCTCCGAGAAACCGACACCCAGGGTGCGCACCACGCGCTCGGCGGTCGCCGCGTTCCGGGCCACCGTGAACGGCAGCCGGTTGCCCCCGGCGACGCGGAACGGCGCCCCCGCCGGCGTCAGGCTCGCGCCGCCCGCCTCCGAGACCAGCAGCAGCCCCGCGGAGTGGTCCCAGGGCGCCTCCCAGAAGAAGGCCACACCGTCGGCGATGCCCCGGGCGACCTCCAGGTAGGCCAGGCCGGCGCTGGTGACGCACGGCACCGTCTCGACGCCCGCCGCCTCCAGCCGGGCCAGCGCGGCGCGCTCCTCGGCGTGGCGGAAGACCGGGTTGGAGATCCATATCCGCAGCGGCTCGCGGTCGGCGGCCGTCCGCAGCCGCGCCCCGTCGAGGTACGCGCCCAGCCCGCGCCGCGCGGTGGCGAACAGGCCCAGCTGCGGGGCGTACGTCCAGGAGGCCACGGGCTCACCGCCGCGGACCAGGCTCACCAGCGTGGAGAAGCCCTCGTCGCCCCGGACGAACGCCGAAGTGCCGTCGACCGGGTCCACCACCCACACCGGGGCGTCACCGCGCAGCAGTTCCAGCAGGGCCGGGTCGGCCGCGACCGCTTCCTCGCCCACCACCACGGAGCCGGGCAGCAGTTGGGGCAGCCGCCGCGTGAGGGCCTCCTCCGCCCGCCGGTCGGCGGTGGTGACGAGGTCGTGCGGCCCGTTCTTCTCCACGACGTCGGCATCGGCCAGCCGCCGCCAGCGCGGGGTCACTTCGGCCGCGACGACGTCCCTGACGACCGCCTCGACATCGGCGGTGAACGCGTCGGTCAGGTCCTCCGCGGTCGGCGGCGCCGTGCCTGCATCGTTGCCCATGCCCCCTATCCAACCAGAGACGGCCCCGGCCCCGTGCCCCGTCTCACCCGGCGCCGGCCGCACCCGGCGGCCGGGCGAGCATCAGGGCGAGGTACACCACGAGGGACGCCCCGAGGCCGACCGCCCAGCCGTAGTCCGCCAGGGGCTGGAGGAAGGGGATCAGCCCGTGCACGGGGAAGGGCCCCGCCTTCGTGCCGTCCGCGCCGAGGGTCGAGTACGAGCCGCCGACCGCGAGCAGGCCGCCGGTCGTGAACGCCGCGACGGCCCGCCAGTTCCAGCCGCCGGTGTACCAGTAGCGTCCGTGGTCGGCGTACAGGTCGGCCAGGTGCAGTTCGGTGCGCCGCACGATCCAGTAGTCGGCGATGAGGATGCCGGCGACCGTACCGAGCAGGCCGCCGACCACGCCGAGCCAGGTGAAGATGTACAGCTGCGGTGTGGAGGTCAGCTTCCACGGCATGACGAGGACCCCGACCACACCCGTGACGACCGCGCCGGTGCGGAAGGTGACGCGCTTCGGCGCGAGGTTCGCCAGGTCGTACGCCGGGGAGACCACGTTCGCCGCGACGTTCACCGAGATCGTCGCGATGAAGACGGTGACCAGCGCGAAGAGCAGGCCGAAGACGTTGTCGGTCCGGCCGGCGAGTTCCACCGGGTCCCAGATCGCCGCCCCGTAGACCTGCTGCGATCCCGAGGTGACCAGCACGGACATCAGCGCGAAGAGCGTCATGGTCGTCGGCAGTCCGAGGGTCTGGCCCCACGCCTGTGCCCGCTGCCCGCGGCCGAAGCGGGTGAAGTCGGGGATGTTCAGGGACAGCGTCGACCAGAAGCCGATCATGCCCATCAGGCCGGGGAAGAAGACCTTCCAGAAGTCCGCGCCCCAGCCCAGCTTCGACGGCTGGTGCAGCAGGGGGCCCAGGCCGCCCGCCTTGTGCGCGATCCAGACCAGCAGCACGGCCGCGCCCACCAGGACGAACGGCGCCGCCCAGTTCTCGAAGCGCCGCAGGGTCTCCATGCCGCGGTATATGACGGCGAGTTCGATCGCCCAGAAGACCAGGAAGGACAGCCACAGCGTCCACGGGTAGCCGCCGACCTCGCCGGTGTCGGCCCACCCGCCGAAGATCTTGCCCAGCAGCACGAAGATGCCCTGGCCGCCGATCCAGGTCTGGATGCCGAACCAGCAGCACGCCACCGCCGCCCGCACCAGTGCCGGCAGGTTCGCGCCGCGGACCCCGAACGAGGCCCGCGCCAGCACCGGGAACGGGATGCCGTACTTCGGGCCGGCGTGGCCGGTCAGCAGCATCGGCAGCAGCACGATCACGTTGGCGAGCGCGATCGTCAGCACCGCCTGCTTCCAGTCCATCCCCAGCGCCACCAGCCCCGAGGCCAGCGTCCAGGACGGGATGCAGTGCGCCATGGCCACCCACAGCGCGAGGTAGTTGTACACGCCCCAGGTCCGCTGCTCTACCGGGACCGGAACCAGTTCGGCGTTGGCGAAGGGTGCGGAGGCCACCGCGGACGGGTCGGACAGCGCGACCCGGCCGTCCGGGTACGCCTGCTGGGCGGAGCCGCCCGGGGACGCGGGCGGGGGTATGGGAGCGGTGTCGGTCATGGGCGGTCCGTCCGTTCGGAGGAGGGCGGCAGGGGGACGCGGTGCCGTGCGGGGGGCCGTCGAACCGGGAGGCGCGGGTCAGGGGTTGAGGGCGGGGATGATGTCGGTGCCGTAGGTGTCGATGACGGTTTCCTGGGCGTCGTGCATGTCGTAGACCGCGAACTGGTCGACGCCCAGGGCGCGCAGGGCCTCCAGTTTGGCGATGTGGGCCTGCGGCGGGCCCAGCAGGCAGAAGCGGTCCACGATGTCGTCGGGGACGAAGGCGGTGTCGGGGTTGCCGGCGCGGCCGTGGTGGGAGTAGTCGTACCCCTGGCGGGCCTTGATGTAGTCGGTGAGTTCGTCCGGCACGGCCGCGGAGTGCTCGCCGTAGCGGGAGACCAGGTCGGCGACGTGGTTGCCGACCATCCCGCCGAACCAGCGGCACTGGTCGCGGGCGTGGGCGAGGGCGGCCGGCGAGTCGTCCGCCGTGACGTACGCCGGCGCGGCCACGCAGATCGTGATCCCCGCCGGGTCCCGGCCCGCCTGCTCGGCGGCGGCGCGCACCGCCTTGACCATGTGCTCGGTGAGGTAGACGTCGGCGAGTTGGAGGATGAACCCGTCTGCCTTCTCCCCCGCCATCTTCAGCGCCCTCGGCCCGTACGCGGCCATCCACACCGGCAGTTCGCCGTCCTCGACCCAGGGCAGGCGCAGCGCGGTGCCGTCGACGGCGGCCTCGCGGCCCTCGGCGAGGTCGCGGATCACCGTGATCGCCTCGCCGAGCCGCGCGAGTGTGTTGGGGCTGCGGCCGGCCACCCGCATCGCCGAGTCGCCGCGGCCGATGCCGCACACCGTCCGGTTGCCGTACATGTCGTTGAGCGTCGCGAAGGTCGACGCGGTCACCTCCCAGGTGCGGGTGCCGGGGTTGGTGACCATCGTGCCGACCCGCATCCGCTCGGTCCGCGCCAGGATCTGGCTGTGGATGACGAACGGCTCCTGCCACAGCACCGCCGAGTCGAAGGTCCACCCGTACGTGAACCCGCTGCGCTCCGCACGCTGCATCAGCGACACGACCCGCGAAGCCGGCGGGTCGGTCTGGAGAACGAGTCCGAAGTCCATGGCGGCACCGCTCCTTCAGCTTCGATGAATGGTCGACGGAACCCGCCGCGGCGGCGGGTCAGCCGAGGAACTGGCAGGTGCCGCGCGGCACGTACTGCCCGTGCCCGGCCCGCCCGACGTACGCGCGGTCCTGGATCACCGGCACCCCGCGGGAGAGCACCGTCTGCGCCTGCCCGGTGATCCGGCGGCCCTCGTAGGCGTTGTAGTCCACGTTCATGTGGTGGCTGCCGGCGGACAGCACCTGCTCGGCGTGCGGGTCGTAGACGACCACGTCGGCGTCGGCGCCGGGGGCGAGGGTGCCCTTGCGCGGGTAGAGGCCGAACATCCGGGCCGGCGTGGCGCAGGCGATCTCGATCCAGCGGCGGCGGGTGAGGTGGCCGTCCAGGACCGCCTGGTGCAGCAGGTCCATCCGGTTCTCCACCCCGGGCAGCCCGTTGGGGATCTTGGAGAAGTCGCCGCGGCCGATGTCCTTCTGCCCGGTGAAGCAGAACGGGCAGTGGTCGGTGGAGACCACCTGGAGGTCGTCGGTGCGCAGGCCCTGCCACAGCGCGGCCTGGTGCTCGCGCGGCCGCAGCGGGGTGCTGCACACGTACTTGCTGCCCTCGAAGCCGGGTTCGGCGAGGTTGTCGGTGGACAGGAAGAGGTACTGCGGGCAGGTCTCGCCGAAGACCGGCAGCCCCTGGTCGCGGGCGGCGATCAGCTCGGCCACCGCCTGCTGGGCGGAGACGTGCACCACGTACAGCGGGGCGCCGGCCACCCGGGCGAGCTGGATGGCGCGGTGGGTCGCCTCGGCCTCCAGCAGCGCGTGCCGGACCTCGCCGTGGTAGCGCGGGTCGGTCCGCCCGGCGGCGAGCGCCTGCCGCACCAGGACGTCGATGGCGATCCCGTTCTCGGCGTGGGCCATGATCAGCCCGCCATTTCCCCCGGCCCGCTGCATCGCCCGCAGGATCTGCCCGTCGTCGCTGTAGAAGACCCCCGGGTAGGCCATGAAGAGCTTGAAGCTGGTGATGCCCTCCTCGACCAGGAGGTCCATCTCCCCCAGTACCGGCTCGTTGACGTCGGCGACGATCATGTGGAAGCCGTAGTCGATCGCGCACTTCGCGTCGGCCTTGGCGTGCCAGGCGTCGAGGCCGGCCCGGAGGGTGCCGCCGACCTGCTGGATGGCGAAGTCCACGATGGTGGTGGTGCCGCCCCAGGCCGCGGCGCGGGTGCCGGTCTCGAAGGTGTCGGCGGCGACGGTGCCGCCGAAGGGCATCTCCATGTGGGTGTGCGCGTCGACGCCGCCGGGGATGACGTAGCGGTCGGTGGCGTCGATGACGGTGTCGGCGGTCCAGCCGGCCGCGGTGTCGCTGTCGTGGGCGGCGAGCGCGGCGATCCGGCCGCCCTCGATCAGCACGTCGGCGTGGACCTCGTCGGCGGCGGTGATGACCAGGCCGCCGCGGATGAGGGTACGGCTCATCGCGCGCCCCCTTCCGCGGGCTGCTTGGCCACTTCGGCGTGGGCGGCGGCCAGGGCCTCGCCCAGCGCGTCGGCGCCCTCCTCGGCCTCGGCCACGGTGAGGGTCAGCGGCGGGGCGATCCGCAGCGCGTTGCCGGCCCGGCCGCCCTTGCCGATGAGCAGGCCGCGTTCGCGGGCGGCCTCCAGGACGAGGGAGGCGGCGGCCGGCGACGGGGTGTCGGTGCCGGGTTCGACGAGCTCGACGCCGAGCATCAGGCCGCGGCCGCGCACCTCGCGGACCAGCGGGTTGCGGGCGGCGACCGCGTCCAGCCGGGCCCGCAGCAGGCCGCCGACCCGGCGGGCGTTGCCCTGGAGGTCGTGGTCGAGCAGGTAGGTGAGGTTGGCGAGGGCGCCGGCGGTGGTGATCGGGCTGCCGCCGAAGGTGGAGATGGAGTTGGCGTCCAGGCAGTTCATCACCTCGGCGCGGGCCACCACGCCGCCCATGGACAGGCCGTTGCCGATGCCCTTGGCGAAGGTGAGGATGTCCGGCGGGCCGGCCTCGGCGTGCGCCTGCCAGCCCCAGAAGTGGTCGCCGGTGCGGCCCCAGCCGGTCTGCACCTCGTCGGTGATCCACAGGATGCCGTGCCGGTCCAGCACCCGCTTGAACGCCGCGAGCAGCCCGTCGGGTCCGGAGGTGAAGCCGCCCACGCCCTGCACCGGTTCGGCGATCAGCGCGGCGATGGTGCCGCCCGCCTGTCCCAGCAGGTCTTCCAGGTCCGCCACGCAGGCGTCGGTGAACTCCGCGTCCGTCAGGTGCGCGTACGGGCCGCGGGTGCGCACCCCGCCGTGCACGTAGAGCGTCTGGAGCGGGGAGAGGCTGGTCGGGGACCAGGCGGAGTTGCCGGTGATGCCGATCGAGGTGAAGGACCGGCCGTGGTAGCTGTTGCGCAGCGCCAGCACCTGGTTGGAGCGGCGGTAGGTGGTGGCCAGCAGCAGCGCGGTGTCGTTGGCCTCGGTGCCGGAGGTGGTGAAGAACACCCGGGCGTCGGGGATGCCCGACAGCCGGGCGATCCGCTCGGCGAGTTCGACCGCCTGGCGGCTGAGGTAGAGCGTCGAGGTGTGCAGGATCTTCCCGGCCTGCTCGGTGACGGCCGCGGTCACCTCGGGCAGCGCGTGCGCGGTCATCGTGGTGAGGATGCCGCCGAAGAAGTCCAGGTAGCGCCGTCCCTCGGCGTCCCAGACGTGCCGGCCGGCGCCGTGCGTCAGCTCGATCGGCCGGGCGTAGTAGGTGGCCAGCCAGTCGGGCAGCACCGCCTGGTGGCGGGCGTGCAGCGCGGCGTGCGCGCTGCCGGTCGCGGTTGCCATCTGCTCACGCCTCCGTCAGGTCGCCGTAGGCGTCGGGCCTGCGGTCCCGGTAGAACGCCCAGGTCTGGCGGACCTCGTCGATCAGGTCGAAGTCGAGGTCGCGGACGAGCAGTTCCTCCTCGGTGTCGGAGGCGGCGCCGTCCACGAGCTGCCCGCGCGGGTCCACGAAGTAGCTGCTGCCGTAGAAGTCGTTGTCGCCGTACGGCTCGGTGCCGACGCGGTTGATCGCCGCGACGAAGTACTCGTTGGCGACGGCGGCGGCCGGCTGCTCCAGCTGCCACAGGTACGCCGACAGGCCGCGGCTGGTGGCCGAGGGGTTGTAGACGAGCTGCGCGCCGGCCAGGCCCAGGGCGCGCCAGCCCTCGGGGAAGTGCCGGTCGTAGCAGATGTACACCCCGATCCGGCCGACGGCGGTGTCGAAGACCGGCCAGCCGAGGTTGCCGGGTTTGAAGTAGTACTTCTCCCAGAAGCCCTCGACCTGCGGGATGTGGTGCTTGCGGTACTTGCCGAGGTAGCTGCCGTCGGCGTCGATCACCGCGGCGGTGTTGTAGTAGAAGCCGGACTGCTCGACCTCGAAGACCGGCACGACCAGGACCATCCCGGTCTCCTTCGCCAGCGCCTGCATCCGGCGCACCGTGGGGCCGTCCGGCACCGGTTCGGCCCACCGGTAGTGCTCGGCCTCCTGCACCTGGCAGAAGTAGGGGGCGTTGAAGACCTCCTGGAAGCCGATCACCTTGGCACCCTGGGCGGCGGCGGCCCGCGCGTGCTCCTCGTGCTTGGCGATCATCGACCCGGTGTCCCCGGTCCAGGTGGCCTGTACCAGCGCGGCCCTGACGACGTTGCTCATCCGCAGCTCCTCTGACGTGACGTCACGTCGGTTCTACGCCCGTAGATCCCAGCCGTCCGACGAACGTAAGTCCCGCGCACCACTGTGGCAAGGCCCGTGCCGTTACCACGGGGGAACAGGCTTGTTTCGCACCCGCCCGACCCGTACGGCGGCATCCGGACGGCGCGTCAGGCGTACAGCGCGGCCGAGAGGTCGCGGGGGCGGGTTCCGGGCACCGCCGGGCGCGGCGGCGCCCGGAACTCGACAGGCAAACTTGCAAGTTTTCCTGTCAACCTTCTACGCTGGAGGCATGTCACAGGCCGAACGCCTCCGCACCGCCGACGAGCTGACCACGCTCGTCGCGCACCTGTCGCGGCGCATGCGCACCGCGTCGAACGACGCGGAGATCACGCCGTCCCAGCAGTCGGTGATCAGCCGGCTCGACCGGGAGGGCCCCGCCACCACCGCGGCCCTGGCCCGGGGCGAACTGGTCCGCCCGCAGTCGATGCGGATGACGCTCGCCGCGCTGGAGGAGCGCGGCCTGGTCGAGCGCGCTCCGCACCCGACCGACGGCCGCCAGGTGGTCTTCTCCCTCACCGACGCGGGCACCGACCTGCTGCGCACCGGCCGCCGCGCCCGCCGCGGCTGGCTCGCCGAGGCGATGGAGGCGCAGCTCAGCCCGGACGAGCAGCGCGCGCTGACGGACGTGGTGCCGCTGCTGCGCCGGCTGGTCGAGTCGTGACCCCCGCCCTCATACGCTCCCCCGCCCGCCGGGCGGTCGCGCGGTGACCCGGCCCCCGAACGGCCCGGCGCCCGAGCCCCACGCGTCCGGACCGGACATCCCAGGTCTTCACGCCTCCGGGACGCACACCCCCGAGCCGCACACCTCAGGGCCCCACGCCTCCGGGCCGCACGCCCCGGAACCGGCCGCCGACACCGCGGGCGCGACCCCCGGCTTCGGCCCCCGCCTCGTGGTCCCGCTGATGCTCGGCGCGGTGCTCAACCCGATCAACTCCACCATGATCGCCACCGCGCTGGTCGCGATCGGCGGCAGCTTCCACGTCGGCGCCGCCGACACCGCCTGGCTGGTGTCGAGCCTCTACCTGGCCAGCGCCGTGGCGCAGCCGACGATGGGGCGGCTCGCCGACCGGCTCGGGCCGCGCCGGGTGTTCCTGACCGGGCTGCTGGTCGTGGCCGCGGCCGGGCTGGTGGGCACCGCGGCGCCCTCGCTGGGGTGGCTGATCGGCTCCCGGGTGCTGCTCGGCATCGGCACCTCCTCCGCCTACCCGGCGGCGATGGCGCTGCTGCGGTCCCACTCGCAGCGGATCGGCGTGCCGACACCGCGCCCGGTGCTGGGGCTGCTGTCGCTGGCTGGCCTGTCGAGCGCGGCGGTCGGCCCGGTGCTGGGCGGCGTGCTCGCCGCGACGCTGGGCTGGCGCGCGGTCTTCGCGGTGAACCTCCCCCTCGCGCTGCTCGGCTTCGTCCTGGCCGCGCTCTGGCTGCCGCGCACTCCCCCGGCCCCGAACGAGAGCGGCGCCCCGGCCGAGAACGGCGCCCCGGCCGGCGCCGCCGGGCCCG
The DNA here is from genome assembly GCF_037034245.1 of Streptomyces sp. CA2R106. NCBI lineage: Bacteria > Bacillati > Actinomycetota > Actinomycetes > Kitasatosporales > Streptomycetaceae > Streptomyces > Streptomyces sp. CA2R106. The sequence goes on from NZ_JBAGKC010000011.1 coordinate 162,318, forward strand.
TACGGCCGCAGGGCGGTATCGACCCGGTCGGCATCGCCCTGTTCGCCGCGCTGCTCACCGCCTTCATGCTCTTCCTGATGCGGCTGTCCGCCCCGCCGTGGCCGCTGCTACCGGTGGCCGCCGTGCTGGCGGGCGTGCTGACCTGGTGGGAGCTGCGCCGCAAGACGCCCTTCCTGGACCTGCGGATGCTGGCCCGCAACCGCCCACTGACCCTGACCTACCTGCGGCATGGCATGTCGTACCTGGTCGTCTACTGCGTGATGTACGGCTTCGCGCAGTGGCTGGAGGACGCCCACGGCTACTCCTCGGCGACGGCCGGTCTGCTCATGCTGCCGATGTCGGTGGCGGCGATGGCCACCTCGATGCTGGGCACGCGGACGAAGGGCATCAGGGCGCCGCTGACCACCGCCGCGGTGCTGCTGCTGGCCGGCAGCGGGCTGCTGCTGGCGGCCGGGCACACCACCCCCGCGGTCGCGCTGTGCGCGGCGGGCGCGCTGTTCGGCCTGCCCCAGGGCCTGACCTCCACCGGCAACCAGGCCGCGGTCTACGCGCAGGCGCCGCCCGGCGAGACCGGCAGCGCCGCCGGGCTCCAGCGCACCGCGCAGTACCTCGGCGCGATCACCGCGGCCAGCCTGATCGGCCTGTGCTACGGCCCGCGCGCCACCGACGCGGGGCTGCACGAGATGGCGCTGGCCACGCTGGTCCTCGGCGCCGCCGTCCTGCTGCTCACCGCGGCCGACCGCTCCCTGCGGGGCACGACCCGGTGACCCGCCCCACGACCTTTCCGTCCTTTCCGTACCGCACGGAACAGCACAGCACCACCCACCCCGTGAGAGAGAGCACTGCGCCATGACCGCGACCACCCTCGACGCCCGCACCGCGCTCGTCGTCATCGACCTCCAGCAGGGCATCACCGCGCTGCCGACCGTCCACCCGTCCGCCGAGGTGATCGAGCGCGCCGCGCGGCTGGCCGCCGCCTTCCGCGCGCGCGAGCTGCCCGTGGTCCTGGTGAACGTCACCGGTGTCGCGCCCGGCCGCACCGACGGCGGCCCCGGCGGCACCGTGACCTTCCCCGACGGCTGGGCCGACCTGGTCAAGGAACTGGACCAGCAGCCGGGCGACATCACCGTCAGCAAGCAGCAGTGGGGCGCGTTCTACGGCACCGGCCTCGACATGGAGCTGCGCCGCCGCGGGGTGACCCAGGTCGTGCTGGCCGGCATCTCGACGAGCATCGGGGTGGAGTCCACCGCCCGCGACGCGTTCGAGGCCGGCTACCACGTCACGATCGCCACCGACGCGGTCACCGACACCGACGCGGACGCCCACGCCAACTCCGTGCAGCGGATCTTCCCGCGGCTCGGCGAGACCGGCAGCACCGACGAGATCCTGGCGCTGCTGCCCGCCGCGGCCAACTGAACCGTACCCGCGCCCGGCGGGGGCGGTGACCTCCGCCAGGAACCCTGCCGCGGCCGCCGCCGTACCCGCCCGGGTACGGCGGCGGCCGCGCGTGCGGGCCCGCACCGGGGGCGACGGCCCGGCTCGAACACCGCTACGATGCCGCGCCATGAGCGACGACGTGCGCAACCTCGTACTGGTCCTGGCCGGTCTGGTCATCGGCGGTCTGCTCGGCTGGCTGGTCCGCGGCTACCTGTGGCGGCGCCGGCTGCACCGCAAGCAGCGGTTCTTCGGGCTGCCGACGGACTCCGAGTGCCTGCTGGTGGTGCCGCGCGACCCGGGTGCGCGCGGCTGGAGCCTGGCCCGGCACGACGCCTTCGCGCTGCTGGAGCTCGCCGCGGTGATCAAGGAGTGCGGGGCGCACGCGGAGGTGCTGGCCCACGACACCGCCTGGCAGGGCTTCGGCGCCCGCACCGAGTTCTGCATCGGCGGGCCGACTGCCAACTTCCGGCTGGCCGCCCACCTGCGTTCGATGCTGCCGGGCGTGGAGATCGACACCGACCCGGCGCAGGGCCCGGAGCAGGGCGCGATCACCGTGGCCGGCGAGACGTACCGGCTGGAGAAGGGCGCGGTGGAGTACGTCCTGCTGGCCCGGCTGTCGTCCGCCCGCGACTCCGGCAACGAGCGGCCGGTGTTCCTGGCGTCCGGACAGCGCGGCACAGCCAACCAGGCCGCGACCCGCTACCTGGCCCGCCACCACCCGCGGCTGATCCGCAAGTACGGCCTGGACTCGACCTTCTGCCTGCTGCTGCGGGTGGTGAACTCCCAGGCGTACGGCTCGGACGTGGTGGAACTCGTCGCGGACGTCACCAAGGCGGCGACCACCGCCCCCAAGGCGGGCAAGAGCTAGGGACGGTACGGCCGGGCCGGTGGTGCGGGTAGGGCGTCAGGGCGTCAGGGCGTCAGGGCGTCAGGGCGTCAGGGCGTCAGCAGCACCTTGACGGCGCGGCGCTCGTCCATCGCCCGGTAGCCCTCGGCCGCCTGTTCCAGCGGGAGCGTGAGGTCGAAGACCCGGCCGGGTTCGATCTCGCGGTCCCAGATGAGCCGGATCAGCTCGGGCAGGTATTCGCGGACCGGCGCCGGGCCGCCGTGGAGGTGGACGCCGGTGCTGAAGAGCAGGTCGCCCGGGATGCTGACGCCGTGGGAGACGCCGACGAAGCCGACGTGCCCGCCCGCCCGCGCGGCGTGGATCGCCTGCATCATGGCCTCCTGCGTGCCGACCGCCTCGATGACGCCGTGTGCGCCGAGGCCGCCGGTCATCGCCTTGACCTTGGCCGCTCCCTCGTCGCCGCGCTCCTCGACGATGTCGGTGGCCCCGAACTCCCGGGCCAGCCGCTGCCGGTCGGGGTGGCGGCTGAAGGCGATGATCCGCTCCGCGCCCAGTTGCCGGGCTGCCAGGACGCCGAGCAGGCCGACCGCGCCGTCACCGACGACGGCGACGGTCCTGCCGGGCCCCGCCTGCGCGGCCACCGCGGCGAACCAGCCCGTGCCCAGGACGTCGGAGGCGGCGAGCAGGGACGGGACGAGATCGGCGTCGGGCAGGCCCGGGGTGGCCACCAGCGTGCCGTCGGCCAGCGGGACGCGCGCCCGCTGGGCCTGCGTGCCGATCGAGCCCATGACGGTGCGGTGCACACAGTGGGACTGGTAGCCCGCCCGGCAGATCTCGCAGGTGTTGTCCGAGGTCCAGAACGAGCCGACCACGAAGTCACCGGCCTTGACCGTCCTGACCTGCGGGCCCACCTCCTCCACCACACCGACGTACTCGTGCCCCATGACCTGGTGGTCGACCTGCTGCACACCGCGGTACGGCCACAGGTCCGAGCCGCAGACGCAGGTGGCGGCCAACCGGATGACCGCGTCCGTGGGCTCCTCGATCCTCGGGTCGGGGCGGTTCTCGACGACGATCTCACCGGGCCGGGTCATCACTACTTGACGCATGAAAGCTCCGTCTCACTTGCAGTTGCTTCCGGGCAGCGCGGATCAGCGGGCGAAGGCCGGGAGGGCGCTTCGCGAGCTGATCGTTTCACCTGGCCGGCTTGAGTTGCCCGACCAGCGCGCGCGCCTCGGCGGCCAGTCGTTCGGCCTCGGCCTCGTCGCCGGCGGCCACGGCGTGCCAGTAATCGATCTTGATCGTGACGTACTTGCGCCGGGCCCTGACCAGCCGGGCTTCTTCGGCCAGCCGCTCGGCGCGCTCGCTGAGCAACGCGATCTGCTGCGCCGCCGCGGCCGGGCCGAGCCGGCCGTTCTCGACGTAGTGCCGCATGTCGCTGACCGGCATGCCGGTCGCCGCCATGCACGCGACCGCGGTCAGCAGCTCCACGTCCGCGTCCGTGTAGACGCGGTGCCCGCTGCTCTCGCCGCGGGCGACCGGCGCGGTCACGCCGATCGACTCGTAGTAGCGCAGCGTGCTGGCGGGCAGCCCCGCGAGGGCCGCGGCTTCCTTGATCGTGTACGTTCGCTCGCCGATTCCTGCTGTCACCCCATCGACGGTAGAAACTTCGAGTGCTTGAAGTCAAAGAACGCGCTGACCTGGGGGTTCCGCCTCCGGCGGCCGCCGCCCCTTGGGCGGGAGGACGGTATCGGTCGGGCCCGGCCTAGTTGGCGAGGCCGATCACCATCCACATGATCCCGGCGCCGCCCACTGTGCACAGCAGCGTGGAGGTGGACGGGTGCGGGCTGTGGGCCTCGGGGAGGATGTCGGAGGTGGCCAGGTAGAGCAGGAAGCCGGCGAAGAAGCCGAGGTAGAGGCCGAGCACCCCGGCCGGGATGGTGAACGCCAGGGTGATCGCGGCGCCGGCCACCGGGGCCAGCGCGTCGGCGGTCAGCAGCACCTGCGCCCGGCGCCGGCCGTTCCCGTAGAGCCGGGTGATCGTGTACGTGTTGAAGCCGTCGGCGAAGTCGTGCGCGACGACCGCGATGGCCACGACGATGCCGACGGTGTCCCCGGCCTGGAAGGCGGCGCCGATCGCGAAGCCGTCCATCACGCTGTGCCCGACCAGGGCGCACGCCGCGGCGACGCCCACCCCCTTGACCGGGTCGTGCGCGTGGCTGTGGCCATGGGTGTGCGAGGCGTACTCGCCCTCGTGGGCGCGGTGGATGGCGACCGCGCGCTCCACGACGTGCAGCGCCAGGAAGCCGGCCACGAACATCAGCAGGCCCGCGGGCACCCCGAAGACGTGCCGGGGCTGGTTCTCCAGCGCCTCCGGCAGCAGGTCGAAGCCGACGACGCCCAGCATGAGCCCGGCGGCGAGCCCCAGCACGAGATGGCGGCGGTCCCCGATGTGCTGCGCGACGACGCCGCCGACCAGGGTCATCACGAAGGCGCACATGGCTATCAGGACCGGCATGCGGTAATGATCCAGGACGGCGTCCGCGCTGGCGAATCCGGGTCGGCTTGACGGGGTGCCGGCCGGCGCGCGGACCAGGTGCGAAGTGCGCGGGCGTCCCGAGCGGCGCGGTCGGCGGCCCGGCGGCGCGCCCCGGGGCGGGCCCGGCGGGTCACGCCCGGTGACCGGCCGGTGCGGGTTCCGCTTTTCCCGGCCGCCGCCCGTGTGCCGGTGTTGATCGCGGGCATGCGTGATGTGAGGAGGTGCCGAAATGTCTCTTTCCGAGCAGCACATGGTCCAGCTCGCGCTACCGGCCGGTTCGATCGGCCCCTTGGTGATCGGAATCTGCATCGTGATCGTCCTGATCGCGGCCGTGGTGTTCGGGATGCGGCGGATGGGCCGCGACCCCCGGGTGCCGACCGGTACCCGGCCGCGTTCGGGCGCGTGGGCGACCCGCCAGGAGCACGACCAGGGCGCGCCGCCGGACCACGGTCCCGGGCACCAGGGCGACGGCCGGCGCACCCACGACGCGCGGAAGATCGAGGCCGACGAGATGCCGCAGGACGGGCGGCGGCGGTTCCCGCACGAGGTGCACGACTCCGGCGTGCGCGCGGGCCGGGTGCCGAGCCACCCGCGCCGCCACAGCGGCCCCAACGTCGATTAGCGTCTGCCGTTCGGCCCCGCTCCTTCTCCCGCGGAGATCCGAACGACAGACTCTCAGTCGACCCGGCCGGATGCCGCGGTGCTGGGCGCTCCCGTGAGTTCGGGGGCGCCCAGCACGCGGTCGACCAGGGTGTCCCGCTCGGTCTGCGGGATCGCGGTCCACCGCATGCCGCGCAGCGCCCCTTCGAGCGCCAGCAGGGTGTGGGTGCGGGCGTCCTCGGGAAGCTCCGGGCGGATCTTCTCGAAGGCGCGGCCCGAGCCGAGCCGGCGCAGTTCGCCGGCGTCGCCCACGCCCGCGCGGCGCAGCCGGTCGGCGAGCACCGCTCCGATGTTCGGCAGTTGCTGAAGGGAGTCCACGTCATTCCTCCGTACAAGCCGGTGGTGAAGGTGGTCTGAAAGCTGAGGGAGCGTCAGAAACCGTCGGGGGACGCTCCGGTGTCCGTTGGCGCCATCATGCACGCGCGGCGCGCGCCTTCGCCCGATCCGCGGCGGACACGCCCGTGGCGGTCCCCCGCGCTGATGACCCCGGTGGGCCGCACGCCGCACGGCCCGCCTCCCGCGCCACCACCCCTACCTCCGGTCACACCTGGAGGTCGACCACCACCGGCGCGTGGTCGGAGGCACCCTTGCCCTTGCGCTCCTCGCGGTCCACATAGGCGTCGGAGACGGCGGTCGCGAACGGCGCGTTGCCGTAGACGAGGTCGATGCGCATGCCGCGGTTCTTGGGGAAGGCGAGCTGGCGGTAGTCCCAGTACGTGTACGGGTGGTCGTACTTCAGCGGGCGGGGGACCACGTCGCTCAGGCCGGTGCCGCGCAGGGCGGCCAGGGCGGCGCGCTCGGCGGGGGTGACATGGGTGGCGCCCTCGAACGCGGCCGGGTCGTACACGTCGGCGTCGGTCGGCGCCACGTTGTAGTCGCCGAGGACGGCGAAGGGGCGCTGCCCCGCCGCGTCCCCGGCGACGGCGGCGGTCAGCGCCTCGAACCAGCGCAGCTTGTAGGCGAAGTGCGGGTGGTCGACCTCCCGGCCGTTCGGCACGTAGACCGACCAGACGCGGACCGGGCCGCAGGTCGCGGCCAGCGCGCGGGGCTCGGCGAGTTCCTCGTACTGCGGGCCGTCGGGCAGGCCGTGCACCACGTCGGCCAGGCCGACCCGGGAGAGCACCGCCACGCCGTTCCACCGGCCGGTGGCCTCGACGGCGGCCTCGTAACCGATCGCGCGCAGCTCCTCGTGGGGGAACTGCTCGGCGGTGCACTTGGTCTCCTGGAGGCACAGCACGTCGGTGCCGCTGCTCTCCAGCCAGGCCAGCAGCCGGGGCAGCCGCGCGGTGATCGAGTTGACGTTCCAGGTCGCGATACGCATGCCCCCCAACCTAGCCGCTGGGTACGACAGACCCCGCGCGCCCTCAGACGGCGAGGGCCTCCCCCGGGGCCAGCCGCAGGTGGTCGGCCCCGCCGAGGTTGCCGATCTGCATGTCGTAGATCGGCCGGGCGAGGTCGGTCAGCAGGGCGTCGTGCACGTCGACCGAGCGGCGCGGCCTGACCTCGCGGACGTAGTCGATCACCTCGGAGATCTTGCTCCAGGGCGCCTGGACCGGCAGCAGCAGCGTGTCCACGGCGTGGCCGGGCAGGGTCAGCGCGTCGCCCGGGTGGAAGACCGCGCGATCGATCAGGAAGCCGATGTTCCTGATCCGCGGGATGTCCGGGTGGATCACCGCGTGCAGCTCGCCGTGCACCTGCACGTCGAATCCGGCGGCGGTGAAGCTGTCGCCGTGGCCCACGGTGTGCACCCGGCCGGGGAAGGCCGCGGACATCGCGTCCGCGACGCTCGCCAGCGTCCACAGCTCCGCGGCCGGGTTGGACTCCAGCCCCGCCCGCAGCCGGTCCTCGCTGAAGTGGTCCGCGTGCTCGTGGGTCACCAGGATCGCGTCGACCCCGGCGACCGCGTCCGGCTCGGTGAACGCGCCCGGGTCGATGACGAGGGTCCGGCCCTCCCGCTCCAGCCGCACGCACGCATGTGATTTCTTGGTCAGCTCCATGTGCCCATCCTGCCCGGCCCCGCTCCGGCCCGCCCGTCACCCCTTGCCGGTGGCGGTCTCCTCGGCGATGACGCTGCGGGCGCGGTCGACCGCGGCGCGGGCGGCGGGCAGGCCGCAGTAGACGGAGGTCTGCAGGAGCGTCTCCTCTATCTCGGTGGGGGTCAGGCCGCCGCGCAGCGCCGCCCGGGTGTGGTCGGCGAGCTCCTCCAGCTGCCCGAGCACCGTCAGGGCGGTCAGCGCGACGAAGTTGCGGGTGCGCCGGTCCAGGCCCGGGCGGGTCCAGGTCTCGCCCCACCCCCAGCGGGTGGCGTAGGAGTCGAAGCCGCTGCCGAACGTCTTCGCCCGGGCGACCGCGGCGTCCACCTCGGCCTCGCCGATCATCTCCCGGCGGATGCGCAGGCCCTCCTCGTAGGCGTCGGGCCCGGGCGGCGGGGCGGCGGGCGCGGGCAGCCGGGGCGCGACCGGGGGCGGCGCGGGCGCGTACGGGACGGTGCCGGAGGTGCGGTCGGCCGTCCAGGCGGTCTCGAAGTGCCGGACCAGCAGGGTGCCGACGGCGGCCGGCTCCTCGACCGGCGCGAGGTGCCCGGTGGCGGGCACCACCGCGAGCCGCGCGTCGTGGATGCCCGCGACGAGCAGCCGGGCGTCGGCCGGGGGCGTCTCGGTGTCGTCGGCGCCGGCCACCACCAGGGTGGGCACGGTGATGCTGCCGAGCTGCTCGCGGATGTCGAACCCGGCGAGCGCCTCGCACGCGGCGACGTAGCAGGAGCTGTCGGTGGTCTTGACCATCTGCACGGCCCACTGGGTGATCGCCGGCTGGGTGGCGCGGAACGGCCCGGTGAACCAGCGCTCGGGGGTGTTGACCGCGGTGCGGTCCAGGCCGTTGGCGCGGACCACCACACCGCGCTGCCGCCAGGTGTCCGCGCTGCCGAACCGGGCCGCGGCCGACACCAGGGCCAGCGCGGCCAGCCGGTCGGGCCGCAGCAGCGCCAGCCGGGCCCCGACCGCCGCGCCCAACTCGCAGCCGGCGTACCCGAAGGTGTCGACCTCCTCGTCGTCGAGAACGGCCAGCAGCCGCCGGGCGAGGTTGTCCACGGTGGAGGCGGGCTCGGCGGGCGCGCCGCCGTGCCCGGGCAGTTCGTACCGCAGCACCCGCCACTGCTTGGTGAGTTCGGGCAGCTGCCGGTCCCACATGTGCCAGGTCGAGCCGAGCGCGGGTCCCAGGACCAGCACGGGGGCGTCGTCGGGGCCGTCGAACCGGTACTGCAACGGGGGTTGCAGGTCGTCGCGTTCGTCGTCCGGGTCGGTCGCGGAGTCGTCGTCGCCGGTCAGCGCGCCGCCCCGGTCGCCGTACGGGGGGTACGCGGCCGCGGCGTACGTGCCGAGCCGGTCGGTCTCGTCGGTCGCGTCGCTCATCGCCTCACGCTATCGAGTAAAAGGGCGGGACATGGCAGGGGCCTGACTCGCGGGTGGCGCTCAGCCGCCCCCGAACCCGTGCTGGAAGTTGACGGTCGACACGACGTAGACCCGGGGACGGTCGGGGTTGGTCATGTCGACCGTGATGTCGTGGTCGGGCTTGTCACCCGGCTGGTGCAGGCTCTCCCCCGCCCAGGTGCGGGGGATGGCGAAGTTCCAGCCCGCCGCCTTGCACTGGGCGGCGGACATGGCCACCGTGCCGGTGCGCAGCGCGGCGCGGCTGGTGCCGATCCGGGCGAGGAAGGTGTCCAGGCCGCCGGCGGTGGTGACGAACTCGGCGTACAGCTCGCTGTTGTCCCAGGAGTTGGTCTCCAGGTAGCGGACGTAGCGCGAGCCGCGCGGGATGGTCACCTGGTAGATCCGCTGCTGGAGCTGGGTCGGGTACACCTGGGTCAGCGCGCGGCCGGCCGCCTCCTGCCGGGCGTCCTCGCCGCTGCCGCGGCTCTGCGCGGCGGACACCCCCACGTAGCCCATCGGCACCAGCACCAGCAGCGGCACCACGGTCCAGCGCACCCAGCGCGGCGGAGTGCGCGGCGGCCGGGGTCCGGCGGCCGCGAACTCCGCCTCGGCCTCGGCGAGTTCGTCCGCGACGGCCGGTTGCGGGCCGCCGCTGTGCTGCGGTGGGGTCACGGCTGGGCCGCCTGCCTTCCGAGGGTGCGTCCGTACCGTTCGTAGCGCTCGACCCGGCGCCGGTTGGCGCGGCGGAACCGGCGGGCGACCAGTCGCGCGAGGTCCGCGGCGCCCACCATGCCCGCCTCCGGGCCGAGTTCGGCCTTGGCGATGCGCGCCTCGGGCCGGTAGCCGCGGCCGGTCAGGGTACGCCGGAACGCCTCCCGGGCCGGGGCGATCAGCAGGTCGTCGGCGGCGCTGACACCGCCGCCGATGACGAAGCAGGACGGGTCGAGGGCGGCGGCGAGGTTGGCGATGCCGACGCCGAGCCACTGGCCGATGTCCTGGAACAGCTCCACGCACATCGGGTCGCCCTCGCGGGCCAGTTCGGTGATGAGCGGCCCGGTGATGTCGCGGACGCTGCCGCCGACCCGGTCGTTGATGCCGTACGCCACCGGGGAGTCGGCGGCGGCCATCTCGCGGGCCTCGCGGACCAGGGCGTTGCCGGAGCTGTACTGCTCCCAGCAGCCGCGGTTGCCGCAGGCGCAGCGGTGCCCGCCGGGCACCACCTGCATGTGGCCGAACTCGCCGGCCACCCCGTAGCGGCCGCGCTTGACGTGGCCGTCCTCCAGGATGGCGCCGCCGATGCCGGTGCCCAGGGTGATCATCACCAGGTCGGCCTCGCCGCGCCCGGCGCCGAAGCGCCACTCCGCCCAGGCGGCGGTGTTGGCGTCGTTGTCGACCATGACGGGCACCAGCAGCCGTTCGGAGAGCCGGTCGCGCAGCGGCTCGTCCCGCCAGGCCAGGTGCGGGGCGAACAGCACCCGGGAGCGGTCGGCGTCCACCCAGCCGGCGGCGCCGATGCCGACGGCGTGCACGTCGTGCCGCTCGGACAGGTCGAGCACCAGCTCCACGATGGTGTCCTCGACCACCTTGGGGCTCTTGGACTTGTCGGGGGTCTCGGTGCGCAGCGTCTCCAGGATCTGCCCGTCCGCGTCCACCACCCCCGCCATCACCTTGGTGCCGCCGATGTCGATGCCGACGGTGGGCACGCGGGGCGCGGTCAGGTGGGAGCGGCGCTCCCGGCGGTCGCGCATCCCGACGCTCTGCCACACCGTGGCGCGCGCTGCGCCGCCGCGGTAGACACGTTCTCGATTGGCACTCAAGCGCTGGTCTCCGGGTCGGCTGGGTCGGTGGCGGGCAGTGGCTTCGGCGTCTTCGGCGTCTCGGGCGCCTGTTCCGCGGACGGGGCGGACGGGGCGGCGTCCGTTGCCATTGTGCCGCCTCGCCGCGTCCGGTTCAGCTCGTGGGTCAGTTCGTCCAGCTCGCTGCCGCCGGCCATCTCCCGCGTCAGCTCGTCCAGCGTAATGTCCTCCTTGAGGTGGCTGCCGGACATCGTGCCGCGCTTGAGCAGCACGAAGCGGTCGCCGACCAGGTAGGCGTGGTGCGGGTTGTGCGTGATGAGCACCACACCGAGCCCCGCGTCGCGTGCGGCGGCCACATAGCGGAGCACCATCCCGGACTGCTTCACGCCGAGCGCGGCGGTCGGCTCGTCGAGCACCAGCACCTTCGCGCCGAAGTGCACCGCACGGGCGATCGCCACGCACTGGCGTTCGCCGCCCGACAGGGTGCCGATCGGCTGGTCCACGTCGCGCAGGTCGATGCCCATGCGCAGCAGCGCCTGGCGGGTGGTGGTGCGCATCAGGGCGGTGTCCAGGCGGCGCAGCGGGCCGCGGCCCCTGGTGGGCTCGGAGCCGAGGAAGAAGTTCCGCCACACCGGCATCAGGGGGACCACGGCGAGGTCCTGGTAGACGGTGGCGATGCCGCGGTCCAGCGCCTGCCGGGGCGAGCCGTGCCGGACCGGTTCGCCGGCGATCGTGTACGTGCCGGTGTCGTGGGGGTGCAGGCCCGCGATGATCTTGATGAGGGTGGACTTGCCGGCGCCGTTGTCGCCCAGCACGCAGGTGATCTGCCCGGCGTGCACTTCCAGGGACACCTCGCGCAGCGCCCGTACGTTGCCGTAGGACTTGCTGACGCCGGTGAGCGCCACCAGGGCGCCGGGCGCGGCGCCGGAGGGGCCGGGGGCCTTGCCGTCGTCGACCGTGATCACTTGCTCGCCTCCGCCCGCCTGCGCACCCACGCGTTGAGCAGGGTGGCGAGCAGCAGCATCGCCCCCAGGAAGAACTGGAACCAGTCGGGGTTCCACTGCGCGTACACGATGCCCTTGCTCGCCATGCCGAAGATGAACGCGCCGACCGCCGAGCCGATCGCGCTGCCGTAGCCGCCGGTCATCAGGCAGCCGCCGATGACCGCCGCGATGATGTACAGGAACTCGTTGCCGACGCCCTCGCCGGACTGCACCACGTCGAACGAGAAGAGCAGGTGCTGCCCGGAGATCCAGGCGCAGAAGGCCACCGCCATGTACAGGCCGACCTTGGTGCGGGCCACCGGCACGCCGACCGCGCGGGCGGCGTCCGCGTTGCCGCCGGCCGCGAAGATCCAGTTGCCGGCGCGGGTGCGCAGCAGCACCCAGGTCGCCACGGCGACCAGGCCCAGCCACCACAGGATGGTCACCTGGAGGTCGACCGAGGCGATCGTCCAGTGCGAGGCGAACAGGTCGCGGCAGCTGGGGAAGCCCTGCATGTCGCCGATCGACTTGGTCGCCACGGTGCCGCTGATCAGCTTGGTCAGGCCGAGGTTGAGGCCGGTGAGCATCAGGAAGGTGCCGAGCGTGATGATGAAGCTCGGCAGCCTGGTGCGCACCAGCATGATGCCGTTGAACGCGCCGAGCGCCAGCGTCACCAGCAGCGACACCCCGACGCCGACCCAGGTGTTCGCGGTCATCTGGAAGCTGAACATCGAGGAGACCAGCGCGGAGCTGGTGACCATCACGCCGGCCGACAGGTCGAACTCGCCGCCGATCATCAGCAGCGCCACCGGCACCGCCATGATGCCGATCGTGGACGACGCGTACAGCACGGTGCCCATGCTGGAGGCGCGCAGGAAGGAGTCGGCGACGACCGAGAAGAACAGGAAGACCGCCGCCGCGCCGACCACCGCGCCGAGTTCGGGCCGTCCCAGCAGCCGCCGCAGCACCGATCTGGGCGCCAGGCGCTCGTCGCCCGCACCGATCACGTCGAGGACGTCAGTGCTCACCGGGTGCCCCGCTTGGTGTACTCCAGCAGCGCGTCCGCGTCGTCCTTGGTGACGATCTGCGGGCCGGTCAGGACCGGCTGGCCGCCGCCGAGGGTGTCCTTGTTGTAGCGGTACAGCCACAGCAGGTCGACCGCCTCGTAGCCCTGGAGGTAGGGCTGCTGGTCGACGGCGAAGCCGAGGGTGCCGTCCTTCAGGGCGGCGGCGACCTGGGCGTTGAGGTCGAAGGTGTCGATCTCCGCCTTCGAGCCCGCCTGCTGCTTGGCCTTGGCGGCGGTCGGGGCGAAGGGCGCGCCGAGCGTCACCACGGAGTCGATCGACGGGTCGGACTGGAGCTTCGCCTCGATCGCGGACTGCACGTCGGGCATGTTCGTGCCGTCCACGTAGAGCTTGTCCATGCGGCCGTGGAAGTGCGCCTTCACCCCGGCGCAGCGCTGCTCCAGGCCGACGTTGCCCTGCTCGTGCAGGACGCACAGGGCGTGCTTGCGGCCGCGCGTGTTCAGCTCGTCGCCGACGGCGTTGCCGGCGACCGTCTCGTCCTGCCCGATGTGGGTCAGCGCGCCGAACTGCTCGGACTGCTCGGCGCCGGAGTTGACGGTGATCACCGGGATGCCCGCCTTGACGGCCTTCGTCACCGCGGCCTTCATCGCATCCGGCTTGGCGAGGGTGACGATCAGGCCGTCCACGTGCTGGTCGATCGCGGCCTGCACGAGCTGGGCCTGCTGGTCGCCCTGGTCGCTGTTGGAGTACAGGAACTTGATGTTGTCCTTCTGCGCGGCCTGCTTCGCGCCGCTCTGCACGATGTCCCAGAACGTGTCGCCCGCGCCGGAGTGCGTCACCATCGCGAAGGTCCAGTGCGGGGTGTTCACCGCGGAGCCGTTCGCGGCCAGCTGCTTGGCCCGATCCTCCGCGCGCTTCCCGCCGGTGGCGCTGCACCCGGCCAGCGCCGCGGCGCACAGCGCCACCGCGAGCAGGCCGCCGGCCAGCCGGCGCGTCCTGCGCTTCCCCCCGCGATCACCGCGGTCGCGTCCCGCCCTTGCCTGAGCCACGTGGCCCTGCCTTTCCTTCACGTTCAGTGGTGCCGCCGGGATGAGAGTGCTGCGTGAGACCCTCCCGGCGGCCCCAGTATCCGTCAACCCTCCGCACCTGCCGACTACCGCCTCCGGGTGACGCGCGCGGCCCGGCGGCGGGCGCGGTCTGACGCTCGCACGGGTGGCGGCGGGGCGGGAGGGCTGTTGGGAGGGGGTGGAGGGGGCATGATGGCGGGAGATCGTGTGGGCGACCGGGCAGGTGGGGGACGACGCGGAGGGGGCCATGATGCGGATCGGACTGGTGGGGGCCGGGCGGATCGGCGCTTTTCACGCCGGGACGCTGGCGGCGCACCCCGACGTGGCGGAGCTGCTGGTGGCGGACGCCGACCCGGCGCGGGCCGGGGAGGTGGCGGCCCGGCATGGCGGGCGGGCGCTGCCGGTGGCGGAGCTGTTCGCGGCGCGCCCGGACGCGGTGGTGATCGCGGCGGCGACCGGGACCCACGCGGAGCTGCTGGCGCGGGCCGCGCGGCTGGGGGTCCCGGTGTTCTGCGAGAAGCCGCTCGCGAGGGACCTGGCGGGCACCGTGGCGGCGGTGCGGGCGGCCGAGCGGGCCGGCACGCTGCTCCAGGTCGGGTTCCAGCGGCGCTTCGACCCGGAGTACGCCGCCGCGCGCGAGGCGGTGCGCGCGGGGAAGGTGGGCCGGCTGCACACTGTACGCACGGTGAGCTCCGACGCGGTGCCGCCCCCGGCGTCCTACGTGCCGCTCTCCGGGGGCCTGTACCGGGACTGCCTGATCCACGACTTCGACGCGCTGCGGTGGGTGACCGGCCTGGAGGTCACCGAGGTCTACGCGGCCGGCGCCAATGTCGGCGCCGACTACTTCCGGGCCGCGTCCGACGTGGACACTGGCGCGGTGCTGCTCACCCTGGAGGGCGGGGTGCTGGCGACGGCGACCGCGACGCGGTACCACGCCGCGGGCTACGACGTACGGATGGAACTGGCGGGCACGGACGGGCAGGTGGCCGTGGGCACCGGGCCGCGCGCGCCGCTCGGCCCGGCCCTGCCACCGCTCGGCGCTGCCCTGCCGCCGCCCGGGCCCGGCCCGCGGCGGCCGGCCCCGCCACCGCCGCCCTGGTCCGGCTTCCTCGACCGCTTCGCCACCGCGTACGCGGCCGAACTCGCCGTCTTCCTGCGGGTCGTGCGCGGCGAGGCCGCCAACCCCTGCCCGCCGCGGGACGCGCTGCGCGCGCTGCTGATCGCCGAGGCGTGCGAGCGCTCCCGCGCCGAGCACCGCCCGGTGCGGCCGGCCGAACCGGACCGGCTCACCGAGGAGTGGGCGGCGGCCGCACCGGCGGCGCCGGGGGACTGAGGGCGGCAGAGCCGTCCGGGCGGGTAGGACGCGGGTAGGACCTCGGACGGGGACACGACGCGGACACGGACGAGACGGACGGGACCGGACGAGACCGGAGCAGCAGGCGCCGGGCCGAGCGGCGGGCCGGCGGGCGAGCCGAAGGGAGTGGTGGTGGCATGAGGCGCGAGCGGATCGCCGGGGCACCGATTTCCTGGGGGGTGTGCGAGGTGCCCGGCTGGGGCCACCAGCTCACCCCGGACCGCGTGCTGGCGGAGCTGGCCGGACTCGGCATCGGCGCGAGCGAGTTCGGCCCGGACGGCTTCCTGCCCGGGCCGCTGCTCGCCGAGCACGGCGTCACCGCGGTCGGCGGCTTCGTGCCCGCCGTCCTGCACGACCCCGGCCGGGACCCGCTGCCCGGCATCCGCGCCGCCCTGGACTCCTTCACCGCCGCCGGTGCCCGCACCCTCGTGCTGGCCGCCGCGACCGGGCAGGACGGCTACGACGCCCGGCCCGCGCTGGACGCGGCCGGCTGGCGCACGCTCCTCGCCCGCCTCGACGCCGCCACCGACCTCGCGGCCGGCCTCGGTGTGACCGCCGCCCTGCACCCGCACGTCGGCACCATGGTCGAGGGCCCCGCCGACGTGGACCGCGTCCTGGACGGCAGCCGCACCGGGCTGTGCCTGGACACCGGGCACCTGCTCGTCGGCGGCACCGACCCCGTCGCCCTCGCCCGCCGCGCCGCCGACCGCGTCACCCACGTCCACCTCAAGGACGTCGACGCCGCCCGCGCCGCGGCCGTCCGCGACGGCGCCGCCACCTACACCGCCGCCGTCGCCGCGGGCCTGTACCGGCCGCTCGGCACCGGCGACCTCGACCTGGCCGCGCTCGTCGCCACCCTCGAGGCCGCCGGCTACGACGGCTGGTACGTGATGGAGCAGGACACCGTCCTCACCGCAGAACCGCCCCCGGCCCAGGGCCCGGTCGACGACGTCCGCACCTGTCTGACCTGGCTGGCCGCGCAGTGACGGCCCCCGACCCCGCCCCCGACCCCGCCCTTGGCACCGCCCCCGGTACGGCCTCCGACACGGCTGCGGCCGACCGCGCCCGGCGCCCGCACGACGTGCTGACCCTCGGCCGGGCCGGCGTCGACCTCTACCCCCAGCAGAGCGGCGTCGGCCTCGCCGAGGTCGAGACGTTCGCCAAGTCCCTCGGCGGCACCGCCGCCAACGTGGCGGTGGCCGGCGCCCGCCTCGGCCTGCGCACCGCGACCATCACCGGCGTGGGCGCCGACCCCTTCGGCGGTTACGTCCGCACCGCGCTGCGCGGCTTCGGCGTCGACGATTCCTTCGTGCGCACCGTGCCGGGCACCCAGACCCCGGTGGTGTTCTGCGAGCTCTTCCCGCCCGACCACTTCCCGATCCACTTCTACCGCCGCCCGATCGCCCCCGACCAGTGCCTGACCCCGCAGGACCTGGACCTGGCCGCGGTACGGGCCGCGCGGGTGCTGTGGATCACCGGCTCCGCGCTGGCCGTCGAGCCGACCCGCAGCACGCTGTTCGCGGCGCTGGACGCCCGGGAGGAGGGCACCGAGGTCTGGTTCGACCTGGACTGGCGCCCGGTGTTCTGGGCCGACCCCGCCGACGCCCCGGCCCTGTACGCCCGCGCGCTGTCGTACGCGACGCTCGCGGTCGGCAACGTCGCCGAGGCGGAGGTCGCCACCGGCAGCCGCGACCCGGCGCGGGCCGCGGAGCTGCTGCTGCGCCGAGGGGTGCGCACGGCCGTGGTGAAGCAGGGCCCGGCCGGCGTGCTGGGCCGTACCGCCAC
Organism: Streptomyces sp. CA2R106; assembly: GCF_037034245.1. NCBI lineage: Bacteria > Bacillati > Actinomycetota > Actinomycetes > Kitasatosporales > Streptomycetaceae > Streptomyces > Streptomyces sp. CA2R106. The sequence goes on from NZ_JBAGKC010000011.1 coordinate 179,239, forward strand.
CGAGTCCCACACGGTCCCGCCGGTGCCGGTCCGGGCGGTCAACGGGCTCGGCGCCGGCGACGCGTTCGGCGGCGCGCTGTGCGCCGGGCTGCTGGCGGGCGAAGGGCTGCGGGACGTGCTGCGGGCGGCGAACGCGGCGGGCGCGCTGGTGGCGTCGCGGCTGGCGTGCGCGGACGCGATGCCGACCCGCGCGGAGATCGACGCGGCGCTGCGGAAGGAGCCGGTGTGAGCACGGAAGAAGCCGGTGCGGGCACGGAAGGAGCCGGTACGGGCACGACGGACTGCGACCGGCCCCGGACACGGGCCCGGCATGTGCCGGCCGGAAGCACGGCACGGGACGGCTACGACCTGTGGGTGGACCCGCGGTCGGCCGGCTGGGAGCACTCCGCGCTGCGGGTGCTGACGCTGGCGCCCGGCGGCTCGGCGGACTTCGCGGCGGGCGACAGCGAGTGGGTGGTGCTGCCGCTGGGCGGGGGCTGCACCGTGGACGTGCAGGAGGCCGGGCCCGGCGCGCGGCCGCGCTCGTTCACCCTGCGCGGCCGCGCCGACGTCTTCGCCGGCACCACCGACTTCTGCTACCTGCCGCGCGACAGCCGCGCGGTGATCGGCAGTACGGACGGCGGCCGGTTCGCGCTGGCGGGCGCGCGCTGCGCGCGGCGGCTGCCCGCACGCCGGGTCCCGGCGTCCGCGGTGCCGGTGGAGCTGCGCGGCGCGGGCAGCGCGAGCCGCCAGGTGAACAACTTCGCGGCGGCCGACGTGCTGGACTGCGACCGGCTCATCGCCGTCGAGGTGCTGACCCCGGGCGGCAACTGGTCGTCGTACCCGCCGCACAAGCACGACGAGGACGGGCCGCACGAGACCCGCCTGGAGGAGATCTACTACTACGAGCTGCGCGGCGGCCCGGCCGCGATCGGCTACCAGCGCGTCTACCCCTCGCCGGCGGGCAGCGGCGACGTGCTCGCCGAGGTGCGCGGCGGCGACGCGGTGCTGATCCCCGACGGCTGGCACGGCCCGAGCATGGCCGTGCCCGGCTACGACATGTACTACCTGAACGTCATGGCCGGGCCGGGGCCGGTGCGGGCCTGGCTGATCAGCGACGACCCGGCGCACGCCTGGGTGCGGGAGACCTGGCGCGACCAGCGGCCCGACCCGCGGCTGCCGCTGTACCGGGCGCCGGGCGCCGCCGAGGAGGAAGAGGAGGACGTATGAGGCTCACCGTCGCGCAGGCGCTGGTCCGCTTCCTGTCCGCGCAGTACACCGAACGCGACGGCGTACGGCACCGGCTGGTCGCGGGGATGTGGGGGATCTTCGGCCACGGCAACGTCGCGGGCGTCGGCCAGGCGCTGCTGGAGGCCGGGCCGGAGGCGATGCCCTTCCACCAGGGCCGCAACGAACAGGCGATGGTGCACGCCGCGGTCGGCTACGCGCGCACCACGCACCGGCTGTCCGCGATGGCCTGCACCACCTCGATCGGCCCCGGCGCGACCAACCTCGTCACCGGCGCCGCGCTGGCCACCGTCAACCGCGTGCCGGTGCTGCTGCTGCCCGGCGACGTCTTCGCCACCCGCCCCGCCGACCCGGTGCTCCAGCAGCTCGAAGTGCCCTGGGCGTACGACGTGTCGGTGAACGACGCGCTGCGGCCGGTCTCCCGCTTCTTCGACCGGATCTGGCGGCCGGAGATGCTGGCGCCCTCACTGCTCCAGGCGATGCGGGTGCTGGCCGACCCGGCCGACACCGGCGCGGTCACGCTCGCCCTGCCGCAGGACGTGCAGGCCGAGGCGTACGACTTCCCCGACGAGCTGTTCCGGACCCGGGTGTGGCCGGTGCGGCGGCCGGTGCCCGACGCTGAGGCGGTCGCCGAGGCGGCGGCGCTGCTGCGCGGCGCGCGGCGGCCGCTGGTGGTGGCCGGCGGCGGGGTGCGGCACTCCGAGGCGGGCGCGGCGCTGGCCGCCTTCGCCACGGCGACGGGGATTCCGGTGGCCGAGACGCAGGCCGGCAAGGGCGCCGTGCGCTGGGACCACCCCGGCAGCCTCGGGGGTCTGGGCCACACCGGCACGGCGCCGGCGGACACCGCCGCGCGCGCCGCCGACGTGGTGCTCGGCATCGGCACCCGCTGGACGGACTTCACCACCGCGTCCGCCTCGCTGTTCGGCCCGCGGACCCGGTTCGTGAACCTCAACGCGGCCGCGTTCGACGGCCACAAGATGGCGGGGCTGGCGCTGACCGGTGACGCCCGGGCCGGGATCGAGGCGCTGGCCGCGGAGTTGGGCGGCCACCGGTTCCCGGTGCCCGAGGACCAGGCGGCGGCCGTCGCCGACTGGCGGGCCCGTACGGACGCGGTGTTCGCCGGCGCGGGCCCGGACAGCGGACCGGCGGGGGGCCTGTCGCAGGGCGAGGTGATCGGCGCGCTCGACGCGGTGCTGCACGACCGCGACGTGCTGGTCAACGCGGCCGGCTCGCTCCCCGGCGACCTGCACCGGCTGTGGCGGGCCCGCGACCCCGGGCAGTACCACCTGGAGTACGGCTACTCCTGCATGGGGTACGAGATCCCCGCCGCGATCGGCGTGAAGCTGGCCGCCCCCGACCGCGAGGTGTTCGCGCTGGTCGGCGACGGCACGTACCTGATGCTGCCCACCGAGATCGTCACGGCCGTGCAGGAGGGCATCCCGATCAACGTGGTCATCGTGCAGAACCACGGCTACGCGTCGATCGGCGGGCTGTCCGAGCAGGTCGGCGCCGAACGCTTCGGCACCGCCTACCGCTTCCGCGCCCCCGACGGCTCCTTCACCGGCGCGCCGCTGCCCGTCGACCTCGCGGCCAACGCCGCCAGCCTCGGCCTGGAGGTCCACACCGCCCGCACCGCCGAGGAGTTGCGCGCCGCGCTGGCCGCCGCCCGCGCCTCGCCGCGCCCCACCGCCGTCCATGTCACCACCGACCCGGACCGCCCGGGCCTGCCCGCGCAGGCCTGGTGGAACGTCCCCGTGGCCGAGACCGCCACCCGCCCGGCGGCCGTCGCCGCCCGCGCGGCCTACGACGCGGCGAAGGGCGCGCGCTAGCCCGGACGGCGGGCGCTCAGCCGCCGGACCGGCCTCCAGGGCGTCGAGCTCCGTGCCCGCCCCGGGGGCGGGTCAGACGTCCCAGGTGCGGCGCAGGTCCGCGAAGAAGGAGTGGAACTGCGGGAACGTCTTCTTCACGCACCCCGGGTCGTCGAAGGTGGTGCCCGGGGTGCGCAGGCCCGCGACGGCGAAGCTCATCGCGATGCGGTGGTCACCGTGGCAGGCGATCTCCACCGGCCGCGGTGTGCCCGGGCGGATCTCGATCCAGTCCCGGCCGGTGGCGACCTCGATGCCCTGCGCGCGCAGGTTCAGCGCGCACGCCTCCAGCCGGTCGCACTCCTTGACGCGGGTGTTGTAGACGTCCTCGATCCGGACCGGGCCGTCCGCGAAGGGCGCCATGGCCGCGAGGGTCGGCATCGTGTCGGAGATGTCCCGCATGTTGGCGGTCAGGCCGTGCAGGGTGCCGGTGCCGGTGACCGTGGTGGCGTCGGCCGTCGTCTCCACGTGCGCGCCCATCCGGCGCAGCACCTCCACGAAGCGCAGGTCGCCCTGGAGGGCGTCGCGGCCCAGCCCCGGGACGGTGGCCGTGCGCCCGGCCAGCGCGGCCGCGGCGAAGACGTAACTGGCGGTGGAGGCGTCCGGCTCGATCGGGTAGTCCTGGGCGCGGTAGCCGCCCGGCGGGACCACGAACGTGTCGCCCTCGCGGGTCACGTCGACGCCGAAGCGGCGCATCATCGCGAGCGTGATCTCCACGTACGGCACCGACACGATGCCGGTCACCCTGATCCGCAGGCCCTCGGCGGTGAGCGGGCCGACCAGCAGCAGGGCGGTGAGGAACTGCGAGGACAGGCTCGCGTCCAGGTCGATCGCGCCGCCCTTGAGGCCGGCTGCCGCCAGCCGCAGCGGGAGGTGGCCCTCCTGCTCCTCGTACGCCAGGTCCACGCCCAGGGTGCGGAGCGCTTCGGTGAGCGGGGCGACCGGGCGGCGGCGCATCTGCGCCGACGCGTCGAAGCGGAAGGTGCCGTGGCCGGCGGCGGCGAGTGCCGGCAGGAAGCGGGCGGCGGTCGCCGCGTCCCGCGTGAACACCTCGGCCCGGTCCGCCGGGGGGCCGGCCGGGCGGCCGGTCACCCGCCACTCGCCCTCGCGCCGCTCCACCTCGTACCCGAGCCGGGTCAGGCCCTCGGCGAAGCCCTCCGTGTCGTCCGACACCAACGGGCCGCGCAGCACCGTCGTCCCGTCGGCCGCCGCCGCCAAAAACAACGCCCGCGCGGTCACGGACTTCGAACCAGGCACACCCATCACGGTCACCCGCCGATTCTACGGTTCCCTGCGGGCGCGTCGTGGCGGGCCGCGGGTGCGCCCTGCCCCTCCCGGGTGCGTCGCGGTCCGCGGGCGCGTCGTGGCGGGCCGCGCAGTTCCCCGCGCCCCTGGCGTACGTGCGGCTGCTCCGCAGCGCACAGCACCTCACCACGGCGAGCAACCCCAACAGGGGCGCGGGGAACTGCGCGAGGTACCACTCTTATACACACCATTGTATCGGGAGAGCGGTCGACGCAGGAGGGCTTTGATCCTTTGACCTGCATGAATGGCTTGCGCAGGTCTCCCTGCGTCGTAGCGGCGCGTCGTACGCCGACCGCCGGGCGCCACGCGGGAGGGGCCGCCCGATAGCCAGCCAGCACCAGGGGCGCGGTGAGCAGTCAAGGGTGAGCGCGCTCATCGCGTAGCGACGCCGAAGGCGCCCTTGACGGCTCGGTGTGGCCCGAACAATGACGGAGAGGGCGGCCCCGGCCCCCAGGACTCGCGCAGATGTACCTACAGTGCGGAGCGGTAAAAGACCTTGCCGCCCTTGGGCTCTACTCCGAGCGCCTTGTAGAACGCGAGGGCAGAAGGGTTGTCGGTGTCGGCGGTCCACTCAATCCTGGAGCAGCCCGATGCGGTGGCGACACTGCGCAGCTCCGCCATGAGTGCACGCGCCACACCGCCACGGCGGGCGTTCGACCGTACGTACAGCTCCTTGAGGTACAGGGAACTCTCCGCACCGGCCGCAGGCCAGAGAAAGGTGTACGACGCGAGCCCCAGCACCGTGTCTCCGTCGCGGGCCAAGAGGACGGTCGCGACCGGCCGGTCAGAGAAGAGCGCACTGCGGATCTGTTCGGGGTCGCCCGGTACTGGTTCACCACCGTAGTAGTGCTCGATCTCACCGAGGAGGACCGAGAGACATTCCGTGTCCGCCTCGGTCGCCGCGCTGATCTGCATCGTGTTGGCTACCTTCATCCCTCGGAGGGCAGCAACAGGATCTCGCGAAGCGCTCTGACCTCCGTAACCGTTCGATTCCCTGGCACCTTACAGGCCACGTCACGAGCACGGGAGATGATCAAGGCAGTGCGATGCTGCTCCGGCAGCTCCACCACCGTGCCTATCGCCAGCTCGGCGGCTGACGCCACGTCACCTGAGAGTGCCGAGCACATGGCCTGATCGAGTCTGACGAGGGCACGATCAGCGAGGTTTGACGTGGGATACAGGTCGAGCGCGCGAGCAAGATGGCCTTGCGCTTGGCTGGTCTCACCAAGATGAGTCCACGCGTTACCGGCGTGGAAGGCGAACTGCGACTCCGAGTAGCCGAAGGCTGACTCGTCCTGGTCTACTTCTGAAAGCCGGTCCAGCGCGGTTCGGGCCAGTGAGAGGGCGGATGCCGTTGCTTCATGCCGTCCTAGGAGTGCGTGCGCGCGTGCCTCCAGGGGGGCAGCCAACGCAGGCCCGACACATGGCATACCCCCAGCCCAGTGCTGGGCGCGTACTGCCAGCTCGGCAGCCCCGTGTAAGTCGCCGTTGTAGTAGAGCTGGTACGCCTCCTGGGCGTACATCCACGACAGCGTCGCGCGATCCTCTGCGGCGGCAGCAGCCGCCCGTCCTGTCCGCCACCAACTCTTCGCGCGGTCGTCCCCCATTTTGAGCAGTGTCAGAGCCACAAGTCCCGACATGCGTGCAGTCGCGATGGTCAACCGTAGCCGGACGGGGCCCGACTGGCGGCCGGTCATGAGAAGACGGATGTCGCTCAGATCGGTAAGCAAGTCAGGCAACAGCTCGGACTCCGGCCGGTAGCGGGTGGCTCGACCGTGCCGTTCGACTGTCCATTCGACCTCACTCAGGCCAGCTCCTGAGAGCGCCCCCGCAGCAAG
>NZ_JBAGKC010000012.1:0-180389 GCF_037034245.1 Streptomyces sp. CA2R106
ATTTGAATAAGGCCCCAACCCCCGAGGTTTGTCCCGGGGGTTGGGGCCTTTTTGCTGCTCGTTACCCTCATGTTCACGTCGCAACGGGAACCTGGGCACCCCGACAGGCGGAGGTGTGGAGACGTGCAGCAGATGACGACTGCCGGACGGCGGCCCGGGATCGCTTGCGAGATGACCGCGACCGCGGTGCGCGACACCCTGAAAGCGCTCGGCATCGGCCGCGGCGACGAGGTCATCGTGCCGTCGTACGGTCCCGGCGCGCCCGCCGACGGGACCCGGCTGGCCGGAGCCACCCCCGTGTTCGCCGACATCGACCCCCGGACCTTCTGTGTGGACCCCGCGTCCGTGGCGGCCTGCGTCACCGCCCGCACCGCCGCCCTGCTGCCGGTGAACGTCTTCGGGCACCCCGCCCCCATGGACCGCCTGGAGGACCTCGCGAGCCGGCACGGGCTCGCCGTGGTCGAGGAGACCCCGAGCAGCGAGGACATCGGCGCCGTTGCCCGCCGCCGGGCCCACGCCCGCTTCCTGGACTCCGCGCTCACCGGGGTCGTGGTGCCGTACACCGAGCCTGGCGCGCACCACCTCTACCACCAGTACACCGTGCGGGTGCCGGGCAACGGCCGGCCGGACCGGGACGCCTACCTGCGGGCGCTCGCGGTGCGCGGGGTGCGCGCGACCCTGGCCGTACCGGTGCCGGTGCACCGGATGCCGGCGCACCGGGCCGCCCCGCCGGCGGAGCTGCCGCAGACCGAGCTGGTGGCCGCCGATTCGCTGTCGCTGCCGGTCCACTCGGCCCTGACCCAGCGCGAGTTGACCCACATGGCGACGGTTTGCAACCGCCTCGGTGGGATCGTCTGACCATCGTCCGACCGCTGTTTTCGCGCACGGCCGTCGATGGGCTACGATCTTCCCATCGACGCGCCCCAATAGCTCAGTCGGTAGAGCGTCTCCATGGTAAGGAGAAGGTCTACGGTTCGATTCCGTATTGGGGCTCTGCGAAAAGGAAAGGCCCCCGCCGTTCGGCGGGGGCCTTTTCCGTGCGCGCCGGAGTCAGCGCGCCGGAGTCAGCGCGCCAAGGTCAGGGCGTCGGCAGCGTGGGGACCCGCATCGCGAGGATCGCCATGTCGTCGGAGGGCGCGTCCGCGGCGAAGCGTTCCACGGCCCGCTGGATGCGCGCGGCGACCGCGCCGGCCGTCAGGCCCGTACACGTGGCCAGGACGTCGGCGAGGCCGTCGTCGCCCAGCATGCGGCTGCCCTCGCGGCGCTCGGTGACGCCGTCGGTGACACACAGCAGGACGTCGCCCGGGTCGAGGGTGACGGACTGCTCGTAGAGGTCGAGGTCGTCCATGACACCGAGCAGGGGCTGCGGTTCCGCGGCGGGCTCCACGCTGCCGTCGGGGCGCAGGCGCAGCGGCAGCGGGTGCCCGGCGCAGACCATGCGCAGTTCGGCGCTGCCGTCCTCGCGGGGCCACAGCTCGCCGTACAGGAGGGTCAGGAAGCGGCTGCGGGCGCCCTCGTCGAGGATGGCGGCGTTGAGGAGTTGCAGGACGGAGGGGCCGCCGAAGCCCTCGCGGGCGAGCAGGCGCAGGGCGTGCCGGGCCAGCCCCGTGACGGCGGCGGCCTCGGGGCCGGTGCCGCAGACGTCGCCGATGGCGAAGCCCCAGCAGCCCTCGCGGATCGGGAAGAGGTCGTAGAAGTCGCCGCCGACCTCGTTGCCCTCGCCGGCGGCGCGGTAGACGACCTCGACCTCGACGCCGGGGATGTGGGGCAGCTCGGGCGGTAGCAGGCTGCGTTGGAGGGCCTGGCTGATGGCGGTGCGCTCGCTGTAGAGGCGGGCGTTGTCCAGGGCGAGGGCGGCGCGGCGGGAGAGGTCCTCGGCGAGTTCGAGGATCTCCTGCCGGAAGCGTTCGTCGGTGGGCTTGCCGAGGGTGAGCATGCCGATCACGCGGTTGCGGGCGACCAGGGGCAGCACGACCGTTTCGCCGCCGACGGCGGCGGCGGTGGCCAGGGCGACGCCCGGGGTGGTGGTGGAGCGGGCGCCGGGGGTGGTGCCGACGCCGAGGCTGCGCAGGGATGCGCGCAGCGCGCTGGAGTGGGCGGCGTCGGAGGGCGCGGTCCAGATCCGGGCGCCGGGGGTGGGGTCGGGCTCGGGCGGTCGGACCTGCTGGAGGAGGGCCTTGATGCCGTCGATGCGGTCCTCGTCCTCGTGGAGGACGAAGGCGAGTTCGGGTTCGGACTGCTCGGCGATGGTGTAGACGGCGCACCAGCTGGCGAGGGTGGGCACGGTCATCTGGGCCATGAGGGCCAGGGTCTGGTCGCGTTCGAGGGTGCCGGCGAGCAGGTCGGAGGCTTCGACGAGGAAGGACAGCGAGCCGCGGCGGAGCCGTTCGAGTTCGGTGAGGCGGGCGCTCTCGACGGCCAGGGCGATCCGGTCGGCGGCGAACTGGAGGCGCAGGGCCTCCTGGTTGCTGTAGCGGCCGGGGGCTTCGGCGGCGACGCCGAGGGAGCCGGTGAGGCGGCCTTCGACCTTGAGCGGGACGGTGACGACCGAGCGCATGCCGGTGCCGGACAGCAGTGGTACGGCGCCGGGTACGGCGGTGAGGTCCTCGTGGACGGCGGGCATGCGGGCGCTGCCGTAGCGGCCGGTGCCGGCTTCGACGGGGACGCGGGCGAAGCGCTGGCGGGCGGAGGGCAGGCCGGTGGAGGCGCGGACTTCGAGTTCGGTCTCGTCGTCGGTGGCCAGCAGCAGGTAGGCGGCGTCGCCGTCGAGCATGTCGCGGGCGCGTTCCACGGTGCGCTGGAGGAGGCCGTCGAGGTCGTCGGGGGCGGGGGAGCCGATGAAGACCTCGAAGGCGTCGGTGGCCTTGCCGCGCTGGGAGGCGTGGGGGTCGGTGCCGTGGCTGCCGCGGTTGGGTGTCTGGAGGACGGCGCGTTCCTCGGCGCGGACCAGCAGGCAGACGGTGGAGGGTTCGCCGGCGGTGTCGCGGACGCGCAGGTGGGAGCCGTAGACGGGCAGGACGCGGCCGCCGGCGTCGCGCAGGCCGTAGGTGCCTTCCCAGCGGGAGAGCTGGAGGGCGTCGGCGAGGCCGATGCCGGTGCCGGGGGTCTGCGGCCAGGCGGCGAGGTCGGCGAGGGACTTGCCGACGATGTCGGCGGCGGTGTGGCCGAACAGGTCGGTGGCGTCGTCGTTCCAGCGGGTGATGGTGCCGGCGCGGTCGACCTGGACGACGGCGACGCGGACGCTCTCGTCGGCGACGGGGAGGCTGGCGGTGGGTAGGACCGGGCCGGCGGAGCGGGTGCCGGTGGGGCGCTGGGGCAGTTCGAGCTGGAACCAGACGTACTTGCCGGCGGCGGAGTACTCCACGCCCCAGCGGCTGGCCAGGGCGGAGCAGAGCAGCAGGCCGCGGCCGCCTTCGTTGTCGGTCTCGCGGAACTGGCGGCCGCGGGTCTGCATGGGGACTTCGCGCTCGGGGTAGTGGTCGGCGACCTCGACGCGGACGGCGGTGTCGTACCGCAGGCACTGCACGTCGGCGGCGGTGCCGGCGTGGACGACCGCGTTGGTGACCAGTTCGCTGGTCAGGACGACGGCGTCGTCGACCACGTCGGCGAAGCCCCAGCCGTGGAGGGTGTCGCGGACGAAGGCGCGGGCGATCGCGACGGACCGTCCCACCGGTTCGAAGGTGGCCGCTGCACGCGCCGTGATCACCGATCTCCTCATGGTTCGTGTCCGGGCGGGCGGGGCGCCCGCGGCTGCCGGTGCGTTTCCGGGTTGCTGGAACGTCACTCGGCGGCTCCCCTGCGTGTGCGCCCGTCGGGAGGCTGGACCTTCCGGCTGGGCAGCACCGTTCACGTTACCTACCCGCACCGACCGTGTGTGCGCCGGTTACCCGTGTTTCCACCCCGATCGTGGTCGCAGTTCCGCGGATGCGGCCGAACTGTTATGGGAGGGGTGGGCCGTAGTGAAACACTGGGCATGTTCTGAAGGTTGCAAGCTTGCTCATCTGCGGGTCGGTCGACCCTCCGGGAGGCACACGGTGGAGTCTGGCGCGTCGGCGCGGGCCACGGTCACGCGTACGAAGAACGGGCGATCCCGTGGGGGTGGGACCGTCGAGGTGGACTCGGCGGCGCTCACCAAGCTGCTGGGGGCGCTGTCGGCGATGCGGGACGGGAACTTCCGCAAGCGGCTGCCGGTGTCGGGGGACGGGCCGCTGGCGGAGATCGCGGTGGTCTTCAACGAGGTCGCGGACCGTAACCAGCACCTCACCGGTGAGCTGGCGCGGGTGCGGCGGGTGGTGGGCCGGGACGGGAAGCTGACCGAGCGGCTGGAGACGGGGCCGTCGGAGGGTGCGTGGGCGGCGGCGATCGAGGCGTCGAACGCGCTGGTGGACGACCTGGTGCGGCCGGTGTCGGAGGTCGGGCGGGTGCTGTCGGCGGTGGCCGAGGGCGATCTCGAGCAGCGGATGGATCTGCGGGCGCAGAACGCGGACGGGTCGGCGCATCCGCTGCGCGGGGAGTTTTTGAAGGTGGGCCGGACGGTCAACGGCCTGGTGGACCAGTTGTCGGCGTTCACCGACGAGGTGACGCGGGTGGCGAGCGAGGTCGGCACCGAGGGCAAGCTCGGCGGGCAGGCGCGGGTGCGTGGCGTGTCCGGGTCCTGGAAGGACCTGACGGACTCGGTCAACACGATGGCGTACCGGTTGACGGCGCAGGTGCGGGACATCGCGCTGGTGACGACGGCGGTCGCGAAGGGTGACCTGTCGCGCAAGGTGACGGTGCATGTCGCGGGCGAGATGCTGGAGCTGAAGAACACCGTCAACACGATGGTGGACCAGCTCTCGTCGTTCTCGTCCGAGGTGACGCGGGTGGCGCGTGAGGTGGGCACCGAGGGTGAGCTGGGCGGCCAGGCGCAGGTGCCGGGGGTGGCCGGGGTCTGGAAGGACCTGACGGACTCGGTGAACCTGATGGCGGGCAATCTGACCGCTCAGGTGCGGGACATCGCGCAGGTGACGACGGCGGTCGCCAACGGCGATCTGACGCAGAAGATCACCATCGGGGCGCGGGGCGAGGTCGCGCAGCTGGCCGAGACGATCAACGCGATGACGGAGACGCTGCGGACGTTCGCCGACGAGGTGACGCGGGTCGCGGGGGAGATCGGCGCGGAGGGACAGCTCGGCGGTCAGGCGCAGGTGCCGGGGGTGGCGGGCACCTGGAAGGACCTGACGGACTCGGTGAACACCGCGTTCCGGAACCTGACGGCGCAGGTGCGGGACATCGCGCAGGTGACGACGGCGGTGGCCGGTGGTGATCTGTCGCAGAAGGTGACGGTGGACGTCTCCGGCGAGATGCTGGAGTTGAAGAACACCGTGAACACGATGGTGGACCAGCTGTCGGCGTTCGGTGACGAGGTGACGCGGGTCGCGCGCGAGGTGGGTGTCGAGGGCCAGTTGGGCGGCCAGGCGCAGGTGTCGGGTGCGGCGGGGACGTGGAAGGACCTGACGGACTCCGTCAACAACGCATTCCGGAACCTGACGGCCCAGGTGCGGAACATCGCGCAGGTGACGACGGCGGTCGCCAACGGCGATCTGTCGCAGAAGGTGACGGTGGACGTCTCCGGCGAGATGCTGGAGTTGAAGAACACCGTGAACACCATGGTGGACCAGCTGAGTTCGTTCTCGCAGCAGGTCACGCGGATGGCGCGGGACGTGGGGACCGAGGGGCGGCTGGGCGGTCAGGCCCGGGTGGACGGGGTGTCGGGTACCTGGAAGGACCTGACGGACTCCGTCAACTTCATGGCGGGCAACCTGACGTCGCAGGTGCGGCAGATCGCGCAGGTGACGACGGCGGTGGCGCGCGGTGACCTGTCGCAGAAGATCGACGTGGACGCGCGGGGCGAGATCCTGGAGCTGAAGAACACCATCAACACGATGGTGGACCAGCTGTCGTCGTTCGCGGAGCAGGTCACCAGGGTGGCCCGTGAGGTGGGTACGGACGGGCGGCTGGGCGGTCAGGCGCAGGTGCCGGGTGTGGCCGGTGTGTGGCGGGACCTGACGGACTCGGTGAACTTCATGGCCGGCAACCTGACCGGCCAGGTGCGCAACATCGCCCAGGTCGCGACGGCGGTGGCGCGCGGTGATCTGTCGCAGAAGATCGACGTGGACGCCAAGGGCGAGATCCTGGAGCTGAAGAACACCCTGAACACGATGGTGGACCAGCTGTCGTCGTTCGCGGAGCAGGTGACCAGGGTGGCCCGTGAGGTGGGTACCGAGGGCATCCTGGGCGGCCAGGCGGAGGTCAAGGGCGTCAGCGGTACGTGGAAGGACCTGACGCAGTCGGTCAACTTCATGGCGAACAACCTGACCTCCCAGGTGCGCAACATCGCCGATGTGACGTCGGCGGTGGCGGCGGGGGACCTGTCGCGGAAGATCACGGTCGACGCGAAGGGCGAGATCCTCGCGCTGGTGACGACGGTGAACACGATGGTGGACACGCTGTCGGCGTTCGGTGACGAGGTCACCCGGGTGGCGCGCGAGGTGGGTACCGAGGGCCAGTTGGGCGGTCAGGCGCGGGTGCGTGACGCGTCGGGCATCTGGAAGGACCTGACCGACTCGGTGAACGGCATGGCGTCGAACCTGACGTCGCAGGTGCGGTCGATCTCCTCGGTGGCGACGGCGGTCGCCAACGGCGACCTGACGAAGAAGATCGACGTGGACGCCCGGGGCGAGATCCTGGAGCTGAAGAACACCATCAACACGATGGTGGACACGCTGTCGGCGTTCGGTGACGAGGTCACCCGGGTGGCGCGCGAGGTGGGTACCGAGGGCATCCTCGGCGGCCAGGCGCGGGTGCCGGGGGTGGCGGGCACCTGGAAGGACCTGACGGAGTCCGTCAACGGGATGGCGTCCAACCTGACCGGTCAGGTGCGGCAGATCGCGCAGGTGACGACGGCGGTGGCGCGCGGTGACCTGTCGAAGAAGATCGACGTGGACGCGCGCGGCGAGATCCTGGAGCTGAAGACCACGATCAACACCATGGTCGGGCAGCTGTCGGCGTTCGGTGACGAGGTGACGCGGGTCGCCCGCGAGGTGGGTACCGAGGGGCGGCTGGGCGGGCAGGCGCGGGTGCCGGGCGTGTCGGGGATCTGGAAGGACCTCACCGAGTCGGTGAACCTGATGGCCAACAACCTGACCTCGCAGGTGCGCAACATCGCGCAGGTGGCCACGGCGGTGACCCGCGGCGATCTGAACCTGCGGATCGACGTGGACGCGGCCGGGGAGATCCTGGAGCTCCAGGACTACATCAACACGATGATCGTGCGCCTGCGCGAGACGACGCTCGCCAACAAGGAGCAGGACTGGCTCAAGGGCAACCTGGCCCGGATCTCCGGTCTGATGCAGGGGCGGCGCGACCTGCGCGACGTGGCGGCGCTGATCATGAGCGAGCTGACGCCGGTGGTGTCGGCGCAGCACGGCGCGTTCTTCCTCGCGCGGGACACCGCGGAGTCCGGTGAGGAGTACGAGCTCGCGCTGATCGGCAGTTACGGCTTCTCGCGGCGCACGATGTCGTCGGTGTTCCTGCCGGGCGAGGGGCTGATCGGGCAGGCGGCGGTGGAGAAGCGCTCGATCCTGATCGAGCAGGCGCCGCCGGGATACCTGAAGATCGTCTCGGGGCTGGGCGAGGCGCCGCCGGCCCATGTGATCGTGCTGCCGGTGCTCTTCGAGGGGCGGGTGCTGGGGGTGATCGAGCTGGCCGCGTTCCAGCCGTTCACGCAGATCCAGAAGGACTTCCTCGACCAGATCACCGACATCATCGCGATCAGCGTCAACACGATCTCGGTGAACACCAAGACCGAGGGGCTGCTCAAGCAGTCGCAGGAGCTGACCGAGCAACTCCAGGAGCGTTCGGACGAGTTGGAGAACCGGCAGCGTGCGTTGCAGCGGTCCAACGAGGAGCTGGAGGAGAAGGCCGAGCTGCTGGCGGAGCAGAACAGCGCGATCGAGGTGAAGAACACCGAGATCGAGGAGGCCCGGCAGGTCTTGGAGGAGCGCGCCGAGCAGCTCGCGGTGTCGATGCGCTACAAGTCGGAGTTCCTGGCGAACATGTCGCACGAGCTGCGGACGCCGCTGAACTCGCTGCTGATCCTCGCCAAGCTGCTGGCGGACAACGCGGACGCCAACCTCTCGCCGAAGCAGGTGGAGTTCGCCGAGACCATCCACGGCGCCGGCTCCGACCTGCTGGAGCTGATCAACGACATCCTGGACCTGACGAAGGTCGAGGCGGGCAAGATGGACGTCTCGCCGACCCGGATCGCCCTGGTGCAGCTGGTGGACTACGTGGAGGCGACGTTCCGGCCGCTGACGGCGGAGAAGGGCCTGGACTTCTCGGTGCGGGTCTCGCCGGAGCTGCCGGCCACCTTGCACACCGACGAGCAGCGGCTGCTCCAGGTGCTGCGCAACCTGCTGTCGAACGCGGTGAAGTTCACCGACTCCGGGTCGGTGGAGCTGATGATCCGGCCGGCCGGGCCGGAGGCGCCGCAGTCGATCCGGGAGCAGCTGCTGGAGGCGGGCACGCTGCGCGACCCCGACCAGCCGCTGATCGCGTTCTCGGTGTCCGACACGGGCATCGGTATCGCGGCGAGCAAGATGCTGGTGATCTTCGAGGCGTTCAAGCAGGCCGACGGCACCACCAGCCGCAAGTACGGCGGCACCGGTCTGGGGCTGTCGATCAGCCGGGAGATCGCGCGCCTGCTGGGCGGTGAGATCCACGCCGACAGCCAGCCCGGCCGCGGCTCGACGTTCACGCTGTACCTGCCGCTGAGCCTCGGCGACACGCTGCCGGTGCAGCCGCAGCCGTCGATCGGCGACGGTGAGGACTTGGAGGGCGAGCAGCGGGCGCAGGGCCGTACCCGCAGCCCCGGCAGCAGCCTGGCCCGGCTGCGCCGCCGCTCCGCGCAGCCCGCGCCCGGCCCGACCCGGCCGGAGCAGGGCGGGAACGGCGCGGGCAGCGGCGACGGCGGGGCCGGGCGGTCCGGGTACGGCGGGTCCGGCGGGTCCGGCGCGGCGAACGGGTCGGGCGCGACGGGCGGCTCGGGTGCCGCTGCGAACGGCCGGGCGGGCGCTCCGGGAGGCGCTGAGGGCGACGCGGACACCGCGGCGCGCGAGACGGCGCACGGGGGCCCGTACCCGGCCTTCAGCGGCGGTTTCAGCGGCGAGAAGGTCCTCATCGTCGACGACGACATCCGCAACGTCTTCGCGCTCACCAGCGTGCTGGAGCAGTACGGGCTGACGGTGCTGTACGCGGAGAACGGCCGCGAGGGCATCGACGTCCTGGAGCAGTACGACGACATCGCCGTGGTGCTGATGGACATCATGATGCCGGAGATGGACGGGTACGCGACGACCGCGGCGATCCGCAAGATGCCGCAGTTCGCGGGGCTGCCGATCATCGCCCTCACCGCGAAGGCGATGAAGGGCGACCGGGAGAAGGCGATCGAGTCGGGCGCGTCGGACTACGTGACCAAGCCGGTGGACACCGACCACCTGCTGGCGCTCATGGCGGACTGGATGCACGCCCGGTGAGCCGCCGGCGGGCGGCCGGGCGCGGTCCGATGATCGACTTTGCGCGAAGATGGCTGAATATTTTGCCGACTTGAGCACTCAAGTGAGGTGTGAGTCGCCCGGGATCTGGGAACCTTACGGTCTCCGCTTGCGTTTCCGTTATGTGCTCAGTGACGTGGCGGTGACAGGGTGTGGCGACCGGCAGGGTGCGACTACCATGACCGGCACAAGGACGGGCGGCGGGACATTGCTGCCCCCGGGGGCGGCGATCGGCGCTTCCGTCGGCGTTGCGAGTCGGGGAGGCCCCAAGCCGGGGCGAGGAGGGCATGGCGTGGTGCAAAAGGCCAAGATCCTCCTGGTCGATGACCGGCCGGAGAATCTGCTGGCGCTGGAGGCGATCCTCTCGGCGCTGGACCAGACCCTGGTCCGTGCATCGTCAGGGGAGGAAGCGCTCAAGGCGCTGCTGACCGACGACTTCGCGGTGATCCTGCTCGATGTCCAGATGCCGGGCATGGACGGGTTCGAGACCGCGGCACACATCAAGCGGCGGGAGCGCACCCGGGACATCCCGATCATCTTCCTCACCGCGATCAACCACGGCCCGCACCACACCTTCCGCGGCTACGCGGCGGGCGCGGTGGACTACATCTCCAAGCCGTTCGACCCGTGGGTGCTGCGCGCCAAGGTCTCGGTGTTCGTGGACCTGTACATGAAGAACTGCCAGCTGCGCGAGCAGGCGGCGCTGCTGCGGCTGCAGTTGGAGCAGGGCGCGCCGTCCGGCGCCGCGGTCGAGGCGGCCGGTGCCGCCGGCGCGAAGGAGTCCGTCGGCCTGCTCGCGGAGCTGTCCGCGCGGCTGGCCGCCGTGGAGGAGCAGGCCGAGGCGCTCGGCAAGCAGCTCGACGGCAGCGCGGACGCCGCGGCGGTCGCCACGGCCGCCCACCTGGAGCGCAAACTCACCGGGCTGCGCCGGGCGTTGGACGCGCTGGACCCCAGCGGCCCGGGCGGCGGCGGCGAGTTGGGCCGGCAGCACAGCGGCTGAGGCGGCGGCGCGGGCGGCCGCGGGCCAGGACGCCCCGGCCCGCCGCCCGCGCACCGCCCGCGCACCGGCCGCCCGCAACGCCGGACGCGCCCGGCACGTGACACGGCGTCAACCCGGCGCCCGGCGCGTTCCGACACGAACGGGCGTATCCCCGTGCAGGCGTGTCACTCGATCACAAGGGCGGTAACCTCGGCCCATGGCCCCCCGTACGTCCGGCACCGCCAAGAAAGCCGCGGCGCGGCCTCCGGCCAAGAAGGCAGCGGCGAAGAAGCCCGCGGCCAAGACCGCGGCCAAGAGCGCTGCCGCCCGACCGCCCGCCAAGAAGGCCGCGGCGGCCAGACCCGCGCCCGCGGCCGCGCCCTCACCCACCGGCGGCCTGTACCGGCTGGTGCGCGCGGTGTGGCTGGGCATCGCCCACGGCGTCGGCGCGATCTTCCGCGGCATAGGGCGCGGTGCGCGCGGCCTCGACCCGGCCCACCGCAAGGACGGCGTGGCGCTGCTGCTGCTCGGCGTGACCCTGGTGGTCGCCGCCGGCACCTGGTCCAACCTCGACGGCCCGGTCGGCGACCTGGTCGCGCTGCTGGTCACCGGCTCCTTCGGGCGGCTGGACCTGCTGGTGCCGTTCCTGGTCGGCGCGGTCGCCGTCCGGCTGATGCGCCACCCCGAGCAGCCCGAGGCCAACGGCCGGATCGTGATCGGCCTGTCCGCGCTGGTGCTCGGCGTGCTGGGCCTGATCGACATCGGCTGCGGCGCGCCGTCCCGCGCCGACGGCGCCCAGGCGCTGCGCGACGCAGGCGGCCTGATCGGCTGGGCCGCGGCCGCGCCCCTGCACTACACGGTCGGCTCCGCGCTCGCCGCGGCGCTGCTCGTGCTGATCACCGTCTTCGGGCTGCTGGTGGTCACCGCCACCCCGGTCAACGCCATCCCGCAGCGGCTGCGGGCCGCCGGTGTCCGGGTGGGCCTGTACGCGCCGCCGCCGGACCCCGACGCGATTCCGCTGGAGGACTTCTTCGACGACGGCGCGGACGCCGCCTCCGGGTTCTCCGCCGGCGCGGACGAGGACGACTCGCCGGTGCGCCGGGTGCCCGCCCGCCTGACGAAGTCCCGCGCCGGCCAGGGCGCCGACGCCGACCCGTACGACATAGAGCGTGACGGCGACGAGGCCGGCTCGGGCATGGGCGGGCCCGGCCCGCAGGAGCAGGACAAGCCGCGCCGTAGGTCCCGCAAGCGTGCCGAGCCGGCGCCCGCGGCCAAGGGCGAGGACCTCGACCTCGACCCGGTGGACGTCGCCGCCGCGGCGGCCGCGGCCCTGGACGGCGCGGTGCTGCACGGCGTGCAGCCCTCCCCGCTCGTCGCCGACCTCACCAGCCGGCTCACGAAGCCGGTGCCCGCCGCCCGCGCCGATGACACCGGCGGCCAGGACACCGCCGGCTCCGTCCCCGACCTGACCAAGGCGCCGGACCGCACCGACGGCGAGCCTCCGCTGCCGCCGCGTGCCGAGCAGCTCCAGCTGTCCGGCGACATCACCTACGCGCTGCCCTCCCTGGACCTGCTGGAGCGCGGCGGCCCCGGCCGCACCAGGAGCGCGGCCAATGACGCGGTCGTCGCCTCGCTGACCCAGGTGTTCAAGGAGTTCAAGGTCGACGCGGTCGTCACCGGCTTCACCCGCGGCCCGACGGTCACCCGGTACGAGGTCGAGCTGGGCGCCGCGGTGAAGGTGGAGCGGATCACCGCGCTCGCCAAGAACATCGCGTACTCCGTGGCCAGCCCCGATGTGCGGATCATCAGCCCGATCCCCGGCAAGTCCGCGGTCGGCATCGAGATCCCCAACAGCGACCGCGAGATGGTCAACGTCGGCGACCTGCTGCGCTCGGCCGACGCCGCCGGCGAGGACCACCCGATGACCGTCGCGCTCGGCAAGGACGTCGAAGGCGGCTACGTCGTCGCCAACCTCACGAAGATGCCGCACGTCCTGGTCGCCGGCGCCACCGGCTCCGGCAAGTCCTCCTGCATCAACTGCCTGATCACCTCCGTGATGTGCCGGGCCACCCCGGACGAGGTGCGGATGGTGCTGGTCGACCCCAAGCGGGTGGAGCTGACCGCCTACGAGGGCATCCCGCACCTGATCACGCCGATCATCACCAACCCCAAGCGCGCCGCCGAGGCCCTCCAGTGGGTGGTGCGCGAGATGGACCTGCGCTACGACGACCTCGCCGCGTACGGCTTCCGGCACATCGACGACTTCAACGCGGCGGTGCGCTCGGGCAAGGCCAAGACCCCCGAGGGCAGCGAACGGGAACTGACCCCGTACCCCTACCTGCTGGTGATCGTGGACGAGCTGGCCGACCTGATGATGGTCGCGCCGCGCGACGTGGAGGACTCCATCGTCCGCATCACCCAGCTCGCCCGCGCCGCCGGCATCCACCTGGTGCTGGCCACCCAGCGGCCGAGCGTCGACGTCGTCACCGGCCTGATCAAGGCCAACGTGCCCTCCCGGCTCGCCTTCGCCACCTCCTCCCTCGCCGACAGCCGGGTCATCCTCGACCAGCCCGGCGCGGAGAAGCTCATCGGCAAGGGTGACGGGCTGTTCCTGCCGATGGGCGCGAACAAGCCGATCCGGATGCAGGGCGCGTTCGTCACCGAGGACGAGATCGCCAAGGTGGTCGAGCACTGCAAGGCGCAGCTCACCCCGACCTACCGCAGCGACGTCACCGTCGGCAGCGGCCCCAAGAAGGAGATCGACGAGGACATCGGCGACGACCTGGACCTGCTGTGCCAGGCGGCCGAACTGGTGGTCTCCACGCAGTTCGGCTCCACCTCGATGCTCCAGCGCAAGCTGCGGGTGGGCTTCGCCAAGGCAGGGCGGCTGATGGACCTGATGGAGTCGCGCGGCATCGTCGGCCCGAGCGAGGGCTCCAAGGCACGCGACGTGCTGGTCAAGGGCGACGAGCTGGACGGGGTGCTGGCGGTCATCCGCGGCGGCGACGCACCGGCCTGAGACGCCCCGGCGGCACCCCGCCGCGGGCGGCGCGGGCCGCCGGGCGGAGCTACCCGCGGACGCACCCGGACGTGCGTACCATTCGTCACACAAGTGGAGTCGTGGCACGTGTGATCCCGGCCGAGTCGGGGCACGTTCAAGGGCAACCGTTTCTCCGGTCCACGCGTCAAGCTGTACAGGCCGGACGACCGTCGTCCCGCGGACACCCCACCTGCCCGCGGGCGCGGCCCCAACCCCCAGACCACCTGCCCCGGTGATTCGTACCGCCCCTAGACTGACCTTCCAGCAGGCGGCTGCACGCTCGAAAGGCGCCCTCGTGTCCATCGGCAACTCGCCCCCCGCCGACCGTCCTTCGGTCGGCCGCGCCCTCGCCCAGGCCCGTACCGAGGCGGGACTGACCGTTGACGAGGTCAGTACCGCCACCCGGGTGCGGGTGCCGATCCTCCAGGCGATCGAGCAGGACGACTTCTCCCGCTGCGGCGGCGACGTCTACGCCCGCGGCCACATCCGCGCCGTCGCCCGCGCGGTGGGACTCGACCCCGACCCGCTGGTCGCCCAGTACGCCGCCGACCACGACACCGACTCCGCGCCGCCCCCGGTCGCACCGCTGTACGAGGCGGAGCGCATCAAGTCCGAGCCGCGCCGCCCGAACTGGACCGCCGCCATGGTCGCCGCGATCGTGGCCGTCATCGGCTTCGTCGGGTACACCGCGGTCAGCGGCAGCGGCGGCAGCGGGAAGTCCACCGCCGAGTCCACCACGAGCGCCACCGCCTCGCCCACCGCCCCCGCGACGACGACATCCGCGCCCCAGGGCAACGGCGCGCCCACCAACCCGCAGCCGACCGACACCGGCAGCGCCATCGCCGAGGCACCGCCCGGGAAGGTCACGGTCAAGGTGACCGCGCAGGGCGGCGCGAGCTGGATCCAGGCCACCGACGGCACCGGCAAGCAGCTCTTCCAGGCGTCCCTCAAGGAGGGCGAGTCCAAGACCTGGACCGACGACAAGAAGATCAAGCTGATCGTCGGCAACGCGGGCGCGGTCCAGCTCTTCGTCAACGGCAAGGACCTGGGCCCTGCCGGCGACAAGGGACAGGTCGTACGGCTGACGTACACGCCGGGCGACCCGACGCAGGGCTGAGACCGGCCGGGTCCCCGGGGCCCGCGGGCGGCCCCACCTGGGGCGCCGCACGCGCGCGGGCAGCAGGCGGACCTGCGTTCGGCCGACCGCGCGGCGAAGCCCCTGACAGGCCACCGGGTAGTCTGGTCCCTATGCCCGAACCCCGTACCGTCGCCCTTGTCACGCTCGGCTGCGCCCGCAATGAGGTGGACTCGGAGGAGCTCGCCGGACGGCTGGCGGCGGACGGCTGGCGGCTCGTCGAGGACGCCGCCGACGCCGACGTGGCCGTGGTGAACACCTGCGGCTTCGTCGACGCCGCCAAGAAGGACTCGGTCGACGCCCTGCTGGAGGCCAACGACCTCAAGGCGCAGGGCCGTACCCAGGCGGTCGTCGCGGTGGGCTGCATGGCCGAGCGGTACGGCAAGGACCTCGCCGAGGCGCTGCCGGAGGCCGACGGCGTCCTCGGCTTCGACGACTACGCCGACATCTCCGACCGGCTGCGCACCATCCTCGGCGGCGGCATCCACGCCCCCCACACCCCGCGCGACCGGCGCAAGCTGCTGCCGGTCAGCCCCGCGGAGCGGCAGCGCGCGGTCTCCGGTGCCGGCGGCGAGGGCGCGCGCGGCGCGGTGGCGCTGCCCGGACACGGCCAGGGCGCGGCTGGGGCGGACGGGGGCCACGCGGCCGGCGGGAGCGACGGGGCCGGCGGGAGCAGAGGCGGCGCGCTTGCCGAACAAGGCGGCGTCCGGGACGTGCCGGACCTGCCCGAGGGCGTCGCGCCCGCGTCGGGACCGCGCGCCCCGCTGCGCCGGCGGCTCGACTCGGGACCGGTCGCGTCCGTGAAGCTCGCCTCCGGCTGCGACCGCCGCTGCACGTTCTGCGCGATCCCGTCCTTCCGCGGCTCGTTCATCTCCCGGCGCCCCTCCGACGTGCTCGGCGAGACCCGCTGGCTGGCCGGGCAGGGCGTGAAGGAGGTCATGCTCGTCAGCGAGAACAACACCTCCTACGGCAAGGACCTCGGCGACATCCGCCTGCTGGAGTCGCTGCTGCCGGAACTGGCCGCCGTCGAGGGCGTGGAGCGGGTGCGGATCAGCTACCTCCAGCCCGCCGAGATGCGGCCCGGGCTCATCGACGTGATGACCGGCACCCCGGGTGTGGTGCCGTACTTCGACCTGTCGTTCCAGCACTCCGCGCCGGGCGTGCTGCGCGCCATGCGCCGCTTCGGCGACACCGAACGCTTCCTCGAACTGCTGCACACGATCCGGTCGAAGGCGCCCGAGGCCGGGGTCCGCTCCAACTTCATCGTCGGCTTCCCCGGCGAGAGCGAGGAGGACCTCGCCGAGCTGGAGCGTTTCCTCAGCGAGGCGCGGCTCGACGCCATCGGCGTGTTCGGCTACTCCGACGAGGAGGGCACCGAGGCCGCCGGCTTCGCGCACAAGCTCGACGAGGACGTGGTCGCCGCCCGGCTCGCGCGGGTCTCCCGGCTGGCGGAGGAACTCACCGCGCAGCGCGCCGAGGAGCGGCTCGGCTCCACCGTCCGGGTCCTCGTCGAGTCCTACGACGAGGAGACCGGCGAGACCACCGGACGCGCCGACCACCAGGCCCCGGAGACCGACGGCCAGGTGATCCTGCTGCCGCCCGCCGGGAACGCCGCCGGTGCGGCGGGCGTTGGGGCTTCCGGCGGGGTGTGGCGGCCGGCGCCCGGGACGTTCGTGACCGCGAAGGTGACGGGCACCGAGGGCGTGGACCTGATCGCCGAAGTGCTGCCCGAACTGGCCGGTGCGTCCGGTGCGCAGGGCACGGAGTGTTCCGAGGGAGTGCGCAGATGAGCGGAGGCGCCGAGCCCACGCCGCCGCGACTTCGGGCGGCTGCCGCGGCGCAACCGGCCGCGGCGGGTGCCGGCGGCGGCAGTGGGCGGAGCGGGGCCTCCACCGGGGCGCGGATCGCCGGCGGGAGCGCCGGCGGAGCGGCCGGGGCGACCGTGGCCGACGGCGCCGGGCGGACCGGGGCAGCGCGGCGGACCGCCGGGCAGGCCGGGCTGTGGAACGTCGCGAACCTGCTGACGATGTCCCGGCTCGTGCTGGTCCCCGGGTTCGTCCTGCTGCTGGTGCACGACGACGGGCACGACCCCGCCTGGCGCTCCTTCGCCTGGGCCGCCTTCGCCATCGCCATGATCACCGACCTCTTCGACGGCGAACTGGCCCGGCGCTACGGCCTGGTCACCGACTTCGGCAAGATCGCCGACCCGATCGCGGACAAGGCGATCATGGGTGCGGCGCTGGTCGGGCTGTCCGCGCTCGGCGACCTGCCGTGGTGGGTCACCGGGGTCATCCTTTTCCGTGAACTCGGCATCACCCTCATGCGTTTCTGGGTGATCCGGCACGGCGTCATCCCGGCCAGCCGCGGCGGCAAGCTCAAGACGCTCACGCAGGGCGTCGCCGTCGGCATGTACGTCCTGGTGCTCACCGGTCCGCTGGCCAGCATCCGGGCCTGGATCATGGCGGTCGCGGTGGTGCTGACGGTGGCGACCGGCGCGGACTACGTCCGGCAGGCGGTGGTGCTGCGGCGGGCCGGGCTGGCGGCGCGGGCAAACGCGCAAGGATCGGCCGGGGGATCGGCCGGCGGTTCGGCGGAGGGTTCGGCGGAGGCAGCAGCCGGTGGGGCCGCGGAGTCCGGGGCCGAACGCGAGCGCCGGCAGGGCGTGTGAGCGCCGGGCACCCGGGCGGGCCGCCCGGCGGGGCCGGGAAAGCCGCTGAGGCGGCGCGAGAGGCGCTGCGGCTGCTCGTGGGCCGCTCGGCGACGCTCGCGGTCGCGGAGTCGCTCACCGGCGGTCTGGTGGCCGCCGAGCTGGCCGCGGTGCCGGGGGCCTCGCAGGCGTTCCGCGGCTCCGTCACGGCGTACGCGACCGAACTGAAGCACGAACTCCTCGGCGTCGACGCCGGCCTGCTCGCCGAACGGGGCGCGGTGGACGCCGGCGTGGCGCGCGCGATGGCCGAGGGCGTACGCGACCGGCTCGGCGCCGACTGGGGTGTGTCGACCACCGGCGTCGCGGGCCCGACCCCGCAGGACGGGCAGCCGGTCGGCACCGTCTTCGTCGCCGCCGCGGGGCCGCACGGCACCGTCGTCGCGCCGCTCCTGCTCGACGGCGACCGCGGCGCGATCCGGCAGGCGTCGGTGGCGGCTGTCCTGGAACTGCTCACCGGAGAACTCCGGAGGAGTACGGTTGCGGGTCCGGAGTCCACCGCGGCCCCGGCCGAAGGACAGCAGGACGGCAAGGGCCCAACGGGCACACGTAACGGTCCCGGTACGAGTATCGGCGGCCAAGGATAGGGAAGAAGACGGGGGGAAGTGATGTTTGCAGCCCTGAGTGAACACGTCTTCGCTCCCCGCACGGGCGGTGCCCGAGGCGGTACGGTGGGGCGAGAAGGTTGCGGATCCGCGGTCCGAGGAGGGAGCCACCGATGATCCTGCTCCGTCGCCTGTTGGGTGACGTGCTGCGTCGGCAGCGCCAGCGCCAGGGCCGCACTCTGCGTGAGGTCTCGTCGTCGGCCCGGGTGTCCCTGGGCTATCTCTCCGAGGTCGAGCGGGGGCAGAAGGAAGCGTCCTCCGAACTGCTCTCGGCGATCTGCGACGCCTTGGACGTGCCGATGTCCGAGGTGATGCGCGAGGTCAGCGACGACCTGTCGCTCGCGGAGCTGGCACAGTCCGCGGCCGCCGAGACCCCGGCCGCGCCGATGCGGCCGCTGCTGGGTGCGGTCACGTCCGTCACCTCCGTCACGGCCGTGCCGTCCGCGCCGGACGAACGGATCACCATCAAGGCGCCGAAGAAGTCCGCGGAAGCCGTGGACGTCGTCGCCGCCTAGAAGCTCTTCGAGCTCTTCGCGTGGGCCCCGCCCCGGGACGTCAGTGTCCCGGGGCGGGGCTTCGCGCGTTTCGGGGTGCGTGCGTACGCGTGCTTGCGGGTGCTTGCAGGTGCTTGCGGGCGGGGGCCGGCCGGGGCGCTGTCTTTTGCCATGTGTGGTGCGCGGATGCAGGGTAGGCGAAGAGGGTCGGAACGGGATCAGCCAGACCCCAACGCGTCGATCCGCGAGGAGACAAGCGCATGACTGTCGTGAAGAGCCCGCTGGCCGAGCAGGACCGCAAGACCGTCGGTGACGCCCTCCAGGGTGCCCTGGTGGACCTGATCGACCTGTCGCTCCTGGCGAAGCAGGTGCACTGGAACGTCATCGGTCCCCGCTTCCGCTCCATCCACCTCCAGCTCGACGACGTGGTGGATGCCGCCCGCACCGCCTCCGACACCGTCGCCGAGCGCGCCTCGGCGATCGGCGTGAGCCCCGACGGCCGTGCCGGCAGCGTCGCCAAGACCAGTGGCATCGACACGGTCACCGACGGGTGGGTCAAGGACAGCGAGGTCGTCGAGATCATGGTCGCCGCCCTCGACGCCTGCATCACCCGGATGCGTGAACGCATCGAGAGCACGGACAAGCCGGACCCGGTCACCCAGGACATCCTCATCGGCATCACCGCCGACCTGGAGAAGTTCCACTGGATGTTCCAGGCGGAGAACGTCTGAGGCGCCGTGCACGGCACTCGGAAGACCCGCACGCGGCGGGCGAGGGCGCGGGCGGGACGGCGGCCCGGCCCGGGGCCGATAGCCGCGCCGCCTCCGGACATGGCGCCTGCGACCGTGGCGGCCGGGGCCAGGGGCGGAGCCGGGGTCGGGGCCGGGTCCGAGGGCGTGGGCAGGGCCCGGCGCGGGAAGGGCGTCCGCACCGCGCTCGCCGTCACGTGCGGGGCTCTGTGGTGGCTGGCGGTCCTGCGGTTCGGGCTGCCGCGTCCCGGCGCCTCCGGCGGCCCGGTCGGCGGTCTGCACGCCGCGATCGTCGCCGGCGGCTGGAGCCTCGGGCTCATCCCAATGCACGCGGTGCCCGTACGGCGTCGCGCCAAGCCGCCCACCGCCCCCGCGGCGGCGGGCCACGGTCCGCCCGGCGGTCAGCCTCCGGGCGGTACGGACCCCGTACCAGGGCTCTGACCTGGTGCGGGGCCGCGCTGGCAGCGCGGGCACCAGTAGGCGACCCGATCCTGCGACTTCGCCTGCGACCCGTGCCGGGCCGACCTGATCGCGGTGCCGCACCGCAGGCACGGCTGGTGCTCCCGCCCGTAGACCCAGTGGGTGCGCCCGCGCCGGGTGTCCCCGGTCGTGACATGGCCGGGGCGTGCCCTGTTCGCCACCAGCAGCCTTCGGGCCAGCGCCACCAGCCGCTCCGGCGCCGGCACGTCCCGGACCGGTGTCCAGGGTGTCACCCCGCGTAGGAAGCACAGCTCGGCGACGTAGACATTGCCGACCCCGGCGAGATTCCGCTGGTCCAGCAGCGCCTCCCCGAGCGGGCGGTCCGGGTCCGCCACCAGCCGGGCGGCCGCCTCGGCCGCGTCCCAGTCCGGCCCGAGCAGGTCCGGCCCGAGGTGGCCGACCGCCTCGCCCTCCTCCTCGGTACGCAGCAGCTCCAGCACCGGCAGCCGGTAACCCACCGCGACCCGCCCGGCCGTCCCGAGCACCGCCCGCACCTGGTGCACCGGGCCGCCCCGCCAGCGCTCCCCGGCCCCGTACACATGCCACGCCCCCTCCATCCGCAGATGGCTGTGCAGCGTCAAGCCGCCCTCGAGCCGCGCCATCAGGTGCTTGCCGCGCGCCACCACCTCCAGTACCTGCCGTCCGACCAGGTCCACGGTCGCCAGCTTCGGCACGCGCAGGTCCGCCCGCACGAGCGGCTGCCCGGCCAGCGCCGCGTGCAGCCGGTGGGCGGTCAGCCAGACCGTGTCTCCTTCGGGCACCCCTCCATGATGCCTGGGACGCGGGAACCCGTGTTCCGAGCGGAGTGCAGGGGAGCCGAGCCGAGGGGAGCCGAGCCGAGCTGGGCGCGCCCGGGCCGCGGTGGGCCCCGCTAGCGACTCTCCCGCAGCCGCAGCCCGCGGGGGGTGGCGTGGAAGCCCGCCGCTTCCAGGGCCCGGCCCAACGGCGAGGTCAGCGCCGACTCGCCGTTGGCCCGCTCCACCGTCACCCGGCCCAGCGCACCTTCCCGGACCGCGAGCGCGAGGGCGTCCGCCGCGGCCGCGACCCGTATCTCGTCCAGCGGCCAGGCCAGCAGGGTCTTGCCGCCGCGCTCCACATAGAGGGTCAGCTCGCCGTCGGTGAGCACCACCAGGGCGCCCGCCTTGCGCCCGGGTTTGTGGGAGACGCCCGCCGGCTGCTCCGGCCACGGCAGCGCGGCGCCGTACGGATTGGCGGGGTCCGCGGCGGCCAAAACCACGGTGCGGGACTGGTCGGGATGTCCCTCCTGCCGTTCCCGCGCGGTGTTCAGCGCGCGCAGCCGGTCCACCGCCCCGTCCATCGCGAACTGCGCCGCGCCCAACCCCTCGACCACATAGCCCCGCCGGGCCTGCCCGGTCTCCTCGAACGCCGCCAGCACCCGGTACGCCGCCGAGAAGCCGCCCGCCACCCCCTCGGCCGCCACCGCGCCCCGGGTGATCACGCCGTGCCGGTCCAGCAGGGTGTGGGTCAGCGCGTGCGCCCGCAGGGTCGGATCGGCCTCGGGCGTGGGAACCAGGGACCAGCGGCCCGCGGTGGTGGGCGGCCCGGACCGGGAGGCGGTGGCGCGCGGCGAGCGGGCCGAGGCGAGCGCGCTGTACCGGCCGCGCGGCACCGAACGCGGTGCCCGGTGCGCGGTCGCCCCCGCAGTGCGGCCCGAGCCGAGCAGAGCCCGCAGCGGGGCGAGCGTGTCATTCGTCAGCCGTCCCGACCAGGCCAGGTCCCATACCGCGTCGGCCAGTTCCGGATCGCTCGCCGACAGCCCGGCGGCCCGCACCTGCTCCCCGATCTGCCGGAAGAACAGGCCGTACCCGCCGGACAGCGCGCCGAGGACCGCCGTGTGCAGCTCCGTCAGCTCCAACGGCTGCGGCTGCGGCAGCAACAAGGGCGCACTTTCGGACAAATACAGCGAGACCCAACCGTCCTTGCCGGGCAGCGGCCCCGCCCCGGCCCACAGCACCTCGCCGGACGCCGTCAACTCGTCCAGCATCGCCGGGGTGTAGCCCGCCACCCGGGACGGCAGCACCAGCTTCTCCAGTGCCGACGCCGGCACCGCCGCGCCCTGCAACTGCTCCACCGCCCGCGCGAGCCCGTCCATGCCCCGCAGACCATGGGTGCCGACATGCTGCCACTGGGGCAGGAACACCCCGAGCGTGGCCGGGGGCACCGGTTCCAACTCCTGCCGCAGCGCGGCGAGCGAACGGCGCCGGAGCCTGCGCAGCACCCCCGCGTCGCACCACTCCTGGCCGGCCCCGCCGGGACGGAACTCGCCCTGCGCCAGCCGCCCCGCCGCCGCCAGCCGGTGCAGCGTGCCGTCCGCCACGGCCCCGCCCAGCCCGAACCGCGCCGCCGCCTCGCCACTGGTGAACGGGCCGTGCGTGCGCGCGTACCGCGCCAGTAGGTCTCCCAGCGGGTCCTTGACCCGCTCGGTGAACGCCACCGGCACACCCACCGGCAGCGCGGTGCCCAACGCGTCCCGCAGCCGCCCGGCGTCCTCCACCGCCGCCCAGTGCTCCTCCCCGGCGATCCGCACCCGGATCGCGCGCCTGGCCGCTTCCAGTTCGGCCGCCCACTGCTCCTCCGCCCCCCGCACCGCCAACTCGGTGCCCGTCAGCGGGCCGAGCACCCGCAACAGGTCCGCGACCCCCTCCGCGTCCTTGACCCGGCGGTCCTCGGTGAGCCACTGCAACTCGCTGTCCAGATCGGCCAGCACGTCCGGGTCGAGCAACTCGCGCAGCTCCGCCTGCCCCAGCAGCTCCGCGAGCAACCGCGAGTCCAACGACAGTGCGGCCGCCCGGCGTTCGGCGAGCGGTGAGTCGCCCTCGTAGAGGAACTGCGCGACATAGCCGAACAGCAGCGAGCGGGCGAACGGGGACGGTTCCTGCGTGGTCACCTCCACCAGCCGGACCCGCCGCGCCTCGATGTCGCCCATCAGCTCCACCAGGCCCGGCACGTCGAACACGTCCTGGAGGCACTCGCGGATCGCCTCCAGCACGATCGGGAACGACCCGAACTCCGACGCCACCTGGAGCAGTTGCGACGCCCGCTGCCGCTGCTGCCACAGCGGTGTCCGCCGGCCGGGGCTGCGGCGCGGCAGCAGCAGCGCCCGCGCCGCGCACTCCCGGAACCGCGAAGCGAACAGCGCGGACCCGCCCACCTGGTCCGTCACCAGCTGCTCGACCTCGCCCTTGTCGAAGGCCACGTCGCCCGCGCCCACCGGCGACTGCTCCGGATCGAACTCCGCGCCCCCCGCCATCGGATCGGTGTCCAGCAGGTCCAGGCCCATCAGGTCGGCGTCCGGCAGGCGCAGCACGATCCCGTCGTCGGCGTGCATGGCCTGCGCGTCCAGTCCGTAGCGCTCCTGGAGCCGGGCGCCCAGCGCGAGCGCCCACGGCGCGTGCACCTGGGCGCCGAACGGGGAGTGGATGATCACCCGCCAGTCGCCCAGCTCGTCCCGGAACCGCTCCACGACGATGGTGCGGTCGTCCGGGACATGACCGCACACCTGCCGCTGCTCCGCGAGGTACGACAGGACGTTGCCGATCGCCCACGGGTCCAGTCCGGCCGCCCCCAACCGCTGCCGGGCCGCCTCGTCGGACAGCGCGCCGACCTCCCGCAGCCACCGGCCCAGGGCCCGGCCCAGTTCCAGCGGCCGCCCCAGCTGGTCGCCCTTCCAGAAGGGCAGCCGCCCCGGCACTCCGGGGGCGGGGGAGACCAGGACCCGGTCGCGGGTGATGTCCTCGATCCGCCACGACGTGGTGCCCAGGGTGAACACGTCGCCCACCCGGGACTCGTACACCATCTCCTCGTCCAGCTCCCCGACCCGGCCACCGCCCTTCTTCGGGTCCGCCCCCGCCAGGAAGACCCCGAACAGCCCGCGGTCCGGGATGGTCCCGCCGGAAGTGACCGCCAGCCGCTGGGCGCCCGGCCGGCCGGTGAGGGTGTTGGCCACCCGGTCCCACACCAGACGGGGACGCAGCTCCGCGAACGCGTCCGACGGATAGCGGCCCGCCAGCATGTCCAGCACCGCGGTGTACGCGGAGTGCGGCAGCGACGCGAACGGCGCCGCCCGCCGGACCAGGGCGAGCAACTCGTCCACGTCCCAGGTGTCCAGGGCGGTCATCGCCACGATCTGCTGAGCCAGCACATCCAGCGGATTGGACGGGACCCGCAGCGACTCGATGGCCCCCTCCCGCATCCGCTCGGTGACCACCGCGGACTGCACCAGGTCGCCGCGGTACTTCGGGAAGACCACCCCGGTGGACACCGCCCCCACCTGGTGGCCGGCCCGGCCCACCCGCTGCAACCCCGACGCGACCGACGGCGGCGACTCCACCTGCACCACCAGGTCGACCGCGCCCATGTCGATCCCCAGCTCCAGGCTCGACGTGGCGACCACGGCGGGCAGCCGCCCGGCTTTGAGATCCTCCTCCACCTGCGCCCGCTGCTCCTTGGACACCGAGCCGTGGTGTGCGCGGGCCAGCACCGCGGGCGCGCCCTTGGCGGCACCCGACTGCGCCATGACCTGCGCGGGGGAGTGCGCCTCGGGCAGTTGCCCGCCCTCGGCGCGCTCCTGGCCGATCTCGTTGAGCCGGTTGCACAACCGCTCGGCCAGGCGCCGGGAGTTGGCGAAGACGATCGTGGAGCGGTGCGCCTGCACCAGGTCGGCGATGCGCTCCTCGACATGCGGCCAGATCGACGGCCGCTGCGCGGCGCCCGCGGCCGGGCCGGTGTGCTCCGCGGCGTCCATCACCGGCGAACCGCCCAGCTCGCCCAGGTCCTCCACCGGCACCACCACCGACAGCTCGAACCGCTTCTGGGACGGCGGCTGCACGATCGCGACCCGGCGCTGCGGGGAGAGGAAACGGGCCACCTCGTCCACCGGACGGACCGTGGCGGACAACCCGATCCGGCGGGCCGGCCGGTCCAGCAACCGGTCCAACCGCTCCAGGGAGAGCGCCAGATGGGCGCCGCGCTTGGTGCCCGCGACCGCGTGCACCTCGTCCACGATCACCGTCTCGACCCCGCTGAGGGCCTCCCGCGCGGCCGAGGTAAGCATGAGGAAGAGCGACTCGGGGGTCGTGATGAGGATGTCCGGCGGGCGGGTGGCCAGCGAACGGCGCTCGGCCGCGGGCGTGTCACCGGAGCGGATGCCGACCCGCACCTCCGGCTCGGGCAGTCCGAGCCGCACGGACTCCTGCCTCAGGCCGGCCAGCGGGCTGCGCAGATTGCGCTCCACGTCCACCGCGAGCGCCTTCATCGGCGACACGTACAGCACCCGGCAGCGGCGGCGGGCCTCCGCCGGCGGCGGGGTGGCGGCCAGCCGGTCCAGCGCGGCCAGGAACGCGGCCAGGGTCTTGCCCGAGCCGGTGGGCGCCACGACCAGGACGTCGGAGTCCGCCGCGATGGCGGACCACGCGCCTGCCTGGGCCGCGGTGGGCTCGCGAAACGCTCCCCTGAACCACGCGCGCGTCGCGGGGGAGAAGGAGTCGAGGCTGCTGGACGGATCGGACGGAGGACCGGACGGAGCGGACGGACTGGACATGACCCCATCCTGCCTCGCGGGACCGACACCGCGCCGAAGGCCGCTCGTCCGGCTGTGGACAACTCCTGGCGCGGTCACGCCAGAATGTCCCCATGACCGCGCGTGAGCAGGCCCGATTCTGGGAGCACCCCGATCTTCCCGGAGTCGATCTGCTCCGGGCCCGCTACGTCCGGCACACCTTCTCCCGCCACGTCCACGACAGCTACGTGATCGCGGCGGTCACCGGGGGAGTGCAGGGCACCGGACTGCCCGCCGGCGCCGAGCTGGTCGGCGCCGGCGGCGTCGTCCTGGTCAATCCGGAGGTCCCGCACACCGCGTACGCGGGCGCCGCCGGCGGCTGGAGCTACCGGGTCCTCTACCCGTCGGCGGACGTCGTGTCGGCGGTCGCCGCCGAGACCCGCGGGCTGCGCGGTACTCCTTCCTTCACCGTCCCGGTCGCAGCCGACCCGGCCGCGGCGCGGCTGGTCTCCGCGGTCCACGAAGCGGCCGAGCGGGACGACGCGCTCGCCGCCGAGACGTTCCTGCGCCTGGTGGTGGCACGGCTGCTGGCCCGGCACAGCGCGGACGCCGTGCGCCGCGGCCCGGGCCGTGCGGAAGCCCCCGCAGCCGCCGCCCGGGCCCGCGACCTGCTGGCCGCGAACCTGATCGACCCGCCCGGCCTCGACGCGCTCGCCGCTGCCACCGGCACCGGCCCGTTCGCGCTGCTGCGCGCCTTCAAGGCCGCCTACGGCCTGCCTCCGCACGCGTGGCTGACCGGCGAGCGCGTCCGGACCGCCCGTCGCCTGCTGGACGCGGGCGCCGCCCCGGCCGACGCGGCGGCCGCCGTCGGCTTCACCGACCAGCCCCACCTCAACCGGCACTTCAACCGGATCATCGGTGTGCCGCCCGGCGCGTACCAACGGGACCGG
This sequence comes from Streptomyces sp. CA2R106, assembly GCF_037034245.1. Lineage (NCBI taxonomy): Bacteria > Bacillati > Actinomycetota > Actinomycetes > Kitasatosporales > Streptomycetaceae > Streptomyces > Streptomyces sp. CA2R106. The sequence goes on from NZ_JBAGKC010000012.1 coordinate 26,248, forward strand.
AAGGCCGTACGGGCGCGCTGACCCGCTCCTCGACCGGGCGTTCGGCGCCGCAAGAACGTACAAGACCGGTGGGGACGGCCTTCCTAACCTGATCGAGTGAAAACACAGCAGACAGCCGGGACGGACGCCGAGCGGCCGCCCGCCAGGCCCCGCGCAGCAGTGGTCCGCGACGCCCTGGGCGTAGGGGTCGCCGTCGGACTGTCCGGATTCGCCTTCGGAGTGACATCGGCGGGCGCGGGGCTGTCCGTCCTCCAAAGCTGCGTCCTGTCGCTGCTCGTCTTCACCGGGGCCTCGCAGTTCGCCCTGGTGAGCGCGCTCGGCGCGGGCGGCAGCCCGTTCGCGGCGGCCGCCGGGGCGTTCTTCCTGGGCACCCGCAACGCCTTCTACGGCCTGCGGCTCTCCCAGCTCCTGCGCCTGCCCGCGGCCGTACGCCCCTTCGCCGCCCAGTGGGTCATCGACGAGACCTCGGCGGTGACCCTCGCCCAGCGCGGGCAGGCCGCCGCCCGACTCGGCTTCACCGTCACCGGCGCGAGCCTGTACGTGCTGTGGAACCTCACCACGCTGCTCGGGGCCCTGGGAGCGTCGGCGCTCGGTGACCCCGACGCCTGGGGGCTGGACGCGGCCGGGCCGGCCGTCTTCCTGGCCCTGCTCGCCCCCATGGTCAAGGGCCGCACCGAGCGGATGGTGGCCGCGCTCGCCGTCCTGCTCGCGCTGGCCTGCCTGCCGCTGCTGCCCGCCGGCGTGCCGGTGCTGGTCGCGGCCCTGGCCGCCCCGCTGGTGCTGGCCGTGCGGAAGGAGGGTGCGCGATGACCGGGCCGGAAGGCGTCTGGACCGCCATCGCGGTGACGGCCCTGGGCTGCTACGGGGTGAAACTCCTCGGCCTGTCCGTGCCCGCAGGGCTCCTGGAGCGGCCGCTCGTCAAGCGGCTGGCCGCGCTGGTGCCGATCGCGCTGCTCGCCGCGCTGACCGCGCTGCAGACCTTCGGCACCGACGCCCTGCGCCTCGCGGTCGACGCACGGACCGCGGGCTTGGCGGCGGCGGCCGTCGCCCTCTTCCTGCGCGCGCCGTTCCTCGTGGTGGTCGCGGCCGCGGTCCTGGTCACCGCCGCGGTACGGGCGGTGTAGACCGTACGGGTACCGCCCGCGCCGGGGGATACTGGCACCCATGCGGCTGACGATGTTCTGGGAGCGGATGCGCGCGCAGTTCGGCGACACCTACGCCGACTCCTTCGCGCGCGACCATGTGATGTCCGAGCTGGGCGGCCGTACGGTCGTCCAGGCGCTGGAGGACGGCTGGGAGGCGAAGGACGTCTGGCGGGCGGTCTGCGTGGCCATGGACGTGCCTGCCGCGCGGCGCTGACCCTCCACCCGGAACGGCCACCCGGAATGGTACGAATGCCCCTATAGCAGGACTTGGCCGCAGGCAGGGCACAGACTTGCCCTGTGGCGGCACATGACGAGTCCTCCGGCCCGGCGCCTGATGCGCCCGGCGCCGGACCGCAGCCGCCCCGCGCGCGGATGCCGCGCTGGCTGCCCCGCGCGCTCCTCCTCGGCCTCGCCCTCTTCGCCTGCTACCAACTCGCGCACTGGGTCTTCGACCGGCTCGTCGGCCTGCTCGTCAACGTCCTGGTCTCGTTCTTCTGCGCGCTGGCCGTCGAGCCCGCGGTGGACTGGATGTCCCGGCGCCGCATCCGCCGGGGGCTGGCCACCGGCATCGTGATGCTCGTGCTGCTGCTGGCCGCGGCGGGATTCCTGCTGGCGGTCGGCTCCTTGCTGGTCGACCAGGTCGGCGCCATCGTCCGCAACCTGCCGCAGTACGCCGACGACGTGGTGCGGTGGATCAACCGCACCTTCCACACGCACATCGACACCGGCGGCAAGCTGCACGACCAGGTGCTCCACTCCAACTGGGTGCGCTCCTACCTCACCAGCGGAGCCGCCAGCGTGTGGGGCATCTCGACCACGGTCCTCGGCACGGTCTTCCAGGTCTTCACCGTGGTGCTGTTCACCTTCTACCTGGCCGCGGACGGGCCCCGGCTGCGCCGCACGCTGTGCTCCATGCTGCCGCCCGCGCATCAGGCCGAGGTCCTGCGCGCCTGGGACATCGCGGTCGCCAAGACCGGCGGCTACCTCTACTCACGGGCCCTGATGGCGGTGATCTCCGGGCTCGCCCACTACATCCTCTTCCAGGTGCTCGGCGTCCCCTACGCCCCGGCGCTCGGGGTCTGGGTGGGCCTGGTCTCGCAGTTCATCCCCACCGTCGGCACCTATCTGGCCGGCGCCCTGCCGATCCTCATCGCGTTCGCCGAGGACCCGTGGGACGCGCTGTGGGTGCTGTGCTTCGTCGTGGTCTACCAGCAATTCGAGAACTACCTGCTCCAACCGCGGATCACCGCGCGTACGGTGGACATCCATCCGGCGGTCGCCTTCGGCTCGGTGATCGCCGGGACGGCGCTGCTCGGCGCGGTCGGGGCGCTCATCTCCATCCCGGCCACCGCCACGCTCCAGGGCTTCTTCACCACCTACATCAGGCGCTACGAGGTCGTCGACCCCCGGGCGTGAGGCCGGGCGCGCGGCGGGTCGCTTGACACAAAAATCGAACATCCATTCATATGGATGGTGTCCGGCGGGCTTTCCGCCGCGGCGGCGCGAACTCCGGCCGGTGCCGGTCGCAGATGTCGGCCGGAGTTGTCCACAGGTCCGGGGCGACGTGCGAGCGCGTTGTCAGTGCCAGGCGCTAGCGTCATGGACGTGAAGCGATCGAACCAGACATCCCGGGTGGAGTCCATGGCAGGAAACGACCGCGAGAAGGCGCTCGACGCCGCGCTCGCGCAGATTGAACGGCAGTTCGGCAAGGGCGCCGTCATGCGGCTGGGCGACCGGCCGAACGAGCCCATCGAGGTCATCCCGACCGGGTCGACCGCGCTGGACGTGGCGCTCGGCGTCGGCGGGCTGCCCCGCGGCCGCGTCGTGGAGGTGTACGGCCCGGAGTCCTCCGGCAAGACCACCCTCACCCTGCACGCGGTGGCCAACGCCCAGCGGGCCGGCGGCACCGTGGCCTTCGTGGACGCCGAGCACGCCCTCGACCCCGAGTACGCCAAGGCGCTCGGTGTCGACGTCGAGAACCTGCTGCTCTCCCAGCCGGACACCGGCGAGCAGGCGCTGGAGATCGTGGACATGCTGGTCCGCTCCGGCGCCATCGACCTCATCGTGATCGACTCCGTGGCAGCCCTCGTGCCGCGGGCCGAGATCGAGGGTGAGATGGGCGACTCCCACGTCGGCCTCCAGGCCCGCCTGATGAGCCAGGCGCTCCGGAAGATCACCAGCGCGCTCAACCAGTCGAAGACCACCGCGATCTTCATCAACCAGCTCCGCGAGAAGATCGGTGTGATGTTCGGCTCGCCGGAGACCACCACCGGTGGCCGGGCCCTGAAGTTCTACGCCTCGGTCCGGCTCGACATCCGCCGGATCGAGACGCTCAAGGACGGCACCGAAGCGGTCGGCAACCGCACCCGCGTCAAGGTCGTCAAGAACAAGGTCTCGCCGCCCTTCAAGCAGGCCGAGTTCGACATCCTCTACGGCCAGGGCATCAGCCGCGAGGGCGGCCTGATCGACATGGGCGTCGAGCACGGCTTCATCCGCAAGTCCGGAGCCTGGTACACGTACGAGGGCGACCAGCTCGGCCAGGGCAAGGAGAACGTCCGGAACTTCCTGCGGGACAATCCGGACCTCGCCGACGAGATCGAGAAGCGGATCAAGGAGAAGCTCGGCGTCGGCGTGTCGAAGTCCGAGGCGGCGGGCGCCGACGCGGCCGGTGCCACCACGGCGGCCAAGGCCGAGTCCGCCAAGGCAGAACCCGCCAAGGCCGATTCCGCCAAGGCCGAGGTCCCGGCTCCGAAGAAGGCGACCAAGGCCACCGCCGCCAAGGTCTGACGCCATGGAGCGCAAGTCCCAGAGGCGCGGCGGTTCTTCCGAGTCGAGGGCCTCGCGAGAGCCGCCGCTCGATCCCGGTGAGCAGGCGCGGGCGCTGTGCCTGCGCCTGCTCACCGGGACACCGCGCACCCGGCGGCAGCTCGCCGACGCCATGCGCAAGCGGGAGATCCCGGACGACATCGCCGAACAGGTCCTGGAGCGGTTCGAGGACGTCGGCCTCATCGACGACCAGGCGTTCGCCAACGCCTGGGTGGAGTCCCGCCACCGCGGCCGCGGCCTGGCCCGCCGTGCCCTCGCCCGCGAACTGCGCCACCGCGGGGTGGACACGGAGCTGGTGACCGAGGCCGTCGAACTGCTCGACTCCGACCAGGAGGAGGAGACCGCCCGCGAGCTGGTGCGGCGCCGCCTGCCGGGCACCCGCGGTCTGGACCGGGACCGCCGGATCAGGCGCCTCGCGGGCATGCTCGCCCGCAAGGGATACCCGGAGGGCATGTCCCTGCGCGTGGTGCGGGACGCACTGGCCGCCGAGGGAGACGACAGCATCGACGCCGAAGAGGAGCCGTGGGCATGGCAGAGCGAATAGCGGTCGGCGGGCGCGCCGCCGCCACCTGCCAGGTCAGCCGGCCCGCCCGCTGACCTGGTGGCCGGCCGCGCCGCCCCCTGAGCCACCGCCGGGGCGGTCGCCCCCGCCTCCGTCCGCGCCTCCGCTTCCGTCCTCGCCCCCGCGCCGCGCAGCGCCCTCCGCCGGATCGCCCAGCCCGCCGCTCCCGGCAGTGGGCGGACCGCCGCGGGCCAGGTCCGCGTAGGAGTACAGCTCGGCCGGCCGGCAGCCCACCATCGCGGCCACCAGGTGCCCGTCCGGCCTGACCAGAAGTACCGTGTGCGCCGTCGCCCCCGGATAGGTCTCGGTGACCAGCAGCTCCGCCGGAGTGGGCAGTGCGGACACCGCCGAGGCCAGCCGGGGCATCAGCCCGGCGGTCAGCCAGTGCCGGGACTCCCACACCCCGGTGCCGGGCGCGACCAGCACCACGACCAGCCCGCGCCCGAGCCGGTCGCGCAACCGGCCCTGCGTACCGTCCAGCGCGGTGACGGCCACGTCGGCGACCGCCTCACCGGGCCGTGTGTCGCACGCGGCCACCAGCGGCGACACCGACCCGCCCGACCGCCCGGCGCCCCGGGGCGCGGGAACCGACAGCGGCGACCGGCCGTACACCGCCGAAGCGGCCACCCCGCCGCGTCCGAGATAGCTGTCGGTCAGCAACTCGACCTGGCCGCGGGCCGAACCCGACAGCAGGGAGTGGCGGACCGTCTGCCAGGCACCGCTCGACCGCAGCAGCGGAAGGGCCTGGTCAGTGGCGCGCAGCCGCGTACCGGCCGCCCCCCGCCGCTCCGCCTCGTAGCTGTCGAGCAGAAGCTCCGAGGCACCGTCGTGCACGGCGAGCGCCAGCTTCCAGGCGAGGTTCTCGGCGTCCCGCAGCCCCTCCTCGACGCTCTGGGCACCGAGCGCACCCATCAGATGCGCCGCGTCCCCGGCGAGGAAGACCCTCCCGGCCCGCCAACTCCGCGCGAGCCGCTGGTGGACGGGATAGTCGGCCGAGCCCACCAGCTCGTACGGCACCATCTTGCCGCACCAGGCGGTCAGCGCGGCCCTGAGCCGTTCCACCACCGCGTCGGAGGTGAGACGTCCGCCCTGCGCCGGCAGCAGCCAGTCGATCCGCCACCGCCCGTTCGGCAGCGGGCGGGCGGTGATCTCCTGCCCGGCCGAAGCCCCCGGCGGATCGCGGTGCAGCAGCGCCACACCCGGCTCGGGCAGCTCCGCCCGCACCGCGACCACCGCGTGCCGGTCCACCGCCGTACGGCCGGGGAAGCGGACCCCCAGCAGCTTGCGGACCGTGGAGCGCGGACCGTCGCACCCCACCAGGTAACTGCCGCGCCACCACGTCTCCTCAGCGCCCTTGGTGTGCACGGTCACGCCCCGCGCGTCCTGCTCCACCGCGTCCACCCGGCAGCCGGACACCACCCGCACCGCACCGCGGGCCAGCACCGCCGCCCGCAGCCCCTGCTCCAGCAGGTGCTGCGCCACATGGACCGGCGCGCCCGCCGGATCGTCGGCGAAGTCCAGCCGCAGCACCTCGGTACGCCGCCGCAGCGTGCGCCACCCCGTCCACGTCGCGCCGTCGCCTCTCAGGCCCTCGTAGCCGAGGCGTTCCACGAGTGCCGCGGTCGCCGGCCCCAGGACGCAGGTGCGCGCCTGCCGCAGACCCTCGGCGCCGCCGACCACCTCCGCCTCGTCCAGCAGGATCACGGGCACGTCGCGATGGGCCAGCGCGAGGGCGAGGGCCAGACCCACCGGTCCGGCCCCCGCGACGATCACGGGGTCCACGCAGCGGCCCCCGGAAGAGTTGCGGTCACAAAGCGTATGCAACTCACTGCGCCTGCCCACGTCAAGCGACGGTCGCGCCTCGGCGCGGTGCGGGGCGGTTCACAGGGCGCACGCCGGCCGCGCACGCGAGGCATCCGGGGCGCACATCGCGGCGCCGGTCCGCCACCGGCCGCCCCGCCGATCCGTGCCCCGGGTGTCCCCGGCGCGTACCGGCTGGGTAACGGTCCGCCGCCTGGGCCGGTACCCCCTTGACGTGCGGGTCCCGATCGGCGTGGATTCGGTCGACAGGTCCATGACCCACCCGGCGGGCCGGGCGGTGGAATCCCGTCGACGCGAAGGTTCACGCAGATGAGGAGGAGGTGACGCATGCGACTGCTGCTGGTGGAGGACGACGACAGAGTCGCTTCCGCCCTCTCCGCGGTACTCGGCAAACACGGTTTCGACGTGCGCCACGCCCGCAGCGGCGGGGAGGCGATCCAGGCGCTGCTGCCCGACGGCGGCCCGGAGTACGACTGCGTGCTGCTGGATCTGGGACTGCCGGACCAGGACGGCTTCGAGGTGTGCAGCCGCATCCGGCGCCGCAGCGCCACCCCTGTGATCATGGTCACGGCCCGCTCCGACGTCCGGTCCCGCATCCACGGCCTCAACCTGGGTGCGGACGACTACGTGGTGAAGCCGTACGACATCGGTGAACTGCTGGCGCGCATCCACGCGGTGGTGCGCCGCCCGCCGCTGCGGCCGGGCGCCGCCCAGAGCGCGGGGCCGGCCACACCGCCGGGCGGCAGCCCCATGGTGACCCTGCCGGGGGCCGACGGCGCCGCGCCGATGACCCTGGGCGCGGTGGTGATCGAACCGTCGACGCGGCAGGTCACCGTCGACGGCCGGCCGGTGGCACTGACCCGCAAGGAGTTCGACCTGCTCGCGCTGCTCGCCCAGCGGCCGGGGGTGGTCTTCCGCCGCGAGCAGATCATCAGCGAGGTGTGGCGCACCGCCTGGGAGGGCACCGGCCGCACCCTGGAGGTGCATGTCGCGTCGCTGCGGGCAAAGCTGCGCACCCCGGCCATGATCGAGACGGTGCGCGGGGTCGGCTACCGCCTCGTCGTGCCGGCCGGCTGACGCCAGGAGCCCAGGACCGCCCGTGCGCACCCGACTGCTGCCGCTGCTCATCGTGCTGATGGCCGGTGTCCTGCTCGCGCTCGGGTTCCCGCTGGCCGCCAGCCAGGCGGCCGCGCAGCAGCAGCGCGTCGTGGTGGACCGGATCGACGACACGACCCGGTTCGCGGCGCTGGCGCAGTTCGTGACCGCGCGCGACGAGGAGACCGCGGTCGATCCGGAGGACGACGAGCGGCTGCACACCCTGGTGACCGAACTCGACCGCTACGAGCAGCTCTACGGCATCAGGGCCGGGGTGTTCTACCGCGACCGCACCTCGATGGCCGCGGCGCCGCACAACTGGCGGGTCCCCTCCAGCGGGGAGCTGTACGACGCGTACGACTCGGCGCTGCTGGGGCGGCGCGTCCACAACCCGCAGCAGGTGTGGCCGTGGCAGCACCGCCTGCTCGCGATCGCCTCGCCGATCGTGCGGGACGGCGACGTGGTCGCGGTGGTCGTCACGGACTCGCCCACCGGGGCGCTGCGTTCGCGCATCCTGCACGGCTGGCTGCTGCTCGCGGCCGGGGAACTCGCCGCGATGGCCATCGCAGTGCTGCTCGCGGTGCGGCTGACCGCCTGGGTGCTGCGGCCGGTGGCGACCTTGGACCGGGTCACGCACGACATCGCCACCGGCCGGATGAAGTCGCGCGTTCAGCCGTCCGGGGGGCCGCCGGAACTGCGGCGCCTGGTGCGGTCGTTCAACGAGATGGCGGACAACGTCGAAGCCGTGCTGGAGCAGCAGCGCGCCTTCGTCGCCGACGCCTCCCACCAGTTGCGCAATCCGCTGTCCGCGCTGCTCCTGCGGATCGAGCTGCTCGGCCTGGAGCTGCCCGACGGCCACACCGAGGCCGAGTCCGTGAAGGAGGAGGGGCAACGCCTCGCCCAGGTGCTCGACGACCTGCTCGGCCTCGCCGTCGCGGAGAGCTCCGGCAGCCACCTGGCCGTCATCGACATCGCGGAACTCGCCCGGACCCGCGCCGACGCCTGGCGGCCGAGCGGCGAGCGGGAGGGCGTCACCGTGGAGTTCGGGGAGCCGGCGCAGCCGGACGCCACCGGGTGGGCCGACGCGATCGCGCTGTCCAGCGCCCTGGACGCCGTGATCGACAACGCGATCAAGTTCACCCCCGAGGGCAGCTCCGTCACCGTGCGGGTGGTCGTCGACGACGAGCAGGTCGCCGTCGCCGTCGCCGACAGCGGCCCGGGCCTGACCGACGACGAACTCGACCGGGTCGGCGACCGCTTCTGGCGCAGCGCCCGCCATCAGAACGTGCAGGGCTCGGGGTTGGGCCTGTCGATCGCGCGGGCGCTGCTCAGCCAGGGCGGCGGCAGCATCGGGTTCGGCCGCCGGGAGCCGCACGGCCTGGAGGTGCGGCTGGCGGTGCCGCGCCGGGCGCCGGTGACGTCGACTCAGGTGCGGGAGTGAGGACGCGGCGGTGCGCGGGCGGCGCGGCGCCGATGGGGATCGGCGGGGGCGCCCGCGGGGATCAGCGGGCGGCGTGGTGCGCGGACCGGGCTACGGCTTCACGGAGCGGTAGTAGCGCGCGGCGCCCACGTGCAGGGGCAGCGGGTCGGTGAAGACGGCGGTCCGCAGGTCCACCAGCTGAGCGGCGTGCACCACGTTGCCGATGGAGTCCCTGCTGTCGATGACCGCCTTCGTCAGGCGCTGCACCAGACCCGCGTCGGCGTGATCGGTCGTCACCAGCAGGTTCGCGACCGCGATGGTGGCGACGGCCTGGCCGCCCTGAGCGCGGGGGTAGGCGTCGGGCGGCATCATCGCCTGCCGGTAGTACTGCATCTGCGACCCCATGGAGTGCAGCTTGGTCACCAGGTCGCCGAGTTGGACCAGCCGGATGTGGTTGGTCGGGTAGGCCATCGCGCTCACCGCGGCGGTCGGCAGCCCGCCGGACCAGAAGAAGGCGTCCAGCCTGCCGTCGAGCAGCATCGAGGGAGCCTGGTCGATCCCGACCGGCACCGCCGTGACGTCCTTGTCGATGTCCAGGCCCGCGGCCGTCAGCAGCCGCCTGGTGATCAGGTTGACCCCCGAGCCGGCCTGCCCCACGCCGACCCGCAGCCCGCGCAGGTCCCGCGCCGACTGCACGGAGGAGTCGCGGGGTACGACGAGCTGCATGTAGTCGTCGTACAGCCGCGCGCAGGCCCGCAGGTCGTCCTTGTGCGGGCCGTCGTACGAGGCGACGGCGTCGGCGGCGGCGATCGTGAAGTCGGCGCGGCCGTCCGCCACCTGCTCGATGTTCTCCACCGAGCCCTCGGTGTGCTCCAGGTCGACCCGCACCCCGGGAAGCGCGGTGCGCAGGTCCTTCTTGAGCAGCATGCCGTACTTCTCGTAGACCCCGTTGCGCACCCCGGTCGCCAGCGACACCGGTGACTTGGGGTAGGACGGCCCGCCGGTCGGCAGCAGCCACCACAGCAGCAGCGCCAGCGCCGAGGCCGTGGCCAGCAGCACCTGGAGGGCGCGCCGGGTGCCGAGCCGGCGGCCCAGCACGCGGCCGGGGCGGGTGAGGTCCATGGCCCGCGATCCTGCCAGCCGCGCGGCCGGGAAGGAAGACGCGACCTGGGGACCCGTCGCCGCGGGGCGCGGTACGGTGCGCGGCGGCCGCGGGTCCGGCGGCAAACCGGGTTCGGTGATGGCCTGGGCAGCGCCTACCCTGGGTGCATGACCGCGCAGGACACCGCTCTCCAGCGAAGCTACGAGATCCGCACCTATGGGTGCCAGATGAACGTCCACGACTCCGAGCGTCTGGCCGGCCTCCTGGAGGACGCGGGGTACGTACGGGCGCCCGAGGGTGCCGACGGCGCGGACGTCGTGGTCTTCAACACCTGTGCGGTGCGGGAGAACGCCGACAACCGGCTCTACGGCAACCTCGGCCAGCTCGTGCCGAAGAAGGACGCGCGTCCCGGCATGCAGATCGCGGTCGGCGGCTGCCTGGCGCAGAAGGACCGGGACACCATCGTCAAGCGCGCGCCGTGGGTGGATGTCGTCTTCGGCACCCACAACATCGGGCAGCTCCCGGTGCTGCTGGAGCGGGCCAGGATCGCGGACGAGGCGCAGGTCGAGATCGTCGAGTCGCTGGAGACGTTCCCCTCCACGCTTCCTTCGCGCCGCGAGTCGGCGTACGCGGCCTGGGTCGCGATCTCCGTGGGCTGCAACAACACCTGCACGTTCTGCATCGTGCCCGCGCTGCGCGGCAAGGAGAAGGACCGGCGGCCGGGCGACGTGCTCGCCGAGGTGGAGGCCCTGGTCGCCGAGGGCGTCGTGGAGGTCACGCTGCTGGGGCAGAACGTCAACGCCTACGGCTCCGACATCGGCGACCGCGAGGCGTTCGGCAAGCTCCTGCGGGCGACCGGCGCCGTCGAGGGCCTGGAGCGGGTCCGCTTCACCTCCCCGCACCCGCGCGACTTCACCGACGACGTGATCGCCGCCATGGCCGAGACGCCGAACGTGATGCACCAGCTCCACATGCCGCTCCAGTCCGGCTCCGACCGGGTGCTGAAGGCGATGCGCCGGTCCTACCGGCAGGACCGCTACCTCGGCATCATCGAGAAGGTGCGGGCCGCGATGCCGGACGCCGCCATCACCACCGACATCATCGTGGGCTTCCCCGGCGAGACCGAGGAGGACTTCGAGAAGACCCTGGAGGTGGTGCGCCGGGCGCGCTTCGCGCAGGCGTTCACCTTCCAGTACAGCAAGCGCCCCGGCACCCCCGCGGCCGAGATGGACGGCCAGATCCCCAAGGCGGTCGTGCAGCAGCGCTACGAGCGCCTGGTCGCGCTCCAGGACGAGATCTCCTGGGAGGAGAACAAGAAGCAGGTCGGCCGGACCGTGGAGGTGCTCGTCGCCGAGGGCGAGGGCCGCAAGGACGACGCCACCCGCCGGCTGTCCGGCCGCGCTCCCGACAACCGGCTGGTGCACTTCGCCCGGCCGGATCAGGAGCCGGAGCAGGAGATCAGGCCCGGCGACATGGTGACGGTCGAGATCACCTACGGCGCCCCGCACCACCTGCTCGCCGAGCGGCCCCCGCTGGCGGTGCGCCGCACCCGCGCCGGTGACGCCTGGGAGCGGCGCCAGGGCGCTGCCGCGGCCAAGCCCGCGGGCGTGATGCTGGGCCTGCCGACGATCGGGGCGCCCGCACCGGCCCCGGAGCAGGCTGCGACGGGCGGCTGTGCGCTCGGCTGAGGAGCCCGGGCGCCGGGGCCGGTAGGGTTCCGGACATGCTGGTCGCCGCTGCCGTCTGCCCCTGCCCGCCGCTGCTCGTGCCCGAGGTCGCGGCCGGTGCCGCGCCCGAGCTGGACACCCTGCGGGCGGCCTGCGCGGACGCCGTGGGGGTGCTGGCCGCGGCCCGCCCCGACCGCCTGGTGGTCGTCGGTCCGGCGCGGCGCCCGGGGCGCGGGGTCTTCCCAGCCGGCGCGAAGGGCTCCTTCCGCGGCTACGGCGTCCCGCTCGACGTGACGCTCGGCGAGCCGCCGACGGACCGGCCGGGCAGCGCGCCGCATGCCGAGTCGGCCGACGGCGCGGACGACGCCGGGCCGGGTGCGCAGACCCCCTTGCCGTCCTCCCTCGCCGTGGCCGCGTGGCTGCTGCGCGGCTGGCAGGCCGCGCCGGTGGAGGGGCTCGGAGTGGGGGAGGAGCTCGAACAGCAGCGGTGCGCGCTGGCCGGCCGGGCCGTGGCCGACGCGGCGCCCCGGGTCGCGCTGCTGGTCATGGGCGACGGCAGTGCGCGCCGTACGGTCAAGGCGCCCGGCTATCTCGACGAACGGGCCGAGCCCTTCGACGCCGGGGTGGCCCGGGCTCTCGGCGCGGCCGACACCGCGGCGCTGGAGCGGCTCGACGCGGGCCTGGCCCGGGAACTCCAGGCGGCCGGCCGAGCGCCGTGGCAGGTGCTGGAGGGTGCGGCCCGCGGCACCGGGCCGACGGGCGAGCTGCTGTACGACGCGGCGCCGTACGGGGTCGGCTACTTCGTCGCGACCTGGACCTGAGGCGGTCCAACTCCGGGCGCGGCCCCGCGGGGCCGTGAGCGCCGCGGCGGGGCCGGACATGGACTGACCGCGGATGGTGGGGTCCGCGGCCGTCCGGTCCTGCGGGGTGCACGCCTGCGCGGCGGTGCGTGCCGGCCCCCGGCTCGCGTGCGGTGAGCCCTGGGCCGGGACCCGGCGGGTCAGGTGCCCGGCGTCAGCCGGCCTCGGGGTCCTTGGCGTCCGGGCCCTTCTCGTCGTGGCCCTTCTCGCTGTACCCCTTCACGGCGTCCTTCGCCTTGCTCACACCGGAGTTGATCTGGTTGCTGTACTTGCCGCCGGTCTTCGAGTCGACGGTGTGCGCCGCCTTGTCGAGGCCCTGCTCGATCTTGCCGCCGTGCTGCTTGGCCAGCTCCGCGGCCTTGCCCTTCGACGCGTCGAGCTTGCCCTTGAGCGAGTCCATGAAACTCATCTGGCACCTTCCCTGGGGTTCCCTGAAGCGACGGCCACGGGACGGCCGGAATGCGCCGACGCCTGCGATGAGCAGGGCCCGCGGCGCACCGAGGTGCAGGTGACGCCCCTCACCTTCGACTTTACCCGCGCCGCCCGCATTTCGCGTCGCCGGCGGCCACTGCCTGTGGACAACCGGGCGGGCGGTCACCTGCGATCATCACAGGGTCCGGGCGGTCGTCACCCGCTCGGTGCGGCACGGCGGAGTTTGGGAGACTTGCAGGGTGAAGAAGCGCGTGATCGCCGTCGTCGGCCCCACCGCGGCCGGCAAGTCCGACCTGGGCGTCCTTCTGGCGCGGGAACTGGGCGGCGAGGTGATCAACGCCGACTCCATGCAGTTGTACCGGGGCATGGACATCGGCACCGCCAAGCTCACCGAGGAGGAACGGCAGGGCGTGCCGCACCGCCTGCTCGACATCTGGGACGTCACCGAGGCGGCCAACGTCGCCGACTACCAGCGCCTGGCGCGCGCCGAGATCGACCGGTTGCACGCCGAGGACAAGGTGCCCGTCCTCGTCGGCGGCTCCGGGCTCTACGTCCGCGCCGCCATCGACGACCTGCGGTTCCCCGGCACCGACCCGGCCGTCCGCGCCCGGCTGGAGGCCGAACTCGACATGCGGGGGCCGGGCGCGCTGCACGCCCGGCTGGCCGCGGTGGACGCCGAGGCCGCCCGCGCGATCCTGCCCAGCAACGGCCGGCGCATCGTGCGCGCGCTGGAGGTGGTCGAGATCACCGGGCAGCCCTTCACCGCCAACCTGCCCGGCCCCGAGCCCGTCTACGACACCGTGCAGATCGGCGTCGCCGTGCCGCGGCCGGAACTCGACGAGCGGATCGCGCTGCGCGTGGACCGGATGTGGAAGGCCGGACTCGTCGCCGAGGTGCGCGCCTTGGAGGCCGCCGGGCTGCGCGAGGGTCGTACGGCGTCCCGCGCCCTGGGATACCAGCAGGTGCTCGCGTGGTTCGCCGGCGACTGCACCCAGGAGCAGGCGCTGGAGGAGACCGTACGAGCCACCAAGCGCTTCGCGCGGCGCCAGGACTCGTGGTTCCGGCGCGACCCGCGTGTGCACTGGCTCACCTCGCGCGGAGCGGAACTCACCCGGCAGGCGCTGGTGTTGGCGCGGGAAGCTCCAAGAAGCGGTCACAGCCTGATCAAGTGACGGGTGCACAATGATCAACGGCCCCTGACCTGCTCGTTCTGTGCCTGTCAGGGGCCGCCATGACCCGTCTGGGCCGTCTGTGGGCCGTCAGCGCTCCGAAACCCGGTGGTCGAACACCGCGTCGATGGCCTTCCGTGCGCGCTCCCGGCTGCTCGGCATCAGGTGGGCGTACACCCGCAGCGTCATAGCCGGGTCGGCATGTCCCAGGTACTCACTGACCGCCTTGATGTTCTCCCCAGCGTCCAGCAGAACGGACGCGTAGAAGTGCCTGAGCGCGTGCATGCCGTGTTCGCGCGCGGCCTCGGGGTCCTCACCTTCTTCCGGCTCCGGGAGGACGCCAGCGGCCACCAGAGCGGGTTTCCAATAGCGCTCGTTGAAGTCCGTCCGGCGCATCACCGTGCCTCGGGTGCCCGTGAAGACAAGGCTGTGCGTGACCAGGGGTCCATCAACCGACTTCCAGGGCAGCGTCACCTTGACGGGCGCGTGCGCCTCCATGTGGGCCCGCAACGCCCCTGCAACGGCCGCGGGGAGCGGCACGTCACGTTCCTTGTCGCACTTCGGCGGGGCGAACACCGGGCGCCCACGGATGAGCTTCACCTGCCGGAAGACATGCAGGGTCTTGGAACTGAAGCTCAGCGCGTCGTCAGCGAGCCCCAACACCTCTCCTTGTCGGAGTCCGCACCCGGCGGCCGTGTCGACGGTGGTTCGAAGCCGCGCCGGCAGGGCGGCCCGCACAGCGAAGACGCGCTCCGGCAGCCACGGTGTGACGCGCTTCGCCTCCCGGGTGGGCGGACGTACGGACCGAGCTGCACACGGGTTGCGCGCCAGGTAGCCGTCATCGACCGCAGCGGAGAGCACGGCGCGGACAGTGCCGTAGATGTGCACCGCGTACGACCCGGGAACACCCTCCGTCTCCAGCTCACGGAGCCACGCTCGGACGTGTTCGGGCTTGAACGAGCCGAGCGGACGGGAACCGATGTACGGCAGGGCGTGCAACCGCAGGTACCGCTCTGCGCTGTCCCGCGTAGACACGTCCGTGGTCTGGCCGGAGAGCCAGCGTTGCGCGTACTGCTGGAAGGTGGTGCGGGCGGTCTTGGGGTCGATGTAGTGGCCGCGGGCCATGTCGGTTTCGATGTGGGCGAGCCAGGCTTCTGCGGCGCGCTTCTGTCGGTCGGGGAAGCTCTTGGACTTCTCGGTTCCGTCGGGCCCGATGTAGCGGGCGCGGTAGCGCATGCCGGTGCCGTAGCGGTCGGTCTTGACCTTGACGGGTGTGCCGTTGGGGCCGGGTTCGGTTTTGTACCAGCGGTCTTGGATGTGGCCTGCCATGGTGGGCGGCTCCTTGCGAGTGGGTTCCGGTAGTGGCTGCCGGGGCGCGTGCCGAGGTGGGTTTCGTCGCGTCCGGGCTGTCTCTGGCCGGAGGGGTGCTACTCGCTATGTCGCTGGTCACTGGTGGTGTGGGGTGCTAGCGGGGGTGCTACCGGTAGCGGGTGGGGGTGCTATGGGTAGCAGGCGCCGGCGGGGTGGTGTCTCGCAGCTGTGCGGGCGGGGTGTGGGTCGGCTCGTAGAGGGTTTCGAGGGTGTGCGCGGGAGGGTGCTGCTAGGTGCTAGGTGGCTGGTCAGTGGGGGTGTGGGGTGCTAGTAGGGGTGCTAGGTCTAGCAGCGGCGGGTGCTAGGTCTAGCACCGGTTCGGGGTGGGGTTTCGTGACGGGTTTCGTCACGCGCCGGCTGTTCGCCGGTTGGTGACGTTGGGTGAGGTGAGGGAGGCGGGTGGGGGCGGTGCCGGGGCCGAGTTCCGGGGTGTGGGCGGGGTGTTGGCCGGTGCCTGGCTGCCTCACTGCGGGGTTCTTCGTGCTGGTGGGGTTGGTGAGGCGGGCCGGGTGAGGCGGTGGGTGAGTTCTCACTGCCTCACTCGGGCCTCACCGGCACTGTGCGTAGTTGCTGGGATCGGAGGGAGGCTGCTGGGGGTGTCCGGGAGGATAGTTTTCGGGGTGTTCGGTGGGTGGTCGGAGTGTGCCTCCCTGCCTCCCTGCCTCCCTGCAAGGGTGTTGGGGCTGATCAGGTCGGGGAGGCGGGGTGAGGGAGGCGGTCAGGGAGTTCTCCCTGCCTCCCTGGGTGGCTCCCTGCACGGTGCGTAGTCGTTCGGGTCGGGGGAGGGGGAGGCTTCGGGGTGCGGGTCGGGGCGGTTGTGGGGTGTGTGTGGGAGTGGTGGCGGGTGCCTTTCCGGCCTCCCACGGGGTGAACTGTGCAGGTGGTCGGGGGGAGGCGGCTTGGGGAGGCGGTGGGGGAGAACTCCCCGCCTCCCCGGCGCCTCCCCGTCACGCGGTGTGGTGGTGAGGCGGGTGTTCTAGCGACCGGGGGCGGGGGCGCCGGCGGGCCCTACGAGCGCTCTTGGGGCGGGGGCGGTCGGGGGTCGCTAGACGCTAGACGGCTGGTGGGGGCGGGTTTGGGTCGCTAGCGAGGTCGCTAGACCTAGCGGGGTGGGTCGCTAGGTCTAGCGACCGCTTGACGGTCAGGCCGCGGTGCGGTCGGCGGCCCGAGTGCGGGCCCATGCGTGGACGGTGGTGGGGTCGTAGCGGAGGTGGCGGCCGATGCGGAAGGCGGGTGGGCCGGTGTGGCGTTTGCGCCAGGCATAGACGGTCTGGATGGGTACGGAGAACAGTGAGGCGATGTCCTCGGGGGTGAGGTAGCGGTCGGGTAGTCCGGCGCGCAGGGTGGCGCGGGGGTCGGCCGGCGGGGTCGCGGTGGCCATGGGGTGGTGGCTCCTTCGGGGCGCGGGTGTGGCGGGCGGTGCGGGGGTGCGGGGCGGGCCCGGGACGGGGGTCCCGGGGTCCGCGACCCGGGCAGCGCGGGGGCTGCCCGGTCCGGAGGTGTCCGGCAGGTGTGGGGTGGTCAGGTGTGTGCGGGTGGTGACTGGCAGGAGGGGTGAGTGGTCTGGCCGGTTCGTAGCGGTGCGAGGGGCTGTCCGCACGCGGTGCAGAGCGCGAGTTGCCCTTGGGGAGGCGACTTTGCGAAATATCGCGGCTCATCCGGCTCAGCCCGGATCAGTGCAGGTGACAGCGCTGCGGGTGATCTTGGGTTGTCCGGCTCAGTCCGGCTCACGTCCGGCTCATCGCGGCTCAGGGCCACCCCGAGGTAGGTCGGGACCTGCTTGCCGTCCGGGCCCCGGGGTTTGGAGCGCTGCATCTGCGGGACGATGGAGAGCAGGTTCCGGCCAAGGAGTTGCTTGGTGCCGGGGCGGTGTCCGGAGTCCTCGGCCCAGTCCTTCCACGCGCCCCACAGGGCGTCTACGGGCACCTGCTGGTCGGGGCCGGTGGTGCAGCACTCGCGTACGAACGCGGAGACGGGGGAGGCGGTGTCCTGCATGGTGGTGACCGCTTCGAGGGAGGCGGCCGGTTCGGTCAGCCGCCCGTTGCGGACCAGGCGGTCCAGGCCGTCCAGGGCCCAGTTGAGGATGCCGGGCATCTCGGCGGTGAGCTTGTCGAGTAGGGCGGGGTCTTCCTTGCCCAGCCAGGACACGGTCATGTTGAGCACGATGAACCGCCGTGCGATCACCCCGGAGGAGTCGCCGAAGTTGGGCAGCTCGTTGGACAGGATCATCAATCGGGTGGGGAGCTTGCCCGTCCAGGGCTGGCGGAACTTGCGGTCGACGTCGATGGTGTCTTCGCCGGAGATCGTGAGCAGGCGTTCGACGACCTGGTGTCCGTCGCGTCCGGCCAGGCGTGCGTCGGCGATCACGGCCAGGGACTTGCCCAGCAGCGCGGACAGGCCGAAGTTGCTGCCGAGGCTGGCGAGGGTGGGTCCGGCCATGTTCCCGGCGCCGACCAGGGCGCCCAGGACGCGGGCGATGGTGCCTTTCCCGGAGCGGGTGGGGCCGACGATCAGGAGGATCTTCTGCTGGTCGGTGCGGCCTGAGAGGACGTAGCCGAACCACTCTTGCAGTGCGGCGATGGAGGCGGGGTCGTCCGGCCAGGCCCGGCGCAGGAAGGTGTGCCAGGTCGGGGCCGCGGCGTGGGGGTGGTAGTCGAACGGCACCGAGACGAGGTTGAAGAACCGGGGGGTCAGGTCGGTCAGGGCCCGGTCGGCGACGCGCAGCAGGCCGTTGGTGCACGCCACGATCGGCCCGTGTCCGCCCGGTCCCCCGCCGGCGGGCGGGTGCTGCGCGGTGTGGGAGCTCCCGGCGGTGAGGGGGTCGGTGGGCGGGTGGAGCCAGGCGGGCGGGTCGGTGTCGGGTTCGAGGTGGGTGGTGGCGGCGATGGCCTGCATCAGGTCGCTCACCTTGCGTCCGGCCGGTGCCCAGGGGCGTTCCTCCTCCGGGCCCTTGGGGGGCTGGTGGAGGTAGGTGGCGTGTTCGAGCAGGGTGTAGAGGCTGGTCTTGATCTGCTGGTCGTCCAGTTCGCGCCAGTAGGAGCCTGCCCAGGCCATCCAGGTGCCGCGCCAGTGGCGCAGGGTCAGCAGGCCGTCGCGGGTCCACTGCGGGGCCAGGTGCCGGGCGACCGCCATCGGGTTGGCCGGCTCCGGCACCAGGTCGGCGACAGCATCGACCGGACGGGGCCGGAGGGTGATCGGGTGCCCGTTGATGCCCGGGTGCGGGTGTCCGTTCACGGACGCGGGTGGGGTGTTCACGCGGCCTCCCGCAGGGCGTTGAGTCGGGCGGTCGGGTCGGGGGTGAATGCGTTCACGGTCGGGCCGTGCGCGGCCGAGGTGAACACCGGACGGGTCCGGCCCGCGCGGGTGTCCACGGGCGCCGACAGCAGGGCCTGTACGGGGGTGTGACGCGGCTCGTCACGCAGGTCAGACCCCGACTCATCCCGCGTGCGGTCGGGTGTCGGGTCGGCCGACGTACGCGGCCGGATACCCGACTCGCGCACGAACGCGAGGGTGGCCAGCAGCACCACAACGGCGGGTGTGAACACCGGCCCGGGCCCGACGTGAACACCCGACGTGTCGTGTTCACGGTCGGCCGACTCGGGGTGTTCACCGGGCACGACCGGGGTCGGGTCGGTGTCCGGGGCCGGAGTCGGGTCGGGGGCGGGGGTGGGGGTGCCGTGAGCGGCGAGCAGGAGCAGGGCCATCAGCAGCGGCAGCCGGTCGTCCTTGGCGTTGTTGCAGTCGGCGCAGGCGAGCACGGTGTGTTCCACGCGCCAGGTGCGGAACAAGGAGATCGGCGCGACGTGGTCGATGGTGGCCTGCTTCAGGTCGGCGAAGAGCCGACCGCAGTAGGTGCACCACGCCCCGTCCCGGGCGGCCAGCGTGCGCTTGCGGGCCCGCATCCGGGCCGCGTTCAGCGACTTGCGGTGGTGGGCACTCACGCCGACACCGCCGTACGGGCCTGGTCGGCGACGCGGTAGCCGCGCAGACCGGCACGCTCGATGAGCCCCTCGGCAACGAGGTTGGCGGTGGCTGCGTCGAGGATCGAGTTACCCACCCCGAAGCGCTTCTTCGTCCCCTGGTAGACCGAGACCCGCTCGCCCGGCGCCATCGCCGCGATGCGCTCGCGCCAGTAGGCGGTGACCAGCGTGGTCCGGGAGTTCGCCTGCTTCGGGGCGGCCGTCCTGCGCCGCGCCGGGGTCTTGGCCCGGGCCGCCGGACGGGCCCCGGGCACGCACCGGTTCACCACCGCGACCTGCTCCTTCGACATGCCCAGGCGCTCGCCGACCTCACGGGCGGTCATGCCCCGGGCCCGCAGCAGCAGCGCCTGCCGGGTCTGCCCGTCCAGCCGCAGCAGTGCCTCACGCTTGGCCGCGCTCAGCTTCCCCAGTTCCTCCCGCTCCCAGACCGGCAGCGTGTCCACCGCCACCGCGGGCCCGGACAGCTCGGGGTTGTCGATCTGCAACAGCAGCACGGCGGTACTGGCCAGCCGCTCGACCTGGGTGCGGCTGCACTGCAAGTGCTGGGCGGCAACCCGTCCCGGCAGGCCGTCCAAGGTCAGCAGCAGCGCCTCGCGCTCCTGCTCGGGCAAGGCGGCGACCATCTTCGCCAGGTAGGCGGGCAACGCCTCTGCGGCGCACCCTTCCGGCACCAGCGGGCACAGCCAGTTGCACACCACCGCGTCCGACCAGTCCACCGCGGTTTCCCGTACCGGCTGCTGAACCTTGGTGAGCGCATACTTCGTGCGGGTGTACAGCAGCCTCAGCAGCGCGTCCTCGGCCAACGGCTCGTCACCCAGCAGGTCCCGGCGGCCGTTGCGGGCCACCTGCCCCCACATCGCCTGCACAACGTCCTCGGCCTGCCACTGCGCCGTGCTCCCGTCGCGCCCGAACAGCACCAGCCGCTTCCGCGCGTACCCGACCAGCCGGTCGTTGTAGGCGAGGAACATCATCTCCAGCCGCTTGGACTGGTCAGCCGACAGCGGCACGACCTCGCCACTGTCCGACACCCACTCACCGGGCCAGTTGTTCCGCCCCGCCGGCGCCGCACCCTGCACACTCGCCCGCTCCACAACGGTTCCAGGCATGATGGACCTACCCCTCTACGGGTTAGGGGAGCGGCGGACTTCTTGGCGGGAGACGCCGCTCCCTGCTCTTGCGCACCATCTGGTGCGCACCAGAAGCATGGCATCTGGTGCGCACCAGATGCAACCCGTCTCGTGGGAGAAGTTCGGGCCCGTCGTCTTCCGGTGCTTCCAGAGAAGCCCAGGCGGTGGCGGTCCGGTAGCCAACAGCCCTTAACCCTTTGGCTGTTAACCCCTCGTGGCCTGCACTGATGTGGTGCATGCTGGGTGCAGCCAATCCGGTTGGTCGGCGAGGGAGGACGCATGGGCGAGGGACTGCGCGATGCGCGTAACGCTCGGGGTTGGTCCCAGGAGCGCCTTGTTCGGGAGATCGGTCGCTATGGGCGCCAGCACATGACTGAGGTGGCCTCACCCGCGAGCTTGCACGTCTACGTATCCGAGTGGGAGAACGGCAAGCGTCGTATTTCACCGCGATATGCGGCCATTCTGCGCCCGCTCCTTGGCCTCACCGATCAGGAACTCTTCGGCGCGAGCGATAGTCAGGGAATTCCCAAAGCAGACGGTTATGCCGACCTGCTGACTCGCATTGACTCGGCCAGTAGTGTCAGCCTAACCATGGTGACCACCTTCAAGCAGCAGACTGAGCTATTCCGAACCATGGATCGGCAATTGGGTGCGGCTGGTCTCGTTGACCAAATGACCGGGCACTTGACTGCCTTGGAAGAGACGCTCAATTTCGCAGTTCTCCCCGACGCCCGGCGGCCGGTTGCTCAAGCACTTGCCGCCGCTGCCACACTCGGGGCGTGGCAGGCGCTAGACGCTGGTGCGATCGAACGGGCATGGCGAAACTACGAGTTGGCCAAGCGAGCCGCCCAGGAAGCCGAAGAGCCGATGTATCTCGCTCACGCAATGGGCGAACAGGCGTACGTACTCTGCGACGCAGGGCGGCCGGACACGGCCGTCGCATTGGTTCGAGAGGCGCAGCGTGCGGGAGGCGGACACATCTCGCCACGACTGAGGGCATGGTTGTGCGCGACGGAAGCCGAGATTTGCGCCAAAGCGGGTCTCGCCGATGAATGCCGCCATGCGCTCGACTCGGCGGCAAACTATCTTCCTGCGGGCCCAGACGCCCGCGACCCGGACATGTTGAGCATCTTCTTGAACGACTCGCATTTGGCGAGGTGGCGAGGGAATGTGCTGGCCGCCCTCGGGGACGATGATGCGATGGGGAGCCTTTACGCGGCGCTTGAATCACTCGATCCAACGTTTATCCGTGCCGAGTCGGGGCTCCGATGCGACCTCGCGCAAGCCCATCTCGCGCGCGGCGAATTCGACCAGGCGCAGGAGCACCTTCGGAGCGCCCGACTTCTCGCAAGCCGTACCGGATCGGTACGGCATCGGCGCCGGATAGATCAGCTCAGGCAGGGGTTGTAGCCGCTTCGCCCCGGCGGACCGACAGCAAATGCAAGACCGCCACCAATGTGCCCGCGCCCATGAGTTGGCCATCGGCCATCAGGTCGGGAATGTCCGCCAGCGGTACCCATTCAATGCGGCCCGCTTCCTCCACGTCGGTCGGGTCGCCCACCCGTTCTGCGCCCTGAGCAACGTAGACCGAGTGTGGCGCGTCCACCATTCCGACCATCGGCTGGAAGGTGACCAGATGTTCCACCTTCGCCGGCCGCCACCCGGTCTCTTCCTCGACCTCTCGCGCCGCCGCCGAGCGTCCGTCCTCCCCTTCGTCCACGATGCCGCCCGGGAGTTCCCAACCCCACTGATCAGGTACAAACCGGTACCGCCAGAGCATGAGCACCCGCTCGCGGTCGTCCACAACGGCGGTGATGGCGACGTGCTGAAGTCGTACGACGTGATGCTCGAAGCGCGGGACGCCCGGAGGCTCCACGTCCATGAGTTCCAGGCGCACCCACCGATTGGTGTACACCGGCCGAGCACCATGAATTGTCCAGGGCTCCAGCGGTCCGGGGGTGGTGGCGCCGCTCCTTCGCTGTTCGGGCCCGCTCTCCGGCACGCGGTAGGAGCTCCGGCCCCGGACCTCCAGCACGCCCTCTGCGACGAGCCGACCAAGCACGGTCCGCAGGGCAGTACGGCCGATCCCAAGTTCTTCGCTGAGCGTTCGCTCGGAGGGAAGCTTCTCACCGCGGGCCAGGTTCCCCCCGCCGATACGTTCGCGGATGACGCGTTCCACCCGGGCAGTCTTGGTCTCCGTCATTACCTCAGCACGCTCCCCATTCATTGCCTGGTGCACACCAGAGTAGCTATTAGGGCCGCACTTCGTGCGGGCGTTCCTCGGCCGCCTACGGCCCCGGACGATCGCGGCCGGACCGCGTCCAACCGTTGTCGGCGGTGCTGGGAGGCGTTTCAGCGCGGGGCGCGTCCGGGCGCGTCCGGGCACCGCCGCCGGGCGCGGCCGGGGTCCCACAGGCAAGAGGAGCACGGGGCGCCCCCGGGTGCTCCTCTTGCCTGTGCCCAGAGGCGGCTTGCAGCGGAAGACACCACCGCCCGGCGGGTGGTGTCTTCCCGACTGCCGGCGCGCGGCGAAGACGAAGAGGCCACCCCAGGCGCCCCGCGCGGGTGGCCTCTTGCTGTTTGAGCCGCGATGAGCCGGACGTGAGCCGGACGTGAGCCGGACGGCGAAGATCGCTTACAACGCTCTGACCTGGGCTGATCCGGGCTGAGCCGGATGAGCCGCGATATTTTGAAGTCGTTCCTAGGGGATTCCCGGCGGCGGTGCCCGGACGCGCCCGGACGCGCCCCGCGCTGAAACGCCTCCCAGCACCGCCGACAACGGTTGGACGCGGTCCGGCCGCGATCGTCCGGGGGCCGTAGGCGGCCGAGGAACGCCCGCACGAAGTGCGGCCCTTCCAGCCCTTGTCCTTCCGCTGTGACCCTCACCGAGAGTGGCCACGCTCCGAGTGGTGCTAGCGGGCGTCCCAGGGGTCGCGGACCCCGCACAGGGCGGGTTTCCGGCGTTCGCCCAGGTGAGCCGCTAACCGCTAACAAGCTGATCAGTGCCTACGAGGGCCGCTATCGGACCCTCTAGCGCTAGCGGGCCGACCCGCTAGCGCTAGAGGGGAGAGGCCAGACCGCCGATGGATACCGTGAGTGATGAAGGTGCTAGCGGAGCCGCTAACGTTAGCGGGCCCGGCGCCTAACGCTAGCCGCCGGCCGCCGGGAACTCCCGGGCCGTCTGTGGGCCGTGCGAGGCTGCCTAAGCCTGCCCACCAGTGACCAATGACGACCAACCCCGGGGTGTTGCGCAGCACGTCAACTCCGGTGTGCCTGCAATCCGCTGGGGGACCGGTAACAGCCTGATCACGTGATGGCATCGGGACGCCCCGGCGTCCCGGAGCGGCCCTCCGCGCGTGCCATCATCGTGCTCCGAGCTACTGTGTCGACATACGGGAGGGCGCGTGGCAATGGCAGCCGGCCCGCGCGACACCCCACCGGGGCGCGACACCTCGACCGACTCCGCCTGCTCAGCCAGGGGCCGGAACCGGAACCACCACCAAGGTCAGATCCCCGACTCCCGTCCGCCGCTGGACGCGCTGGAGCCGCTGAACTCCCCGGAGTCGGCAACCGATCCGGACGAGCTCGGCGGCGCCCGGGCCGCGGACGCGGCAGCCGCGCCGGACGCGCCCGCCGACCCTGACGACACCGGCGATCCCCTCGGGTCGATCGGCGCCCTGGACGGCTACGCCAACCTGGACCGGCTGGACCGGCTGGAACCGCTCGGCGTGCTGGACGACCTCGATCCCCTCGAGGCCGGAACGGACCTGCCCGCCATCGAGGACGGCACGTCGTTCCGCGAGCTGCGGCCGCAGCGCCGGCTGCGGATCTGGCAGATCGCCCCGATCATCGCCCTGGCTGTCGGCGGCTCGCTGATGTTCGCGTTCCCACTCGCCTTCGAGTCGGGGGACACCGGCCCGGTGGTCGCGATGCTCGGCCTGCTGCTGTGCTGCTGCGCGGCCGGGTGGGGGCTGGCCGCGGCCCGCCGGATCGGCCAGACCTGGCCGGGGCTGCCCGCACGCGGCTCCGGAGAGCGGGCCGACTGGCGCTACGTCGCCGGCTACGCCGCTTTGATCCTGCTGCTGGCGCTGCTCGCCGTCTGGCGCGTCGCCCGGCTGCGCTGACGGTCCGACCGCAGTTCAGCGCGGGGGCGAGCGCCGTCCTGCGCCCGGCGGCCGACCGCGTACGATCGGAGCTGTGACTGACGCGCGCGCCGCCGACGCCCCCCTCGCCTTCCTCAAGGGACACGGCACCGAGAACGACTTCGTGATCGTCCCCGACCCGGACGGCCGGCTCGACCTGTCGCCCGAGGACGTGGCAAAGCTGTGCGACCGGCGGGCGGGCATCGGAGCCGACGGCCTGCTGCGGGTCGTGCGCTCGGCGGCCCACCCCGAAGCGGCCGCGTTCGCCGCCGAGGCCGAGTGGTTCATGGACTACCGCAACAGCGACGGCAGCGTCGCCGAGATGTGCGGCAACGGCGTACGCGTCTTCGCCCGCTACCTTCAGCGGACCGGCCGCACCGGTGCCGGCGACCTCGCGATCGCCACGCGCGCCGGCGTGCGGTACGCCCACATCGGCAAGGACGGCGCGGACGGCACGCCCGGGGACGTCACCGTCACCATGGGCGCTGCCGAACTGCCCGGCGGCGCCGTCAGCGTCGGCGTCGACGGCCGCACCTGGCCCGCAGTGCACGTCAGCATGGGCAACCCGCACGCGGTCGCCTTCGTCGGCCACCTCGACGAGGCCGGCGACCTGCTGCGAGCCCCGGCGGTCAGCCCCGCTGCGGTCTACCCGAACGGCACCAACGTGGAGTTCGTGGTCGACCGCGGCCCCGCCCACGTCGCCATGCGCGTGCACGAGCGCGGCTCGGGCGAGACCCGCTCCTGCGGCACCGGCGCCTGCGCGGTCATGGTCGCCGCCGCCCGCCGGGACGGCCTCGACCCCGCGGTCACCGGCCAGCCGGTCACCTACACCGTCGACGTGCCCGGCGGTCGCCTGGTGATCACCGAGCGCGCCGACGGACAGGTCGAGATGACCGGTCCGGCCGTCATCGTCGCCGAGGGCGCCATCGACCCGGCCTGGCTCGCCGCACCCGGCCGCTGACCGGCGCCGGGCCCGGCCCAGGGGCCGGTCTTCGCTCGCACCCCGAGAACCGGACGTATCAGGTCACCATGCCCGTACGCCTTCCCTCGAACGGGTGATGGGGATCACTCTCGGCGAGAGCGTGGCAGCCGCGCGTGGTGGGCTCGATAGCATCAATCACCGGCGCGGCCCCACGGGGCGTGGTGAGTTCCCGCAGCCGGTCCACGCTGCCGGGAGGCCCCGATGAGCGCAGACAACGCGGTGAACGCGGAGAGCGCGGACAACGCCGCCGATATCGTCCGGCGCGGGCTGCGCCGCATCGACATGCGACGGATCGACCTGCGACGTCTGGGCCGGGTGGCACTCCTCGGGAGCAGCGGCCACAGCAGGGGCAGACTGCCCGGCGCCATCGAGCACCTGATCAAGGTGCACCGCGCCCGACATCCCGAGGCCGGCCGAGACGAGGTCGAGACCCTGCGCCGGGCGTATGTGCTCGCCGAGTCCTCCCACCGCGGGCAGACCCGCAAGAGCGGCGAGCCGTACATCACCCACCCGCTGGCAGTCACCCTCATCCTCGCCGAACTCGGCGCGGAGACCACCACCTTGACCGCCTCCCTGCTCCACGACACCGTCGAGGACACCGAGGTGACACTCGACCAGGTCCGGCGCGGCTTCGGCGAGGAGGTCAGCTACCTCGTCGACGGCGTCACCAAACTGGAGAAGGTCGACTACGGCGCCGCCGCCGAACCCGAGACCTTCCGCAAGATGCTCCTCGCGACCGGCAACGACGTGCGGGTGATGTCGATCAAGCTCGCCGACCGGCTGCACAACATGCGCACCCTCGGGGTGATGCGCCCGGAGAAGCAGGCCAGGATCGCCAAGGTCACCCGCGACGTGCTCATCCCGCTCGCTGAACGGCTCGGCGTGCAGGCCCTCAAGAGCGAGCTGGAGGACCTGGTCTTCGCCATCCTCCACCCCGAGGAGCACGCCCGTACCCGCGCCATGATCGAGGCCGCCGCCGCGCGGCCCGACCCGCTCGCCGTCGTCGCGGAGGACCTGCGCGGGGTGCTGCGCGACGCGGGCATCACCGCCGAGGTCGGCATCCGCCCCCGCCACACCGTGTCCGTACACCGGCTCATGCGCAAGCGCGGTGTGACCGAGCTGGGCGGCTGCGACTTCGGCCGCCTGCTCGTCGTCGTCGACGAGGACGCCGACTGCTACGCCGTACTCGGTGAACTGCATACCTGCTTCACTCCCGTCATCGCCGAGTTCAAGGACTTCATCGCCGCTCCCAAGTTCAACCTCTACCAATCGCTGCACACCGCGATCGCCGACCGGCACGGCCGTGTCGCCGAGGTGCTGGTGCGTACCAAGCACATGCACCGCGTCGCTGAGGCCGGGGTCATCGCCCTCGGCAATCCCTACGCCGCCGAGGCGCCGCAGAGCCCGGAAGCGGCGGGCGCCACCGGTGCCGGCGGCGACGGCTGGGCCGGACCCGACCCCACCCAACCGGGCTGGCTCTCCCGGCTCCTGGAGTGGCAGCGCGCGGCCCCCGACGCGGACACCTTCTGGACGGCGCTGCGCGACGACCTCGCCCAGGACCGCGAGATCACCGTCTTCACCGGCCAGGACGGCGCTACCCCCGGCACCCTCCGGCTGCCCGCGGGCGCCAGCTGCGTGGACGCCGCCTACGCCGTCCACGGCGAGGCGGGCCACGCCTGCGTCGGCGCCCGGGTCAACGGCAGGCTGGCGCCGCTGGGCACCCGCCTGCGCGACGGCGACGCGCTCCAGCTCCTGATGGACGACACCGCCGCGACGGCGCCCGAGCCCGAGGGCCCCGACCCGGAGTGGCTGGAGTACGCCACCACGCCTGCCGCCCGGATCGCCATCACCCGCTGGCTGACCCAGCACCCCGCCGACGCCGGCGAGGACACGCCGGCCGCCGAACCGGCCGCGCGCCCCGTGCCCGCGGTCGACAGCCCGCGCGACACCGAGCCGGTGGCCGTGACGGACCTGCCCGGCGCGGCGGTACGCCTGGCGCGCTGCTGTACACCGGTGCCGCCCGATCACGTGACCGGATTCGTGATCCGCGGCGGCACCGTCGCAGTGCACCGGGCGGGATGCCCGGCCGGCTCCCGTATGGCGGACGCCGGACGCACCGCCGTACCCGTGCGCTGGCGCGACGGAAGCTCCGGCGGGAACTTCCGTGCCACCGTCCTCGCCGAGGCGCTCAGCCGGCCGAGGCTGCTCGCCGACCTCACCGAGGTGATCGCGGCCCAGGGGATCGGCATCGTGTCCGCGGCTGTGGAGCCGCCGCAGGAGCACCGCGTACGGCACACCTACACCGTGGAGCTGCCCGCGCCCGAAGCGCTCGCGGCGCTGATGCGGGCGATGAAGTCGGTGCCGGGCGTGTACGACGTGTACCGGGCCCAGCCTGCTGTCGCTGCCATCCGTAATTGATCACACTGAGTAAACGATCGGTTGCTTTCCGCTGTTCCCGGCAGCTGTCACTCCTGCGAGTGAACCTGTGCGAGTGGCGTTCGCCGCGCCCGCGTCGCGCGGGACCCGCCGGTCGTCGCGGCGAAAGTCACGTGACCCTTCGCCCCCGGCGTGCGACCATCGAGAGTGACGGCGCCGACACGGCCGCCGGACACCGACCGTACGACCGAAGGACCCGATGACCTCCAACGCTTCCTCCTCTTCTTCGCACGACCGCCAGCGCCTCCCGGACAGCCTTCGGGCCGACGCCCTGATGGAAGAGGACGCGGCCTGGAGCCACGAGATCGACGGGGACCGGGACGGCGACCAGTTCGACCGTTCCGACCGCGCGTCTCTGCGCCGGGTCGCCGGACTCTCCACCGAGCTGGAGGACGTCACCGAGGTCGAGTACCGCCAGCTCCGCCTGGAGCGCGTGGTGCTCGTCGGGGTGTGGACCTCCGGCACCGCCGACGACGCGGACAACTCGCTCGCCGAGCTGGCCGCCCTCGCCGAGACCGCCGGGGCCGTCGTGCTCGACGGCGTGGTCCAGCGGCGCGACAAGCCGGACCCGGCGACGTACATCGGCTCGGGCAAGGCGCAGGAACTGCGGGACATCGTCGTCGAGACCGGCGCCGACACCGTGGTCTGCGACGGTGAGCTGAGCCCCGGACAGCTCATCCACCTCGAGGACGTCGTCAAGGTCAAGGTGGTCGACCGCACCGCCCTCATCCTCGACATCTTCGCCCAGCACGCCAAGTCCCGTGAGGGCAAGGCGCAGGTCTCCCTCGCGCAGATGCAGTACATGCTGCCGCGGCTGCGCGGTTGGGGCCAGTCGCTGTCCCGGCAGATGGGTGGCGGTGGCTCCGGCTCCTCCGGCGGCGGCATGGCCACCCGCGGACCCGGTGAGACCAAGATCGAGACCGACCGTCGGCGCATCCGCGAGAAGATGGCCAAGATGCGCCGGGAGATCGCGGAGATGAAGACCAGCCGCGACCTCAAGCGGCAGGAGCGGCGGCGCCACAAGGTGCCGTCCGTCGCCATCGCCGGCTACACCAACGCGGGCAAGTCCTCGCTGCTCAACCGGCTCACCGGAGCCGGAGTCCTGGTGGAGAACGCACTGTTCGCCACCCTGGACCCGACGGTCCGGCGCGCCGAGACGCCCAACGGCCGCCTGTACACCCTCGCGGACACCGTCGGCTTCGTCCGGCACCTGCCGCACCACCTGGTCGAGGCGTTCCGGTCCACGATGGAGGAGGTCGCCGACGCCGACCTGATCCTGCACGTGGTGGACGGCTCGCACCCCGTGCCGGAGGAGCAGCTCGCGGCGGTCCGCGAGGTGTTCCGCGACGTGGGCGCGCTCCAGGTGCCGGAGATCGTGGTGGTCAACAAGGCCGACGCGGCCGACCCGCTGGTCCTCCAGCGGCTGCTGCGGACCGAGAAGCACGCCATCGCGGTGTCCGCGCGCAGCGGCCAGGGGATCGACGAGCTCCTGGAGCTGATCGACGAGGCGCTGCCGCGCCCGCAGGTGGAGGTCGAGGCGCTGGTGCCGTACACGCACGGCGGGCTCGTCTCCAGGGTGCACGCCGGTGGTGAGGTGCTCTCCGAGGAGCACACCGGCGAGGGCACCCTGCTGCGGGTGCAGGTGCACGAGGATCTGGCGGCCGAACTGGCGCCGTTCACCCTCGCCGCACAGCGCTGACCGCCGCGCCGCCCTGGCGACGGCACACCAGGCGTCCGTCGCGCACACGGTGAGGGCCCGTCTCCTGCCCGCGTTCCCCGCGGTTCAAGGAGGCGGGCCCGCACCGTTTCCCGCCGCAGCCGCCGTACGGATCAGCTGAACTTCTTGCTCACCTTGTCGTACAGCTTCTTCGCGTCCGCGCCCAGCCGGGGGCCGGCCAGCCATGTCGCCGTCAGCGGGCCGACCGAGGTGTTGCTGACCAGCCCCACCTTGCCGTCGGGCATCGTGGCGAACCACCCGCCGCCGGACGCGCCGCCGGTCATGGTGCAGCCGAGCCGGTACTCCGTCGGCGCGGAGGCCAGCAGAGACAGCCGGCCCGGCGTGCCCTGGCAGGCGTACATCCGCTGGCCGTCGTACGGCGCCTCCGCCGGGTACCCCCACGCGCCCACGGTCTTGATCTGCGTCGTCGAGGGCGCGTCGAACCACACCGGCATGGCCGCCCCGACCGTCTCCTGCAGGGACTTGCCGCCGGAGCCCTTGGCGGGGGTCACGTGCAGCACCGCGAAGTCGTACGGCGAGCCGCCGCCGCCCTGCTCGGAGCCGGTGCTGATCCACTGGTCCGAGGTACCGGCCCAGTCCGCCCACCACACGCCGTACGGGGCGAGCTTGTCCACGCTCGCGTGCGCCAGGGCCGACGCGCTCTCACCGCTGTCGTTGTAGTCCGGCACGAACGCGATGTTGCGGTACCAGCCCCCGCTCTTGCCCGCGTGCACGCAGTGCCCGGCCGTCCACACCAGGTTCGACCTGCCCGGGTGCGCCGGGTCGTCGACCACCGTGGCCGAGCAGACCATCGGACCCTTGGGGCTGTCGAAGAACAGCTTGCCGACGGCCGGCGCGTTGTCGTGGTAGGGCGTGCTGACCTTCCTGGCCGTCTCGGGAGCCGGCACCGGGTCGGTCTTCCCCTGGTCGGCGGGCACGTCCGCGGGCACCTGCTTGTCGTCCTGGTCGGCGCCCTTCATCCGGTCGTCGCTCCACAGGCCGTCGATCACCGGGTTCACGAAGTCCTGGGCCTTGCGCAGCCAGGTCGTCCTGTCCCAGTTCTTCCAGCCGCCGTCCTTGTACGCCTGTTCCCACTTCTTCAGGTCGCTCAGGCTCGTCGGCAGCGACGTGGGCAGCTTGGGCAACGACTTGCTGACCGCCGCGGCGGTGCTCGGCGAGGCTGTCGCCTTGGCGTCGGTATGGCTCCCGGACGACCCGCACGCGGTGGCCGCGCCCGCGAGCAGTACGGCGGCCGCTGCGGCGACCAGCGGTCTGCGTATCGATGGCATGGATGTAACTCCCCCTGGTTCACGCATTGGTGAGAACTGTGCTGACCCAAATCATGGACGGTTCCCCGGGCGCGGCCGTCCCCGGGGCGGAAAGTCCGGTGGCGGCCCGTGATCGGTCGGTGACCGCGTCGTTGGTACGTATGGGGGACAGCGGGGCGGAACACCGAGCAGGAGGAGAACACACGTGGTGGCCACTTCGAGCGTGCCGGGACAACTCACGGCACCCGCCGAAGACTTCGACTCGGGGGAAGCGATCCTGCACAGACAGGCGCAGCGGGAGTCCGCGGCGCGCACGTACGCGCGGTCGCTGCCGGTGGTGCCGGTCCGGGCCCGCGGTATGACCGTCGAGGGCGCCGACGGCCGCCGCTACCTGGACTGCCTGTCAGGTGCCGGCACCCTGGCGCTCGGCCACAACCACCCGGTCGTCCTGGAGGCCGTGCGGCGCGTGCTGGACTCCGGGGCGCCGCTGCACGTGCTGGACCTCGCGACGCCCGTGAAGGACGACTTCACCACCGCGCTGTTCGACACGCTGCCGCCCGGGCTCGCCGACCGCGGCCGCATCCAGTTCTGCGGCCCCGCCGGCACCGACGCGGTCGAGGCGGCCATCAAGCTCGTCCGGATCGCCACCGGCCGCAGCGGCCTGGTCGCCTTCTCCGGCGCCTACCACGGCATGACCGCGGCGGCCCTCGCGGCGACCGGCGACACCGCCGCACGGGCCACCGTCGAGGCCGACACCCGCGTCACCCGGCTGCCCTACCCGTACGACTACCGCTGCCCGTTCGGGACCGGCGGCGAGCAGGGCGCGGAGCTGTCCGCGCGGCTGACCGCCAGCCTCCTCGACGACCCCAAGGGCGGCGTACGGCAGCCCGCGGCAATGCTGCTGGAGCCGGTGCAGGGCGAGGGCGGCGTCATCCCCGCTCCAGGCAGCTGGCTGCGCCGGATGCGGGAGATCACCGCGGACCGCGGCATCCCGCTGATCGCCGACGAGGTGCAGACCGGAGTCGGCCGCACCGGGACGTTCTGGGCGGTCGAGCGCAGCGGGATCGTGCCCGACGTCATGGTGCTGTCCAAAGCCATCGGCGGCAGCCTCCCGCTCGCGGTGATCGTCTACCGCGAGGAGCTGGATGCCTGGCACCCTGGTGCCCATGCCGGCACCTTCCGCGGCAACCAACTCGCCATGGCGGCAGGCGCCGCCACGATCCGCTACGTGGCGCGCAACGCGCTGCACCGGCGCGCCGAGGAGGTCGGGTCCCTGATGCTGCGTCGACTGCGCGCGCTGGCCGGCGACCACGCCTGCATCGGCGACGTACGCGGCCGCGGCCTGATGATCGGCGTCGAACTCGTCGACACCGCAGCCGAACCCGACGACCGCGGAACGCTTCCGGCCGCGCCGCGCCTGGCCGCCCGCGTCCAGCAGGAGGCCCTGCGTCGCGGTCTGATCATCGAACTGGGCGGGCGGCACTCCAGCGTCGTCCGCCTCCTCCCACCGCTGACGATCACCGACGAGCAGGCCGACGCCGTACTGGACCGGCTCGCCGACGCCATCGCCGCGGCCGACCAGGCCGAAGGAAGCGGCCCCGCCGGGACCCGCCCTGCCGGGACCCGCGGCTCCGACCGAGGCGCCCGCACCGCCCGCGCCGACGCCTGGACGGCGGGTGCCTCGTGAGAGCCGGCCCCGGCGCCTGCCCGACGCGCCACCGAGCCGCCCCGGCGCGCGCCGCCGCGGTGCCGGAGCACCCCGACAGACCGGCGCGCACCCCCACCGCCGTACTTCCCCGCCGTACCGCCGCAGCGCCGTACCGACAAGTGAGGCCCCAGGCATGACCGCACCCGTGGACCCCGCCGGCATCGACCGCCACGACACCGCCACCTCAGTGCCCCAGCAGCGGGCACGCACCCCCTGGAACCCGACCGGTACCGACCCGCTGGCACGCGACGAGCCGTACGCCGTGGCCGACGCGGCCGGCACCGAGGCGCTGCTGCGCTGCTGGACCCGTGAGAAGGGCCTGCCACAACCGTCCGACGGGATGCTGCGCGTGCCGCTGCCCGCGGCCGGCACCGCCGTCGGCGCGGTCGTCCACCACTGGTCCGCCACCGGCCACCACCGCTTCGGGCCCGCCCGGCTCGCCGCCGCCGACCACCGGCCGCTGACCGCCGTCGAACTCGCCGCGCTGCTGACCCGGGAGAGCGGCGCGGACCCCGAGGAGGGCGCCGACCTGGTCGCCAGGGTGGCCGACTCGGTACGGCGCACCGCCGTCTTCGTCGCCGACCGGCGCCGGCACCCCGGCAGCAGCGAGCCCGAACTGCCCTTCCTCGACTCCGAGCAGGCGCTGATCCTCGGGCACCCGCTGCACCCCACGCCCAAGAGCCGCGACGGCCTCGGTGACGCGGAGGCGGCCGCCTACTCACCCGAACTGCGCGGCTCCTTCCCGCTGCACTGGTTCGCGGTCGACCGGTCGCTGCTCGCCACCGACTCGGCGTGGACCGAGCGCGGCCGGCCGGTGCCGGCACCCGACCTGCTCACGGCGCTGGCCGGCCCCGACCTGGCGCTGCCCGCCGGGACCGCGCCGCTGCCGCTGCACCCGTGGCAGGCCCGGGAGGTGGGCCACCGGCCCGCCGTGCGGGCGCTGTTCGAGGCGGGCCTGCTGCACGACCTCGGCCCCGTCGGCGAGCAGTGGCACCCCACCTCCTCGGTACGCACCGTCTACCGGCCGGGTACGCAGATCATGCTCAAGCTGTCCCTGGCGCTGCGCATCACCAACTCCCGCCGGGAGAACCTCCGCAAGGAACTGCAGCGCGGTGCCGAGGTGCACCGGCTGCTGCGCAGCGGGCTGGCCACCCGCTGGTACGAGGCGCACCCCCGCTTCGACATCGTCCGCGACCCCGCCTGGCTCGCCGTGGACGACCCGGACGGCCGCCCGGTGGCCGGCCTGGACGTCGCCTTGCGGCACAGCCCGTTCGGCCCCGGGGCGCAGGCGCACTGCGTCGCCGGGCTGACTTCGCCCCGGCCCTGGCCCGGCATGCCCGCACCCGCCCTCGCCTCCCGGCTCGCGGTCATCGTCGGCCGCCTCGCCGAGCGCACCGGCCGGCCCGCGACCGCGGTCGCCACCGAATGGTTCCTGCGCTACCTCGACGAGGTGGTCCGGCCCGTGCTGTGGCTGGACGGCGAGGCCGGCATCGCCCTCGAAGCGCACCAGCAGAACACGCTCGTGCTGCTCGACGCCGACGGCTGGCCGAACGGCGGACACTACCGCGACAACCAGGGCTACTACTTCCGCGAGTCGCACCGGGACGCGCTGGAGCGCCAACTGCCCGGCATCGGCGCCCAGAGCGACACCTTCGTCACCGACGAGGTGGCCGACGAGCGCTTCGCCTACTACCTCGGCATCAACAACGTCCTCGGCCTGATCGGCGCGTTCGGCGCCCAGCGGCTCGCCGACGAGGAGGTCCTGCTCGCCGCCTTCCGCCGCTTCCTCACCGACTCCGCCGGCGGCTCCAGCAGCCTGCCCGAGCGCCTGCTGCACAGTCCGCACCTGCGCTGCAAGGCCAACCTGCTGACCCGGCTGCACGGCATGGACGAACTCGTCGGGCCGGTGGACACCCAGTCCGTGTACGTCACCCTGCCCAATCCGCTGGCCCGCTGACCGGCGGCGCCCCGACCCCTCCTACCGCCCGCCATGTCCCGGCCGCGCGCCCGTCTCGCGTCCGGTCGGGACAGGAAGGAGCACCGTTGCCGAACGCCGACTCCAGCACCGAGGACACCCTCGACCTGAAACTGCCCCCGGAAGTCCTCGCGCTGTTCGCGGAAGGAGCGGCGACGGCAGCGCCGCCCGGCGGGGAGGCGGGGGCGGCAGGCGGCGGCGCGAGCGGGCTGCTCGACCGCATCGCGACCTGGCGGGCGGCCGAGACGGCAGTGGGCACCTTCCGACTGGTCCCGGTCGACCTCGAGCGGGACCTCGCGACCCTCACCGTGTGGATGAACGATCCGGCAGTCGCGGAGTTCTGGGAGCTGGCCGGCGACCAGCAGGTCACCGCAGACCACGTGCGGGCCCAACTCGACGCCGACGGCCGCAGCGTGCCCTGCCTCGGCGTCCTCGACGGCACCCCGATGAGCTACTGGGAGATCTACCGCGCCGACCTCGACCCGGTCGCGCGCTACTACCCGGCCCGGCCGCACGACACCGGGGTCCACCTGCTCATCGGCGGTGTCGCCGACCGGGCCCGCGGCCTGGGCGGCACCCTGCTGCGCGCCGTCTCCGACCTCGTCCTCGACCACCGTCCCGCCTGCGGCCGGGTGATCGCCGAACCCGATCTGCGCAACACCCCGTCCGTGGCGGCCTTCCTCGCCGCCGGCTTCCGACTGTCCGAGGAGGTGGACCTGCCGGACAAACGTGCCGCCCTGATGATCCGTGACCGAGCCCTGCGCCATCGCATCTGACACAGTGGCCGGCCGCGCCCGACCGCGGCCGGCCACCTGCCATGTGCACGTGGCCGCGCCGGCCGTCCGACCGGTGACGGCCGCCTCGCCAGCAGCCCTCTTGTCCCTCCCGTCCGCAGGAGCACCCCGTGACGATCACACCCCTGACCGAGTCCGGCGCCGCCTGGGAGCGCGCGGCCCGGCGGTTGCTCGCCAAGATGCTCGCCGAGTTCGCCTACGAAGACGTGATCGCGCCCCTACCCGACCCGGCGTCGGGCCCCGACACCTACCGGGTCGACCTCACCCCCGACGTGACCTACCGCTTCCGAGCGCGCCGCGGCTCGTACGGCAGCTGGTACGTGGACGCGGGCAGCATCACCCCGACCGGTGACCCGATGCACTTCCTGGCGCACGGCCACGACAGCGTGCTCGGCCTCAGCGGCGACACCACCGGCCACCTGATCAGAGAACTGCTCACCACGCTCCGCGCCGACCTGCGGCTGGACGCCACCGCGCTGCCGGTCGCCGAACTCGCCGACCTCGGCTACGCGGAACTCGAAGGGCACCAGACCGGGCACCCCTGGCTCGTGGCCAACAAGGGCCGTATCGGGTTCTCGGACGCCGACGCGGCGCACTGGGCGCCCGAGGCCCGCAGACGCCACCTGCTGCCCTGGATCGCGGTCCACCGCGACCTCGCCGAATACCGCGGCACCGGCACCCTGACCACCTCCGACCAGCTCTACGCCGAGGAACTCGCCCCCGACGTCCTCGACACCTTCCACCGCACCCTCGCCGAGCACGGCCGCGAACCCGCCGACTACCTGCTGCTGCCCGTGCACCCCTGGCAGTGGGAACAGGTCGTCGCCCCGCTCTTCGCACCCGCGATCGCCGACGGGTCCATCATCCACCTCACCACTGACAACGACCTCCGGCTGCCGCAGCAGTCCGTCCGCACCTTCCTCAACACCAGTCGCCCGCACCGGCGAACGGTCAAGCTCCCGCTGGCAGTGCTCAACACCCTGGTCTGGCGCGGTCTGCCCACCGAACGCACGCTGGCCGCCCCCGCCGTCACCGCCTGGGTGCACACCCTGCGCGACCACGACCGCTTCCTGCGCGACGAGACCCGGGTGATCCTCCTCGGCGAGGTGGCATCCGTCACCGTCGCCCACCCCCAGTACGACAAGATGCCGCAGGTGCCGTACCAGTACCGCGAACTGCTCGGCTGCATCTGGCGTGAGCCGCTGACGGCGTACCTCGCACCCGGGGAGCGCGCCCGCACCCTCGCCGCGCTTCTGCACACCGACCCCGACGGCCGCGCCTTCACCGCCGAGCTGGTCGCCCGTTCCGGGCTTTCCCCCCGCGTGTGGCTGCGGCACCTGTTCGCCGCGCTTCTCCCGCCCCTGCTGCATTTCCTCTACCGGTACGGCACGGTCTTCTCCCCGCACGGGGAGAACGCGATCGTCGTCTACGACGAGCACGACGTTCCGGTGCGGCTGGCGGTCAAGGACTTCGTCGACGACGTGAACGTCTCCGCGCACCGGCTGCCGGAACACGCCACCATGCCGGCGGACGTCCGCGCCGTGCTGCTCACCGAGGCGCCGGAATTCCTCACCCAGTTCATCCACTCCGGTCTGTTCATCGGAGTGTTCCGCTATCTCGCGCCGCTGTGCGAACAGCAGCTCGGTGTGCCCGAGAACGAGTTCTGGACCCTGGTGCGCGACGAGATCATCCGCCACCAGGACCGCTTCCCGGAACTCAAGGAGCGGTTCGCGCTGTTCGACCTGTTCACCCCGCGGATCGCCCGGCTGTGCCTGAACCGCAACCGCCTGCACCTCGACGGCTACCGCGACCGGCCCAGCCGCCCCCACGCGGCCGTGCACGGAACCGTGGCCAACCCGCTCTGCGGACCCTGACCGCACCGCTACGATCGGTCCGACGAGGGCCGCAC
Organism: Streptomyces sp. CA2R106; assembly: GCF_037034245.1. NCBI lineage: Bacteria > Bacillati > Actinomycetota > Actinomycetes > Kitasatosporales > Streptomycetaceae > Streptomyces > Streptomyces sp. CA2R106. The sequence goes on from NZ_JBAGKC010000012.1 coordinate 63,756, forward strand.
CGGCGAACGGCCCGACGGCGGGAGTGGGATGGGCGAGGAGACTGGCGGCGGCAGGTGCCCGGCGTGCGGCACCACCGGCGCCCAGCCCGGGCAACTCGTCTGCCAGGGCTGCTACGTGCCCTTCGCACTCATGGCGGCCCCCGCCGGGCCGGACGCCATGGCGCCGGCCGGCGCGGTCGACGCCATGGCGTCCGCGCAGCCCGCGGACGCCCGTCCGGCCGCCGACCCGCACACCGAGCACACCCGTGTCATCGGCCGAAGGGGCGACGCCGGTGCGGGCAGCGACAGCACCCGCAGGGACGCGCCGGCGCTCGCGCTGCGGCTGGGCTTCCCGGGCGGACAGGTCGTCGCGGTCGAGCCCGGCCGGCACATCCGGCTCGGCCGCGAGCGGCGCCTGTGCCCCGCCGTGGCCTTCCTCGCCGCCCACGACAACCTGTCGCGGCTGCACGCCACCGTCGCGGTGGAGCCGGACGGATCGGCGTCCATCACCGACGAGGGCTCCATGAACGGCACCTTCCTGCACGGCTACCGGCTCCCGCCCAACGAGCCGGCGGTCCTCAACCCGGGCGACGTGGTCCGGCTCGCCGCGGACGTCACGGTCCGGGTACTGCCCTGACCGCCGCATAGGAGGCCACACACCTGGCGAGCGGGTGCTCGGCACCCAGGGTGGCGGACGTCTCGCGCGCCAGCTCCGCCAGACGCGTGGCGGCCGTCGGCGCGCCGCCCAGCCCCTCCAGCGCCCGCGCCCGCCCGAACCGGGCGGCGAAGGCCGCCGGTGCCCGGTCGGCGTCCTGCCGGGCCAGGTGCTGGAGCACCTGCCAGTACCGGCGGTCCGCGTCGGCGAAGTGCCCCGCCGTCAGGAGCCCTTCGCCCTCCTCCAGCAGGGTCCACACCACGTGCTGCGTCCCCCGGTCCAACGAGGTCGGCGTCCGCGGCACACGCCGCGGGCGCCGCATGGCCCGCAGCCGGGAGGCCACCAACTCCGCGGTCGGGGGCCGGTCGGCGGGGTCCTTGGCGAGGAGCTCGTGCACCAGGTGCGCCAGCTCGGGCGGCACCTCCGGCCGGCGCCGCTCGATCCGCTCGGGCGTCTCGTGCACATGCGCGTAGGCGTACCCGATGACATTGCCCGCGGAGAAGGGCGGGCCCTCCGCGAGGAGCGCGTACAGCACGCAGCCCAGGGAGTACAGGTCGGACCGGGCGGTGACCTCCCGTCCGTGCGCCTGCTCGGGCGAGAAGTACGGCGGGGAGCCCAGCACCGCCTGCGGGTCGGTGTGGCGCACGCGCCGCGGGTCGCTCTGCACCACGAGGCCGAAGTCGCAGATCTTGACGGTGCCGTCCGGCAGCAGCATCAGGTTCTCCGGCTTGATGTCGCGGTGCACGAGCCCGTGTTCGTGGGCGTGCTGGAGGCCCGCGGCGATCTGGGCGCCGTAGCCGAGGACATCGTCGACCGGCAGGCCGCCCCGGTCCAGCAGCACCGCGCCGAAGTCCTGGCCGGTCAGCAGCTCCATCACCAGGAAGGGGCGGCCGTCGTGCTCGCCAGCGTCATGGACGGTCGCCACGTTCGGATGGCCGAGCGCCGCGGCGGCGACGGCCTCCCGGCGGAAACGGCCCTGCCGCTCCTTGCGCTCGTCCTCGGCCCACTCGGCACGCAAGGTCAGCACCTTTACCGCCACCCGGCGTCCCAAACCCTGGTCGACGGCCGCGTAGACCTGGCCGAAGCCGCCCCCGCCCAGCCGGTCCGCCAGCAGGAAGCGCCCACCGAGCAGCGTCCCGGCGCCGATCCCGTCCGGCGGCCCGCCACTCCCGCCGACCATGTTCCCGCTCACCCGCGCGCCCTCCCGTGCGTACACCGCCGCTGCCCGGCGCTCACCCCTGCGGGGGCGGTTCGCCGGCCAACCGCCACAGGTCCGACGGCAGGCCGACCATCGTCGGTTCCGCGGCCGCGGCGGCCTGCTGCGCTCCGACCGTACCGTCGGTGGCGTCGTCCTCGAACACGAACTGGCGGCCGCTGGGCAGCAGTTCCAGCCGCTCGTGCAGCACGACCGCGTCCCCGCGGCGCAACTGCCAGCGCGTGCCGTGGAACAGCGGCAGCATCTCGTCACCGGACGGGCGGCGGCGCCGGATACGGGTGCCGTTGGCACTGCGCTCGTCGACGACGGTCAGCCCGGTCCCGTCGTACTCCAGCACCACATGGGTGCGGCTGACGGAGTCCACCGCCTTGTCGTCGATCCAGGCGCCCAGGGCGACCCCGCCACCCGCCGGTGCCCGCCCGACCGTCAGCGGCTGCCCGGCCGTCACCATGAAGCGGCCGCGCACGGTGCCGTCCATGAGCACCTTCATCTGGGCGCGGCGCGGCCGCGGCCCGGCATCCTCCAGCGGCACCCCGTGGGTCGGGCACAGCACCCGCCTGCCCCGCCGGCGGGGGAGCGCGGCGCTCGGGTGCTCGCCCGCCCCGAACAGCGGGCAGTCCGCCTCCGGGCAGCGCCACTCCCGGCTGAGCACATCGCGGTGCGCCGACGGCGCCCAGCGCCTGAGCACCCCCGCCTCCAGCAGCAGGCCCTCCTCCTCCTTGCGCGAGATCTGCCACTCCGGGGGCACCGGCATGATCCGGGGGCGCACCACCAGCACCCCGTCCGGCCCGAGCAGCGGGCGCAGGAAGTGGTCCCGGTCACCGGGTATCCAGGGATAGGCGCGGTGGAAGTCCAGGAAGTTGTCCGCGCTGACCACGTGCAGTTCGAGGGTGTCGGCGAGCTCCAGGATGCGGTCGTCGGCGCGGGGCAGGACCTCCAGCAGCCGGTCGCGGTACCAGCGGTCGAGCCGGGCGCGCTCCTGCGGGGTGAGCCGTCCGTCGGTCAGCAGCGAGCGGTCGGTGATCGGATAGACCTGCACCGCCGGGTCGCGGGCGAACTCCGCCAGAGCGTCCAGCAGCGCCTCGAAGCGGCCGAGGTCCGCGGCCCGGTCCCCGCCCAGGGCCGGCGCCCGTACGACGTTCGCCACGTCGATCACATATTCCGCGGCCGAGGCATCAAGCGTCATACGGCTCTCGCACTGCATGTGACCAGAAGCTAGCACCGCCTGACCGGGACGGTGCGGCGAAGGCCCGCGCGGTGACCGGACCGGTCTCACCCGGACGGCGTTGTCGGTGCGGCGCCGTAGGCTGGCCCTCCTATGACTGCCACCACCCCACCCGCTCTCACCGACCTGCTGCACGCCGCCGTCACCGCCGTCGGCGGCGTGGAGCGGGAAGGCCAGGTCGCCATGGCGCAGGCCGTACACGACGCCGTGGAAGACCAGTCCCATCTGCTCGTCCAGGCCGGCACCGGCACCGGCAAGTCGCTCGGCTACCTGGTGCCCGCCCTGGCGCACGGCGAGCCCGTGGTGGTGGCCACTGCCACCCTCGCCCTCCAGCGGCAGCTGGTGGAGCGGGACCTGCCGCGCACGGTCCAGGCGCTGAAGCCGCTGCTGCGCCGCGAGCCGCAGTTCGCGATGCTCAAGGGCCGGTCCAACTACCTGTGCCTGCACCGCCTGCACGAAGGAGTGCCGCAGGACGAGGAGGACGGCCTCTTCGACCCCTTCGAGGCCGCCGCGCCCACGAGCAAGCTCGGCAAGGACCTGCTGCGGCTGCGGGACTGGGCCGACGAGACCGAGACCGGGGACCGGGACGGGCTCAGCCCCGGCGTCTCCGACCGCGCCTGGAGCCAGGTCTCGGTCACCTCCCGCGAGTGCCTGGGCGCCTCCAAGTGCGCCTACGGTGCCGAGTGCTTCGCCGAGGCGGCCCGCGAGCGCGCCAAGGTCGCCGAGGTCGTCGTGACCAACCACGCCCTGCTGGCCATCGACGCCATCGAGGGCGCCCCGGTGCTGCCCAGCCATGAGGTGCTGATCGTCGACGAGGCGCACGAACTGGTCTCGCGGGTGACCGGTGTCGCCACCGGCGAGCTGAGCCCCCTCGGGGTCAACCGCGCCGTCAAGCGCGCCGCCAGACTCGTCAACGAGAAGGCGGCGGACGCCCTGATGAGCGCGGGGGAGGGCTTCGAGCGGGTGATGGAGCTCGCCCAGCCCGGGCGGCTGGAGGAGATCCCGGAGGACCTCGCGTACGCGCTCGCGGCGCTCCGGGACGCCTGCCGCCTGGTGATCACCGCGCTCGGCGAGACCCGCGACCGCTCCGTGCAGGACGAGGATGTCGTCCGCAAGCAGGCCCTCGCCTCCGTCGAGCACGTCCACGAGGTCGCCGAACGCCTGGTGCAGGGCTCGGAGTACGACGTGGTGTGGTGCGAGCGGCACGACCGGTTCGGCGCGTCGCTGCGGGTCGCGCCGCTGAGCGTGTCGGGCCTGCTGCGCGAGAAGCTCTTCACCGACCGCTCGGTGGTGCTCACCTCCGCCACGCTCAAGCTGGGCGGCGACTTCAACGGTGTCGCCGCCTCGCTGGGCCTGTCGCCCGAGGGCGTGACGGCCGCGGAGGGCGAGGACGAGGTGCCGCAGTGGAAGGGCGTCGATGTCGGCTCGCCCTTCGACTACCGCCGCCAGGGCATCCTGTACGTCGCCCGCCATCTCGCGCAGCCCGGCCGCGACTCGGGCCGCGAGGACATGCTCGACGAACTGGCCGAGCTGATCGAAGCAGCCGGCGGGCGCACCCTCGGGCTCTTCTCGTCGATGCGCGGCGCCCAGGCGGCCGCGGAGGCGCTGCGCGGAAGGCTGGAGCACCCGGTGCTGCTCCAGGGCGAGGAGACGCTGGGCGAGCTGATCCGCACCTTCTCCGAGGACGCCAGGACCTGCCTGTTCGGCACGCTGTCGCTGTGGCAGGGCGTGGATGTGCCGGGCGCGAACTGCCAGTTGGTGGTGATGGACCGCATCCCCTTCCCCCGGCCGGACGATCCGCTGATGAGCGCGCGCCAGAAGTCGGTGGAGGAGCACGGGGGGAACGGCTTCATGGCGGTGGCCGCCACCCATGCGGCACTGCTGATGGCCCAGGGTGCCGGGCGGCTGATCCGGGCCACCGGCGACCGGGGTGTCGTGGCGGTGCTCGACCCGCGCCTGGCCACCGCCCGCTACGGGGGCTTCCTGCGGTCCTCGATGCCCGAGTTCTGGTACACCAACGACCGCAACCAGGTGCGGAAGTCCCTGGCGGCGATCGACGCGGCCGCCGGGGCGGCGGAGACGGCCGCAGCAGACGCGTAGCGGGCCCGTCACGGCCGTGTGCGGGCCCTGGGAGCCCGTACGGGCGGCCGCTGCTACAAGGTGCCCGAGGCGTGGGAAAGGCCCGGAGAACCGCGGTGGCGGTCTCCCGGGCCTTGGTCGCGTCCCAGGTCGGCCGATGTCCGGCCGTGCCCCGTGGTCGGGGACCCTGCGTCAGATCCGGCGCAGCACGGCGACGACCTTGCCGAGGATCGTGGCCTCGTCGCCGGGGATGGGCTGGTAGGCGGCGTTGTGCGGCAGCAGCCAGACGTGGCCGTTGTCCCGCTTGAAGCGCTTGACGGTCGCCTCTCCGTCCAGCATCGCCGCCACGATGTCGCCGTTCTCGGCGACGGGCTGGCGTCGTACGGTGACCCAGTCGCCGTCACAGATCGCCGCCTCGATCATCGAGTCGCCGACCACCTTGAGCACGAACAGCTCGCCGTCCCCGACGAGTTGGCGCGGCAGCGGGAAGACGTCCTCGACCGACTCCTCGGCGAGGATGGGGCCGCCGGCCGCGATCCGGCCGACCAGCGGCACATAGGACGCGGACGGCTTGCCGGTGGTGTCGGTGGGCTGCGCGTGGCCGGCGTCGGACGCGCGGACCTCGTAGGCGCGCGGCCGGTGCGGGTCGCGGCGCAGGAAGCCCTTGCGCTCCAGCGCCATGAGCTGGTGGGCGACCGAGGACGTGCTCGACAGGCCGACGGCCTGGCCGATCTCGCGCATGGACGGCGGATAACCGCGGCGCTGCACCGAGTCCCTGATCACCTCGATGACGCGGCGCTGACGCTCGGTCAACCCCGAGCTGTCGGCGCGAATTCCCGGGGGCCGTCCGGGCAGCGCGCGTGCCGGCTTGGGGCTGCTGTCTTCGTTCGCGACGTCCAACGGGCCGATTCCGTCCGGGGAGCGGTCATGGGCGGGCAATGTGCCGGTGGCGCTCTCTGCGGTGGTGGTCACGGCGGCCCCTTTCGAGTTGTTCTCCACCGCATGGACTGCGGTCGGCCCGTCTCCGCGTGCGGGCAGTTAGTACAACGGTAGTGGGTTTCGAAAGGTTGCGCCAAACACACGTTCGAGTGAATTAGCAAAAATCCGCTGACGTGATCAAGGTACCGGGTGTATTGATCGAATGGAAGTTCGAATCCGACTCCGCTGCCGCCATGCCGACTCGAAGGCTCGCGAGATCTGGCCGAGACGACGACCGAACGTCGTTCGATAGCGGGTCGGGTCCGCGGATTCCGGCCGGCCCAGTCTCGCACCGTGTCCTGGAAAGCGCCCCGCGGATTCGTCCCCCGTACGCTCCGGCGCGCCGCGAACGCCCTCCGTGGCCGCCGGCCCCGGCGCGACACGCGGATGGCACCCCTTGGTGCGGTGCCACCAGATCTAGTGGTTGGATAGGGCCCGGCCACCACAAGTTGTGGTTTCCAAGCAGGCCCCGTGGCTCCCATGCCACCGCCATCGCCTATGCTTGAGGCTGCTCTCGCAGGTTCCGGCAGGAACCCGTCGGAGCTTGTTCGCCATGCGCTCACCGCGGGTGAGGGAGGGAGTGGAAGACCGTGCACTGCCCCTTCTGCAGACACCCCGACAGCCGCGTCGTCGACAGCCGGACCACCGATGACGGTGCCGCGATCCGACGCCGGCGTCAGTGTCCCGACTGCGGGAGGCGCTTCACCACCGTCGAGTCGGCCTCGCTGATGGTGATCAAGCGCAGCGGCGTCACGGAGCCCTTCAGTCGCACCAAGGTGATCGCGGGCGTGCGCAAGGCGTGCCAGGGCCGCCCGGTGACCGAGGACGCCCTCGCGCTGCTCGGCCAGCGGGTCGAGGAGGCGGTCCGGGCCACCGGCAGCGCCGAGCTGTCGACGCACGACGTGGGACTGGCCATACTCGGCCCGCTCCAGGAGCTCGATCTCGTCGCCTACCTGCGCTTCGCGAGCGTCTACCGGGCCTTCGACTCGCTCGACGACTTCGAGCGGGCCATCACGGAGCTGCGCGAGCAGCTCCCACCCACCACTCCCGGCGGGCTTGACGAGGACCTCGGGGTCCCCGCGCCCGCGGCCGCCGACTGACCGGCGCCGGGACACGGATTTGCCGAGGCGCCGCCAGCGCGCCGAGGCGGCAGACAACACACGGTGCTGCGGGGAAGAACCGCGCACATCAGGGCGTTTGCCCATATTGGGAGGCGGAATGACAGAGACGACGAGCGGCCCGGCACGCGGTTCACGCACCAAGGGGTCGAAGGCGAGCAAGGGCCTGCGTATCGAGCGCATCCACACCACCCCCGGCGTGCACCCGTACGACGAGGTGGTGTGGGAGCACCGTGACGTCGTCATGACGAACTGGCGCGACGGATCGATCAACTTCGAGCAGCGCGGTGTCGAGTTCCCCGACTTCTGGTCGGTGAACGCGGTGAACATCGTGACGAGCAAGTACTTCCGCGGCGCGGTGGGCAGCCCGAAGCGCGAGAAGAGCCTCAAGCAGCTGATCGACCGGGTCGTGCTCACCTACCGCAAGGCGGGCGAGGAGCACGGCTACTTCACCGGCCCCGCGGACGCGGAGATCTTCGAGCACGAACTGACGTACGCGCTGCTGCACCAGGTGTTCAGCTTCAACTCCCCGGTGTGGTTCAACGTGGGCACCGCCCAGCCGCAGCAGGTCTCCGCCTGCTTCATCCTGTCCGTCGACGACTCGATGGACTCGATCCTCGACTGGTACAAGGAAGAGGGGATGATCTTCAAGGGCGGCTCCGGCGCCGGCCTGAACCTCTCCCGCATCCGCTCCTCCAAGGAACTGCTCTCCTCCGGCGGCAACGCCTCGGGGCCGGTCTCCTTCATGCGCGGCGCCGACGCGTCCGCCGGCACCATCAAGTCGGGCGGCGCCACCCGCCGCGCCGCCAAGATGGTGGTCCTGGACGTCGACCACCCCGACGTCGAGGCGTTCATCGAGACCAAGGTCAAGGAAGAGCAGAAGATCCGCGCGCTGCGCGACGCCGGCTTCGACATGGACCTCGGCGGGGACGACATCACCTCCGTCCAGTATCAGAACGCGAACAACTCCGTCCGCGTCAACGACGAGTTCATGAAGGCCGTCGAGGAGGGCGGGCAGTTCGGCCTGCGCGCCCGGATGACCGGTGAGGTCATCGAGCAGGTCGACGCCAAGTCGCTGTTCCGGAAGATGGCCGAGGCCGCATGGGCCTGCGCCGACCCCGGCATCCAGTACGACGACACGATCAACCACTGGCACACCTCGCCCGAGAGCGGCCGCATCACCGCGTCCAACCCGTGCAGCGAGTACATGCACCTGGACAACTCGAGCTGCAACCTCGCCTCGCTCAACCTGCTGAAGTTCCTGCGCCACGACGACGAGGGCCGCCAGACCTTCGACGCGGAGCGCTTCGCCAAGGTCGTCGAGCTGGTCATCACCGCGATGGACATCTCGATCTGCTTCGCGGACTTCCCGACGGAGAAGATCGGCGAGACCACCCGCGCCTTCCGCCAGCTCGGCATCGGCTACGCGAACCTGGGCGCGCTGCTCATGGCGACCGGCCACGCGTACGACTCGGACGGCGGCCGCGCGCTCGCCGGAGCGATCACCTCGCTGATGACCGGCACCTCCTACAAGCGGTCCGCCGAACTGGCCGCGGTCGTGGGCCCGTACGAGGGCTACGCCCGGAACTCCGACGCCCACAAGCGCGTCATGAAGCAGCACTCCGACGCCAACTCCGTCGCCAAGCGCATGGACGACCTCGACACCCCGGTGTGGGCCGCGGCGACCGAGGCGTGGCAGGACGTCATCCGCCTCGGCGAGAAGAACGGTTTCCGCAACGCCCAGGCCTCGGTGCTCGCCCCCACCGGCACCATCGGCCTGATGATGGACTGCGACACCACGGGCGTGGAGCCCGACCTGGCGCTGGTGAAGTTCAAGAAGCTGGTCGGCGGCGGCTCGATGCAGATCGTGAACAACACCGTCCCGGTCGCGCTCAAGCGCCTGGGGTACCAGGAAGAGCAGATCGAGGCGATCGTCGCCCACATCTCCGAGCACGGCAACGTGATCGACGCGCCCGGCCTGAAGACCGAGCACTACGAGGTCTTCGACTGCGCCATGGGCGACCGCGCGATCTCGGCCATGGGCCACGTCCGGATGATGGCCGCGGCGCAGCCCTTCCTGTCGGGTGCCATCTCCAAGACGGTCAACCTGCCGGAGTCCGCGACCGTCGAGGAGGTCGAGGAGGTCTACTACGAAGGCTGGAAGCTCGGCCTGAAGGCGCTGGCGATCTACCGCGACAACTGCAAGGTCGGCCAGCCGCTGTCGGCGAAGAAGAAGCCGGACACCACGGCCGACGCCGGCACCGAGGAAGCACTTCCCGCGCAGATCGAGAAGGTCGTCGAGTACCGCCCGGTCCGCAAGCGCCTGCCCAAGGGCCGCCCGGGGATCACCACCTCCTTCACCGTCGGCGGCGCCGAGGGTTACATGACGGCCAACTCCTACCCGGACGACGGGCTCGGCGAGGTCTTCCTGAAGATGTCCAAGCAGGGCTCGACCCTCGCGGGCATGATGGACGCCTTCTCCATCGCCGTCTCCGTCGGCATGCAGTACGGCGTCCCGCTGGAGACCTACGTCTCGAAGTTCACCAACATGCGCTTCGAGCCGGCCGGCCTGACCGACGACCCGGACGTGCGGATGGCGCAGTCCATCGTGGACTACATCTTCCGCCGCCTGGCGCTGGACTTCCTGCCCTTCGAGACCCGCTCGGCGCTCGGCATCCACTCGGCCGAGGAGCGTCAGCGGCACCTGGACACCGGCTCCTACGAAGCCGGTGAGGACGACGTCGACGTCGAGGGCCTGGCGCAGTCCGCGCCGCGCCACGTGGAGGCCCCCAAGCCCTTGTCGGCGGCCAAGCCCGCGGCTCCCGCGGCGGCCCCGGCGCCCAAGGAGGCGCACAACTCCACGGAGCTGCTGGAGATCCAGCTCGGTCTGAACGCCGACGCTCCGCTGTGCTTCTCCTGCGGCACCAAGATGCGCCGCGCCGGCAGCTGCTACCTCTGCGAGGGCTGCGGCTCCACCAGCGGCTGCAGCTGAGCTGGAAGGCGGATCTGCCGATCTGCCGGGACCTCCCGTAGGGACGGCTGAGCCGCGCTGAGAGCAGCGCGAAGGGGCGCCGACATTCCGTCGGCGCCCCTTCGCGTGTCGTTCGCGGCCCCGGGGGCGGACCAGCAGGGACACCGCCGGCATGTACGCAGCCGGAATACGACGGCTGGGGCGCCCGGCGCGACTACGATGGCGCGGTGTTGGTCAAGTGGATACGCTGCGGGGTCGTCGATCGGCCCGGATTCGACCGGGGGCAACGGCGGTGGGCGGCGCTGCGGCAGCAGCCCGGGTTCCTCGGCCAGGGCGGCGGCTGGAGCCGTGCCCAGCCGGGAGTGGCGCACATCTTCGGGTTCTGGGACGGCCGGAGCGCGTACGACGCCTTCATGGCCGGCCCGCACGGCGGCTTCGTCGCCGGGCAGCAGGGCACGTACGAAATGCTCGCGGTGCGGCTGTTCGAACACCAGCTGGATGTGAAGGTCGGTTTCGAGCCGCTCTTCGCCGACACCGATCTGCTCAGGGTCGCGCTGTGCAAGGTGCGGCCGGAGCGGGTCGAGCACTTCACGCAGATGCAGGAGCGGGTGTGGAACCCGGCCATGGCCGGATCACCCGGGATGCTGCGCGGCGCCTTCGGCCGGGGGGAGTCGGACGACTTCCTGGTGCTGTCGATGTGGGATTCGGCCACGGAGCACGGCAAGTACCGGGAAGGGGCCGTCGAGCGGCTGTCCGAGCGCGCCGGGCTGGACGCCGACGTGCTGTCCGTGGCCGGCGACGTGGTGGACGTGGTGCCGGAGTGGACGGTCTGAGCGCGAGGGCCCGCTCGGACCGGTCCGGGCGGTCCGGGCGGTCCGGGGGGCGGAAAGGCGCCGGGCCGGCGGGCGCAATAGGCTGGCCGGTATGGGACGTCCTCAACGCATCGTGCTCATCCGGCACGGAGAGTCCCAGGGCAACGCGGACGACAGCATCTACGAACGGGTGCCCGACCACGCCCTGGAGCTGACCGCCAACGGCCGCCGGCAGGCCGCGCGGGCCGGCGCCCGTCTGCGCGAGGTGTTCGGCGGGGAGCGGGTGCAGGCGTTCGTCTCCCCGTACCGGCGCACCTGGCACACCTACGAGGAGCTGGGCCTGGACCCGGCGCTGGCGCAGGCGCGCGAGGAGCCGCGGCTGCGCGAACAGGACTGGGGCAACTGGCAGGACCAGGAGGACATCCAGCGCCAGCGCAAGGCCCGCGACGCCTACGGCCACTTCTTCTACCGTTTCGCGATGGGGGAGAGCGGCGCCGACGTCCACGACCGGGTGGGAGCGTTCCTGGAGACCCTCTACCGGGCCTTCGACAAGCCGGACTTCCCGCCGAACGTACTGCTGGTCACGCACGGGCTGACGATGCGGCTGTTCTGCATGCGCTGGTTCCACTGGACGGTCGAGGAGTTCGAGACCCTGTCCAACCCGTCCAACGCCGAGACCCGGATGCTCCTGCGGCAGCCCTCGGGCCGCTACATCCTGGACCGGCCGTTCGAGCGCTGGGGCACCCCCTGCCCGCCCGGCGGCGGCCTGCAGTGACGGCGGCGGCGAAGACCGCCTCCGCCCCGCGCCCTGTGTGCCTGGGCGCCACCACCCGGAGCTGCTTCGTGCCGCACCCTGGCGTCGGACGGGCACACCAGTACCATGCCTCGGATGACTCCCAAGGCTCCAGCACGATGATGCCCGATTCCACCCCCGAGCAGGACCCGCCCGCTTCCGATTCCGGCCCGGCTGCCGCCTCCTACGCGGGCATGGACGCCGAACGCCTGGCACGGGCGAGTGCCGGCCTGCGCGGCCTCGCGGTCGGCGACGCGCTCGGCTCGCAGTTCTTCGTACCGGCCAACCGCCCCGCCCTCCAAAGCGGCGAACTGCCACCCGGACCCTGGGCATGGACGGACGACACCGAGATGGCCTGCTCGGTGCTGGCCGTGCTCATGGCGCACGGCCGGATCGACCAGGATGCGCTCGCCCGGTCCTTCGCCGAGCACCACGACTTCGACCGGGGCTACGGCCCGGCCGTGAACCGGATGCTGCGGCTGATCCGGCAGGAGAACGGCGACTGGCGCGAACTCGCCGCCGGGCTGTTCGACGGGCAGGGCTCCTGGGGAAACGGAGCGGCGATGCGGATAGCGCCCCTGGGCGCCTGGTACGCCGACGACCCCGAGCAGGCGGCCCGGCAGGCCGCGGCCTCCGCCGTCACCACCCATCGGCACCAGGAGGCCGTGGCCGGCGCCGTGGCCGTGGCCGTCGCCGCCGCACTGGCCGCGGGACCGGCGGGTCCCGGCACCCCGGACGCGTTCCTGGGCGCGGTGCTCGACCTGCTGCCCCGCAGCGCCGTGCGCGCAGGGGTGGAACGCGCCCGCACCATGCTGGACTACGACGACGCGGCGACCGTCGCCGCGGTCCTCGGCTGCGGCCGCCGCACCAGCGCCCCCGACACGGTGCCCTTCGCCCTGTGGGCCGCCGCGCGCCATTTCGACGACTACGAGCGGGCGTTCTGGACCACCGCGCGGGTGGGCGGCGACGTGGACACCAACTGCGCGATCGTCGGCGGCATCGTCGCCGCCCGCCCCGGTGGTGCGCCGCCCGCGACCTGGACACGGCGTACCGAACCGCTACCGCAGTGGGCCGGAGTGTCCTGAGGGATACGTGGGACCATGCGTTCATTGCCGGCCGATCACCCCTCTATGGGCGGGACGTTGCCGAGAGGTACGCTGACTGCGTCATGCCGTACGTACCACCCACCCACACCGTCGAGCGTTCGATGCGCGCCACCCTCGGCGTACGCACCGTCGCAGGTGTGGACGAGGTGGGCCGCGGCGCCTGGGCCGGACCCGTCACCGTGTGCGCGGCGGTCACCGGACTGCGGCGGCCGCCCGAGGGGCTGACCGACTCCAAGCTGATCACGCCCAAGCGCCGGACCAAGCTCGCGGCTCTGCTCGCCGACTGGGTGACGTCCTACGCGCTCGGCCAGGCGTCCCCCGAGGAGATCGACGGCCTCGGGATGACGGCGGCACTGCGGCTGGCGGCGGAACGCGCCCTGGAGGCGCTACCCGAGCGGCCGGAGGCGGTCATCCTGGACGGCAAGCACAACTACCTGGGCGGGTCCTGGAAGGTGCGGACCGTCATCAAAGGCGACCAGTCATGTGTCGCGGTGGCGGCCGCGTCCGTGATCGCCAAGGTGCGGCGTGACACCGCGATGGCCGAACTCGGCGTGGAATACACCCCGTTCGCGTTCGCGGACAACGCCGGTTATCCGTCACCGGTGCACCGTGCGGCACTGGAGGAACTGGGCCCGACCTCCCAGCACCGGCTGTCCTGGTCGTACCTGGACACGATGCCGCGCTGGCAGCACCTCAAGAAGGTGCGGAACGACGCCGACACAGGGGAACAACTCGGTTTCGATTTCTGATTCGGGCGCCACCCCCCGCTGCGCATCCACAGCGCGTTTGATAGACATCAACTCATGCCTCTCACCCCCGAGGAGCCTCAGATTCACGAGAGCGTCCCGGGTCCCCGCACTGCTCCGGCCGCCGGCCGGAGTGCGTCGACCCCCCGTCCAGTCCCCGGCCCGCCGCGACCCGCGGCTCCGCGCCCCACGCCGTCCAGGGAATCCGCGGCCGCGGGTGTCGGTCCGGGCCGTCCCGGACCCAACCGGCCCGCGGGCAAGAGCGGACCGGTGACCCCGGCCGCGCCGCCCGCCGCCCCCTCCGCACAACAGCCCGCCGCCAAGAGCGCGTCCGCCCAGATCCAGCTCATCCCCGCGCCGGAGTCCGGTGCGGTCGACGCGGCCGACGAAACGGTTGACCTGCTGCTGGACACCGGGCGTCCGCCCGGCGAGATCCTGGTGCTGACCGCGGGCGAGCAGCACCCGTGGGCCGCGCACGAGCTGTCCTTCGGCGAGGCGTCCTACTGGGCGCAGCACGAAGCAGCCGACGACGTGTTCTACGCCGACATCCGCGCCGACCGGGCCACCGGTCGCCCCGTCGTGGTCGTCGCGCTCAACGGCGGTGACGACGAGGGCATGTCGCGTGCGCTGGCGGGGGCACTGGCCCGCGCCGGTGTGCTGCTGATCGTGTGCGGCGACCCCGCCCGGATCAACGGACTGCTCGGCGCCAGCGCCTGAACGGGCGCTCGGCCGGGCCGCGGTGGGAAGGCCCCGCGCCTTTCCGGCCGGGTCCCTGCCGCGGTCTCGCCCTGTCGCGGGAGCTTTCCGCCGGGCTCAGCGCACGGCCGCCCGGCGCCCGGCCATCGGCGCGTCCTGCGGCAGCGGGGCGTGCGCCGGCGGGTTCGCCGACCGGGCGGGTGCGGAGTGGGCGTTGGGGGTACGGCCGGCGCGGCTCTCGCCGATGACGTTCCAGCCGTCGTCGGTGAGGGTGACGTACGACCCGCAGCGCAGCCCGTGCAGCGTGCAGGCGTCGCGCAGCCCCCACATCCAGGCGCCGTCCTCCGCGGTCCACCCGGGACCGCCCTCCCGGCACACCATGAGGACCGCGACCCGTACGGGGTGGCGGAGCCGCAGGTCGTGCGGGATGACCCGGCGCAGGTGGGAGAGCAGGGCGTTGCGGCGCTCCCACCCGTCGAGCACCCCGTCGCGGCCGGTGAACGAGGCGCTGGCCCTGATCCTGCCGTCCGGGTCGTAGACCGCGACGACCGCGGTCGACGGCGTGGGCAGGTGTCTGGCGTGCAGGTCCTTGATGACATCGCGCGGGCTCGCCAGCATCGGCACACCGCTGCCGGCCCACTCGGCCGGCTCCATGCTGCGCGACACCCGGGGGGAACCGGCGGACGAGGTCTCAGGAACGAACCCGATGGTCACGGTCCTCCCTTCGCGGATGCACCCGTGGACCGGGCGCGGGCGCACGCCGGTCAAGGGGCTCGGAGAGCCGATCGGGAATCCACGGCCAATTCTTCCTCTCGTACTGCCGTGCGGCAACGGGCAATTGGCGGCAACGACCGGTATGGCAACGTCCGCCGGATAGATCCCACCCGGATGATCGACTCGGCCGCGCACTGCCGGGACCAGCGGGAACGCGGCGGAAACCGGGGGCGGCACCCCCGTCGCCCGCCGTGGCCGCCTCCGGACCCGCGGTGTCGGACGGTCCGTCCCTGGGGGTGGGGATTGGGACGATGACAGTGCTGTGGGGTTGCATGGGGGCATGAGCAACCAGGAGCTGCGCGCGGAGGCCGATCTGATCCTTGCCGAGCTGGTGGGCGCCGCGGAGGGCGCCGCGCGGCTGCGGGAGGACCAGTGGCAGGCGGTGGCCGCGCTGGTGCAGGAGCGCCGGCGCGCGCTCGTGGTCCAGCGCACCGGCTGGGGCAAGTCGGCGGTGTACTTCGTCGCCACGGCGCTGCTGCGGCGACGCGGCGCCGGTCCCACGGTGATCATCTCCCCGCTGCTGGCTCTGATGCGCAACCAGGTCGAGGCGGCGGCCCGCGCCGGCATCCGGGCGCGGACGATCAACTCGGCCAACCCGGAGGAGTGGGAGACGATCTACGGGGAGGTGGAGCGGGGGGAGACGGACGTGCTGCTGGTCAGCCCCGAACGCCTCAACTCCGTCGACTTCCGCGACCAGGTGCTGCCCGAGCTCGCGGCCACGACCGGTCTGCTGGTGGTCGACGAGGCGCACTGCATCTCCGACTGGGGCCACGACTTCCGGCCCGACTACCGCCGGCTGCGGGCGATGCTCGCCGAGCTGCCGACCGGCGTACCGGTGCTGGCCACCACCGCGACCGCCAACGCGCGCGTCACCGCCGACGTGGCCGAGCAACTGGGCACCGGTGCCGGCGAGGCGCTGGTGCTCAGGGGCACGCTCGAACGGGAGAGCCTGCGGCTGGGCGTGATCCGGCTCCCCGACGCCGCGCACCGCCTGGCCTGGCTCGCGGAGCACCTCGAGGAGCTGCCGGGCTCCGGGATCGTCTACACCCTCACGGTCGCCGCGGCCGAGGAGGCGACCGCGTTCCTGCGCCAGCGCGGTTTCGAGGTGGCCTCGTACACCGGGAAGACGGAGAACGCCGAGCGGCTGCAGGCCGAGATGGACCTGCAGGAGAACCGGGTCAAGGCGCTGGTCGCGACATCGGCACTGGGCATGGGGTACGACAAGCCGGACCTGGGCTTCGTGGTCCACCTCGGCTCTCCGTCCTCGCCGATCGCCTACTACCAGCAGGTGGGCCGTGCCGGGCGCGGTGTCGCGCACGCCGACGTGCTGCTGCTGCCCGGCAGGGAGGACGAGGCGATCTGGCGCTACTTCGCCGACACCGCCTTCCCCCCCGAAGGACAGGTCCGGCAGACCCTCGCGACCCTCGCCGACGCGGGCCGGCCGCTGTCCGTACCTGCTCTGGAGGCGGCGGTGGACCTCCGGCGCGGCCGGCTGGAGACGATGCTGAAGGTGCTGGACGTCGACGGCGCGGTCCGGCGCGTGAAGGGCGGCTGGGCGTCGACTGGCGCCGAGTGGGTCTACGACGCGGAGCGCTACGCCTGGGTGGCCCGGCAGCGCGCGGCCGAGCAGCAGGCCATGCGCGACTACGTCGGCACCACCCAGTGCCGGATGGAGTTCCTGCGGCAGCAGCTCGACGACGAGGGCGCGGTTCCCTGCGGCCGCTGCGACAACTGCGCGGGCGCGTGGATCGAGTCGGCCGTCTCGGCGGGCGCGTTGACCGGTGCGGCCAAAGAACTGGACCGGCCCGGAGTGGAGGTCGAGCCGCGGCGGATGTGGCCCACCGGGATGGCCGCGCTCGGCATCGACCTCAAGGGCCGCATCCCGGCCCAGGAGCAGTGTTCGACGGGGCGGGCCCTGGGCAGGCTGTCGGACATCGGGTGGGGCAACCGGCTGCGGCCGCTGCTGGCCGAGGACGCGCCCGACGGCGCGGTGCCCGACGAGGTCCTGCGTGCCGCCGTGGCGGTGCTGGCCGACTGGGCCCGCTCCGCCGGGGGATGGTCATCCGGTGCGCCGGACGCCCCGGCGCGGCCGGTCGGCGTCGTCGCCGTTCCGTCCCTCACCCGCCCCCAGCTGGTCGGTTCACTGGCCCAGGGGATCGCGTCGGTCGGCCGCATGCCGTTCCTGGGCAGCCTGACGTACACCGGCGGGAACGGGGCGCACGCCGCACGCCGGAGCAACTCCGCGCAGCGGCTGAAGGCACTGTCCGGAGCGTTCACGGTCTCCGAGGAGTTGGCGGGCGCCTTGGCGGCGTCGCCGGGTTCCGTCCTGCTGGTGGACGACTCGACCGACTCCGGGTGGACCCTCGCGGTCTGCGCGCGGCTGCTGCGGCAGGCGGGCAGCGGGCCGGTCCTTCCGCTGGTCCTCGCCGCGGCGGGCTGATCGCCGGGCCCGAAGGACGGATGGTCCGGGCGCCGGGCGGACGTCCTGCCCGGAAGTTGTCCACAGCCGAACGGGTGGTCGGCCGCGGGAAGGCCGGGCGATGCGTCATCGTCGAGTCATGACACAGAGCGACGAAATTCAGCACGGAGAGTCATCGGATCGCCCGACGGAGGTCAAGGTCACGCTGCGCGGCCCCGGAGAACTGGCGGACGCGCTGCCCTATCTGCTCGGTTTCCAACCGACCGACAGCCTGGTCCTCGTGGCCCTGCACGGCGAGCACGGCCGCTTCGGCGGGAGGCTGCGGGTGGCCCTGCCCGAGGGGCCGGAGGAGTGGCCGGTCTGCGCCGGCCGCCTCGCCGAGTGCCTGGTGCGGAACAGCACCCGCCGGACCGGGCGCCCCGACGCGGCCGTGGTCTTCCTCTGCCAGGACCCGGCCGAGGGCGAGCGGCCGTCGGACGTGGTGGAGCGGCTGCGCCCGCTCGCCCAGCGGCTGCGGGTCGCCTGCGGGGAACTGGACGTGCCGGTGATCGAGGCGCTGTGCGTGTCGGCCGGCCGCTGGTGGTCCTACTGCCTGCCAGACCGCACGCCGTCGCCCGCCGAGGGCACCGCCCTCCCACCGCCGGGCAGCACCGAAATGGCCGTCACCGCCGCGTCCGTCGGGCTGCCGGTGCCCGGCCCGCTGCGGGACATCGAGGCGCGGCTGCGGCCGTCGGCGGCCGACGACCACCACAAGCAGGAGGTCGCGCTCGACATCGCGTGCGCCGAACTGCTGCCGCGGATGCTGACCGGCGACCGCGTCGAGGAAGCCCGCCGCCGCACACTCGGGCTGGCCCGTGCGGCGCTGGAGAGGTTCCGGGCCGCGCCGCGGCTCGACGAACCGGTCCGGGCCGACGAGCAGGACGACGCTCTCCTCGATGAGGACGAGGCGGCGGTCATGATCCTCGGCCTCCAGGACAAGGCCGTCCGCGACCGTGCCGCGGAGTGGGCGGAGCCCGGGCAGGCCGACGCGGCGGTGCGGCTGTGGCGTGCGCTGGCCCGGCGCTGCGTCGGCCCCTACCAGGACCATGCGGCCACTCCGCTCACCCTCGCCGGCTGGGTCGCCTGGTCCACCGGGGACGAGACCGAGGCCCGGGTCGCCCTGCGGATGGCGCTGGACCTCGACCCGGACTACACCTTCGCCCGGCTGCTGCACACCTCCGTCAACGAGGGCCTGGACCCCGAGCTGCTGCGGCGCAGCATGCGCCAGGAGCGGCGCAAACGGGTGCTCGGAAGGGCCGCGCTGCACCGCGGCCCGATCGGTCCGGCCGGCCGCGGCCCCGCCCACCGCGCGCCCAAGGGCCGCCGCAGCAGGACCCGCCGGTGAGCAGCCGCACAGCGCGTGTGCTTCCGGCGGGCTCGCGGCGCGCGGACACCGCGCCGCACGCCACCGGGAAGCCGTCGGGCGCAGGCGGCGGCGGGCGGAGCGGGGGAGGCGCGACGGGCGGCGGACGGGAATCTCCGCCGGCCGGCTGTCAAGATCGCCGATCCGGCTGTTTATCGTCAGGGAGACGACTAGGATCGCGTCATGTCGCCCTACGACCCGTCGGCCTTCCCGCCCTTTGCCGTCACCGTCGACCTGGTGGTGCTCACGGTTCGGCATCACGCGCTGTGCGCGCTCACGGTGCGCAGGGGAGAGGCTCCGTTCCAGGGCCGATGGGCGCTGCCGGGTGGTTTCGTCCGCGACGAGGAGGACCTCTCGCAGGCGGCGGCCCGCGAGTTGGCCGAGGAGACGGGTCTGCGGGCTCAAAGCGGCGCCCACCTGGAGCAACTCGCCACGTACGGCGATCCGCAGCGCGACCCGCGGATGCGGGTGGTCAGCGTCGCGCATCTGGTGCTGGCCCCGGACCTGCCGGCGCCCCGTGCCGGTGGCGACGCGCGCAGCGCCCGCTGGGCGCCGGTCGACACGCTCCTGACGGACAACGGCCAGGACCTGGGAGAGGCGGCGCCGCTCGCTTTCGACCATGGGCGCATCCTCGCCGACGGGGTGGAGCGGGCCCGGTCGAAGATCGAGTACTCCTCGCTGGCCACGGCGTTCTGCCCGCCGGAGTTCACCGTCGGCGAGCTGCGGCGGGTCTACGAGGCGGTCTGGGGCGTGGCGCTCGACCCGCGCAACTTCCACCGGAAGGTGACGGGGACGGTCGGGTTCCTGGTGCCGACCGGGGGCACGACGACACGTCAGGGTGGGCGCCCGGCGCAGCTGTTCAGGGCCGGTGGGGCCGCGCTGCTGAATCCGCCGATGCTCCGACCAGAGGTGTAGTTTCGGGGGTTTTGTCCATTTTGATGGTCATTTCGGCGCTATGGTGCTGGGGTGATCCAGGCCATCGGACTGACCAGCTTGTCCCGCCGCAACACCCCGCCCGCCGTCGCCGACCTGACCTTCGAGGTGCGGGAGGGCGAGGTGACCGGCCTGCTCGGACCGGCAGGTGCGGGCAAGTCCACCGCGCTCCGGCTCCTGCTCGGGGTGCAGCAGGGCCGTGGCGCCACTCTCGTCGACGGCCGCCCCCTGCACGAACTGGCCCGCCCCACCGACGAGATCGGCGCGGTGCTGGGGGACGTCCCCGGCCACCCCCGCCGCAGCGCCCGCGGACACCTGCGCATGCTCTGCTCCGCCTACGGGCTGCCGCTCTCGCGCGCCGACGAGGTCCTGGAACTGGTCGGGTTGGACGCGGTCGCGGACGAACGGCTCGACACGCAGTCGCTCGCCATGGACCGCCGGCTCGGCTTCGCCGTCGCGCTGCTCTCCCGCCCGAGGGCCCTGATCCTGGACGACCCCGCGCACGAGTTGCCGCCGCGCGAGGCCGCCTGGGTCCACCAACTGGTGCGCGGGCACGCGGCCGAAGGCGGCGCCGTGCTGCTCGCGGGCCGGGACGCGGGCGCGCTGGCCCGCACGGCGGACCGCGTACTCGCGCTGGACGGCGGCCGGCTCGTCGCCGACGAGGCGGCGGCGCAGTTCGCGCGCAGCCGCATGCGGCCGTACGTGGCGGTCCGGTCGCCGTACGCCCAGCGGCTGGCGGCACTGCTCAGCGACGACGGCGCCGAAGTGGTCAGCGCGAGCGGCAGCCGTATCGCCGTGTACGGCACGACCTCCGCGGCGGTGGGCGAGACTGCCTACCGGCACGGCATCCTGCTGCACGAGTTGGCCGACACCTCGGCGGACCGGCTCGACCGGACCCGGGCCGAGGCCGAGCCGCCGCAGCCCGCGGTGCCGCAGTCCGCCCTGCCGCGGCAGCGCGGCGAGCGCCGCAGGCCCCGGCGGGTCGGGCGCCGCCCGGGTCCGGTCCGGCCGATCCGCTACGAGGTCCGGCGCGCGTTCGGGGTGCGCACGCCCTGGCCCACCGTGTTCGGCGCGCTGCTGTGCTCGGCGCTCGCCGGCGTGCTGATCGCCCGGGCCGGTGTGGCGCACACCTCGGTGCTGCGGGTGCTGTCGGGCTGGGCCCCCGAACTGCCGCTGCCTGCCGGGGCGATCGGGTCCGGACTGCTCGGTGCGCTCAGCTACGGCCAGGAGTTCCGCTATCCCGCTCTCGCGCCCGGTCATGGTCCCGAGCCGCGCAGTTCCCGGTTGCTCGGCGCCAAACTTGTCGTAGGGGCGGCGTCCGCCCTGCTGCTCACCGCCGCGGCCACGGCCGTCGACGTCGGCGTACTGAGGCTGCTCACCGCCCGCGGCCGCGTGCCCGACCCCTGGGCCCATCCCGCCGCGCTGGCCGGGAGCGCCGCGCTGGCGGTCGGGTGCTGCTGGGCCGGTGTGCTGGCCGCTGCGGTCTTCCGTACTACCGCGCTCGGTGTGTCCGCGGTACTCGCGGTGCCGCTGCTCGCCGTACCGGCCGTACGCGCGCTGCTCGGTGGGCCGCAGCTGAAGGAACTCGGCGACGCCGGCGGGGCGTTGTGGTCGGTGGTGTGCGGAGTGTCGCAGGGCGGCGGTGGGGGCGTGGCCAAGGCGCTGCGCTTCGCCGGGCAACCCCTCTTCCTGGGGTTGGTGTTGCTGCTGGTGGTGCTTGTTGCGGCCTTCGCGGCAAGCGCGTTGCGCGGGCGGCGGCAAGGGCGGCGGTCAACTGCGGTGCCCACCGGAGGAAGTGCGCCGCTTCCCGGGGACGAGGGGTGATTCCTCCAGAAAAGACGTCAATGATCAGGTGATGAGTGCTCACCCTTTCGTGTGCTTTTCAGCAAAGCCCTCAAGGCCGGGTTCGGCATCGCCGACAAAGGATGCGTGAGTACCCTTGCGCATTCCATGATGACCGCGGCCCGTTCTGCCGACTCCGGCATTGCCGGTTCGGGCGAGCTCGATCGCTATCCGTACCCCGAAGCCCCCGGTGGAGACCGTCCCGGGCTCAACGCCTGGGAAGGGGTCGAGCCCGACATGGGCCGGGTCGGCCGCCGTGCCGGAGGCAGCCGCGGCCGGGGTCTGCACGGCCAACTCGTCCAGCAACTCGGTCAGATGATCGTCTCCGGTGACCTGGGCGCCGATCGCCCGCTGGTCCCCGAGGAGATCGGCCAGCGTTTCGAGGTCTCCCGCACTGTGGTGCGCGAGTCCTTGCGCGTGCTGGAGGCCAAGGGCCTGGTCAGCGCCCGGCCGAACGTCGGCACCCGGGTCCGTCCGGTCAGCGACTGGAACCTGCTCGACCCCGACATCATCGAATGGCGCGCCTTCGGACCCCATCGGGACGACCAGCGCCGCGAACTGCTCGAACTGCGCGCGACCATCGAGCCGGTCGCCGCCCGGCTCGCGGCCGGCCACGGCCGGGAGGACGTGCAGCAGCGGCTCGCCGACATGGCCGAGATCATGGCGCACGCCAGCTCCCAGGGTGACGCTCTCACCTTCTCCCGTGCCGACGCCGAGTTCCACACCCTGGTGCTCCAGGTCGCCGGCAACCGGATGCTGGAGCACCTGTCCGGCATCGTGTCCGCCGCCCTGCACGTCTCCGGCGGCCTCGCCACCGGGTGCGAGCGTCCGGGGGACACCTCGGTCGGTCTGCACCAGCGGATCGTCGAGGCGCTCGCGGAGGGCGACGGGGGCACCGCCGAGGCGGCGATGCGCGAACTGCTGGCCGCCTCGACCGAGCCGGCCCCGGCGCCCGCCGCCGACCATGTCGTCCCGGCGCCGCGAGAGAAGAACTGACCTGCATCTGGCGCCGCCGCGGACCCCGATCCGGGAGTCGGCGGCGGCTCCACGTGTATGTGATGTCCCACTCTGGTATGTATAAGCGTGTTATGGGGTGTGACTCGGGCCACGTAAGCTTGGCGTAACGCTTGGCGAGGCAGTGCGATGACTTAAGAGGTGGCCGCCGCACACGCAATGTTCAACCGAATATTCGGCATCAGGACTGACGCCGAGTCGCTGTGCGGTACCACTCAGTCGTTCCCATCGTTCCGAGAGGTTGTTCGTGTCGGCCAGCACATCCCGTACGCTCCCGTCCGAGATCGCCGAATCCGAGTCTCTGATGGCGCTCATCGAGCAGGGTAAGGCCCAGGGCCAGATCGCCGGCGACGATGTGCGTCGGGCGTTCGAAGCGGACCAGATTCCGGCAACCCAGTGGAAGAACGTTCTGCGCAGCCTCAACCAGGTCCTCGACGAGGAGGGGGTGACGCTCATGGTGACCGCGGCAGAGGCGCCCAAGCGCACCCGCAAGAGCGTCGCAGCCAAGAGTCCGGCGAAGCGTACTGCCACCAAGACGGTCGCCACCAAGACGGCGGCCCCTGTCAAGAAGACCGTAGCGCCCAAGGCCCCCGCCCCGGAGGCGGTGACCGAGGCCGAGACCACGGTGGAGCCATCGGTGGAGGCGGAGAACCCAGCCAAGAAGGCGCCCGCGAAGAAGACCGCGGCGAAGAAGACGGCTGCCAAGAAGGCACCGGCCAAGAAGGCGACGGCGAAGAAGTCCGCCGGGTCCGGTGACGAGGCGGTCGAGCCGGACGAGGCACTCGAGGACGTCGCGCCCGGCAAGGGCGACGAGGACGCCGAGAAGCCGGAGTCCGAGAGCTTCGTGCTCTCCGACGACGACGAGGACGACGCGCCTGCCCAGCAGGTCGCGGTCGCCGGCGCCACCGCCGACCCGGTCAAGGACTACCTGAAGCAGATCGGCAAGGTCCCGCTGCTCAACGCCGAGCAGGAGGTCGAGCTCGCCAAGCGGATCGAGGCCGGCCTCTTCGCCGAGGACAAGCTCGCGGCCGCCGACAAGCTCGCGCCCAAGCTCAAGCGCGAGCTGGAGATCATCGCCGAGGACGGCCGCTGGGCGAAGAACCACCTGCTGGAGGCCAACCTCCGCCTCGTGGTCTCGCTGGCCAAGCGCTACACCGGCCGCGGCATGCTCTTCCTCGACCTGATCCAGGAGGGCAACCTCGGTCTGATCCGGGCGGTCGAGAAGTTCGACTACACCAAGGGCTTCAAGTTCTCCACGTACGCGACCTGGTGGATCCGGCAGGCGATCACCCGCGCCATGGCCGACCAGGCCCGCACCATCCGCATCCCGGTGCACATGGTCGAGGTCATCAACAAGCTGGCCCGCGTCCAGCGCCAGATGCTCCAGGACCTGGGCCGCGAGCCCACCCCGGAGGAGCTGGCCAAGGAACTCGACATGACCCCCGAGAAGGTCATCGAGGTCCAGAAGTACGGCCGTGAGCCCATCTCGCTGCACACCCCGCTCGGCGAGGACGGCGACAGCGAGTTCGGTGACCTGATCGAGGACTCCGAGGCGGTCGTGCCGGCCGACGCGGTGAGCTTCACCCTCCTCCAGGAGCAGCTCCACTCCGTCCTGGACACCCTGTCGGAGCGCGAGGCGGGCGTGGTCTCCATGCGCTTCGGCCTCACCGATGGGCAGCCCAAGACGCTGGACGAGATCGGCAAGGTCTACGGGGTGACGCGTGAGCGCATCCGCCAGATCGAGTCGAAGACGATGTCCAAGCTGCGCCACCCGTCGCGCTCGCAGGTGCTGCGCGACTACCTGGACTGATCACCACATCACCACCCAGCCGCGGGGGCGAGCCGACCTTCGGCCCGCCCCCGCGGCTGTTCTCTGCGGATGCGGCCTCCCGACCTGTCCATGACTCTGGGTGTGCAGAGTGATTCACAGCGTCAGGAGGCCGTATGCGTTTCCGTGTTCGTACCGTCATCGCGTCGATAGTCGCGCTGCTGCCGGCTTTGGCGGTGCCCCTCGCACTGCCCGCCACGTCGGCGGCGGCCCATGAAGTCGTCGTGGGCGGTACTCCGACCACGACCCAGCAGGAGCCCTGGGTGGTCGCGCTGTCCAGCCGTTCGCGCTTCGGCAGTGACCGTTCCGGCCAGTTCTGCGGCGGCGTCGCGGTCGGCCCACGCACCGTGGTGACCGCCGCGCACTGCTTCGGCGAGGAAGCGCTCGGCGTGTCCGACTGGCAGCAGCTGCCGGACCTCCGGGTCATCGCGGACCGCACCGACCTGACCAGCGACAGTGGCGAGGAGCTACAGCTGTCCAAGGTGTGGGTGAACCCGGATTTCGACCAGGCCACCAACGCCAACGATGTCGCGGTGATCACCCTGGCCGAGCCGCTGCCGAGCGGGGCGGCCATCCCGATGGCGGATTCCTCCGACACGGATTCCTACCGCCCCGGCACCCAGGCCGAGGTCTATGGCTGGGGCGACACCACCGGAGACGGCGACTACGCGACCACACTGCGTACCGCCGACATCTCGGTCCTTGACGACTCGGCGTGCGAACAGGCGTATCCCGGCGGGAGCGTCGGCACCTACGTGCCCGCGTCGATGATGTGCGCGGGGGAGAAGCAGGGCGGGCGGGACGCCTGCCAGGGCGACAGCGGTGGACCGCTGGTGGTCGCCGGCCGGCTGGTCGGCCTGGTGTCGTGGGGGAACGGCTGCGCGCTGGCGAACTACCCGGGCGTGTACACGCGGGTCTCCGCGATGGAAGCGCTGATCGCGCAGCACATGTGAGTCGTGACGTGGAGTGATCCACGGCAGGAGCGCGCCGCTGTCACGGGCCGCAGTGCAGGACACCGTCGGCCTGGTGGGGCGGTCGGCGCGGGGGAGCGATGGTACAGAACAGCCGACGGGGCCTGGAGATCGGTGAAAATCCGCGGGCGGACACCCCCTCAAGGGGTCTGTCCGCCCGCGGCTCCGATTCGTCGCTGGTGCGAAGGCTCAGCGCTCGTCGTCTCCCGATGACGCCGGGGTCTCGGTCAGCCGACCGGTCTCGTCCTGTATCTCGGCTGCGATCTTCTTCAGTTCAGGCTCGAACTTGCGGCCGTGATGGGCGCAGAAGAGCAGCTCTCCACCGCTGATGAGTGTGACGCGCAGGTAGGCCTGAGCGCCGCAGCGGTCGCAGCGGTCGCCCGCTGTCAGCGGACTCGCGGGGGTCAGAACAGTAGTCACGTCGCCTCTTCTCTAGCTCGACGAGCTGTCGTACCAGGGTCAACATCCAACCAGGCCGAAAACGTTCCCGCTGACGGCATTTTCTCGGAACCGTCCTCGGTGTGACCGGGTGTTACCGATTGGCGGCGAATAGGAGTCAGTTGCGTCGGATGTCGGGTGTGGAGCTGTTGTCCGGATCGTCCCCCGGCTGGCAACCGGGTTGTTGGAGAGGACGTGCCCGGAGCCTAAATGGTTCATGCCTCTTTGGGAACGTGACATGTGTATCACTCGTGCGGGTTATCGAACGCGCGATCGAAAACGGCTAAGATGGATCATCCGGATACCGGGTCGCGTCGGTGCCCGCCCACCCCGCATCGGTACCCTCTCACCGACACGCCTGAATATCTTGACCGAGGAGCTGCCCGCGTGACCGCCGAAACCTCCGTGCCGCCCGCCTCGATGCTGACGGGCGCAGATCGTGACGGTTCCAACTACACCGCGCGGCACCTCCTCGTCCTCGAAGGCCTCGAAGCGGTTCGCAAGCGGCCCGGTATGTACATCGGGTCCACGGACAGCCGCGGCCTCATGCACTGCATCTGGGAGATCATCGACAACGCCGTCGACGAGGCGCTGGCCGGCCACGGCGACCGGATCGAGGTGGTCCTCGGCGCCGACGGGTCCATCGAGGTCCGCGACAACGCCCGCGGCATCCCGGTGGACGTGGAGCCGAAGACGGGCCTGTCCGGCGTCGAGGTCGTCATGACGAAGCTGCACGCCGGCGGCAAGTTCGGAGGCGGCTCCTATGCCGCCTCCGGCGGTCTGCACGGCGTCGGCGCCTCGGTGGTCAACGCCCTCTCCTCGCGCCTTGACGTCGAGGTGGACCGCGGCGGCCACACGCACACCATCAGCTTCCGCCGCGGTGTGCCCGGGATCTTCACCGAGTCCGGCCCCGACGCTCCCTTCGAGCCGGCCAGCGGCGTGGTCCGCACCAAGAAGATCCCCCGCACCCGCACCGGCACCCGCGTGCGGTACTGGGCGGACCGGCAGATCTTCCTCAAGGACGCCAAGCTCTCCCTGGACACCCTCCACCAGCGTGCCCGGCAGACCGCGTTCCTCGTCCCCGGCCTCACCATCGTGGTGCGCGACGAGCGCGGCATCGAGGAGGACAAGCCGGTCGAGGACGTCTTCCACTTCGACGGCGGGATCAGCGAGTTCTGCGAGTACCTCGCCCCCGACAAGCCGATCAGCGACGTGCAGCGGCTCACCGGCAGCGGCACCTTCAAGGAGACCGTCCCCGTACTCGACGACCGCGGCCACATGACCCCCACCGAGGTCACCCGCGAACTCGGCGTCGACATCGCGCTGCGCTGGGGCACCGGATACGACACGACGCTCAAGTCCTTCGTCAACATCATCGCCACGCCCAAGGGCGGCACCCATGTGACCGGCTTCGAGCGGTCGGTCGCCAAGACGGTCAACGAGGTGCTGCGCGCCACCAAGTTGCTGCGCGTCGCCGAGGACGACATCGTCAAGGACGACGCGATGGAGGGGCTGACGGCGGTGGTCACCGTCCGGCTGGCCGAGCCGCAGTTCGAGGGGCAGACCAAGGAGGTGCTGGGCACCTCCGCCGCCAACCGGATCGTGGCCGCCGTGGTGGCCAAGGAGCTCAAGGAGTTCCTGACCTCCACCCGGCGGGACACCAAGGGCCAGGCCCGGGCGGTCCTGGAGAAGGCCGTCGCGGCCGCCAGGACCCGGATCGCCGCCCGGCAGCACAAGGAGGCCCAGCGCAGGAAGACCGCGCTGGAGACCTCCTCGCTGCCCGCGAAGCTCGCCGACTGCCGCAGCGACAACGTGGAGCGCAGCGAACTGTTCATCGTCGAGGGCGACTCGGCGCTCGGCACCGCCAAGCTGGCCCGCAACTCCGAGTTCCAGGCCCTGCTGCCGATCCGCGGCAAGATCCTCAACGTGCAGAAGTCCTCCGTCTCGGACATGCTCAAGAACGCCGAGTGCGGTGCGATCATCCAGGTCATAGGGGCCGGCTCCGGGCGCACCTTCGACATCGACCAGGCGCGCTACGGCAAGGTGATCTTCCTCGCCGACGCCGATGTCGACGGCGCCCACATCCGCTGCCTCCTGCTGACCCTCTTCCAGCGCTACATGCGCGCCATGGTCGAGGAGGGCCGGGTCTTCTCCGCGGTCCCGCCGCTGCACCGGATCGAGCTCGTCCAGCCCAAGAAGGGCCAGGACAAGTACCTGTACACCTACTCCGACGCCGAGCTGCGCCAGACCCTCCAGGACCTCAACCGGCGCAACGTCCGCTACAAGGACAGCATCCAGCGGTACAAGGGCCTCGGCGAGATGGACGCCAACCAGCTGGCCGAGACGACCATGGACCCGCGCCACCGCACCCTGCGACGGATCAACATCAGCGACCTCGAAGCCGCGGAGCAGGCGTTCGACCTCCTGATGGGCAACGAGGTGGCGCCGCGCAAGGAGTTCATCTCCAGTTCCGCCTCCACCCTGGACCGCGCGCGGATCGACGTCTGACCGGCGGCCGGCCACCAGCTGTACCCGACTCAACCCGGCTTCGCCGGTCTCCGCCCGTCTCGAACGGGCCGAAACGCTCTCCACCTCCGGGTGGAGAGCGTTTTTCCACCCCTGGCTTGATCAATTGACCAGCGATTTTCCGTAGATTCGAGGCATAGCAACATCGTCGAATCGTCTACGGAGGCACGTGCCATGTCCGGTCCGGTCCATGCGTCGGTGGTTGTCGCAGCCGTCGCGTCTGTCGCGTCCGTCGCCGGCCCCGCGATGTCCCCGATAAGCGGGCGGGCGCTCTTCGGGCGGGGCCGGCCCCGCACACCGTTGCGGCGCACGGTCTCATGAGCACCTGGACGGCCTGGCCGTCACGCGAGGCGCTCTCCCGCGACCTGCGGCCGCAGGCGCGGCGGCAGGTCGGTCGGGGCATCAGGGTCGCGCTGATGGCCGCGGCGCTGTGGGCCGTGGTCGCCAAAGGCGGGCTGCGCCCGTGGGCCGCCGTGGGCGCGTGCCTCGGTTTGCTGGTGCTGTACGGGGTGGTGTGGGCCTACTTCCGGACCACGCTGCGGCACCGCCTGTGGCCCGCGCTCGGTATGGCCGCGCTGCTGCTCGCGGGGGGCGCCATCGCGACGGCGGTGGACGCGCCGCTGCCCGCGGTGCTGCTGTGGTGCGGGTCCGCGGTGCTGGCACTGGAGCGGCTGCCCCTGGCAGCGGGGATACCGGTGGCAGCGGCCTCGCTCACCCTGTTCGTGGTGCTCGACCGGGCGGACAGTTGGTTGGTGACGATGCTGACCGCGCTCGGGGTGGCACTCGTGGGCTACACCGTGCGGCTGGACGCGGAAGCACGGGGGCACACCCAGCGGCTGCTGGCCCAGGAGCGGGCCGCGCGGAAGGCCGAGGCGGAGACGGCCGCGCTCGCCGAACGGGCCAGGATCGCCCGGGAGATCCACGACGTGCTCGCACACAGCCTGTCCGCGCAGACCGTCCATCTGGAGGCGACCCGGCTGCTGATCGAGCGGGGCGAGGACCGGGAGGTGGTGCTGGAGCGGGTGGTGGCGGCCCGGCGGATGGCCCGGGAGGGGCTGGCGGAGACCCGGCAGGCACTGTCCGCGCTGCGCGGGGAGATGGCGCCGGTGGAGGAGTTCCTGCGGGAGTTGGTGGCGTCGGAGGGAGCGCGGTTGGAGGTGGACGGGCAGCCGCGGCGGCTGCCGGCCGAGGCGGGGCTGACGGTGCGGCGGGTCGCCCAGGAGGCGATGACGAACGTGCGGAAACACGCGCCGGGTGCGGACGTCGTGCTGCGGCTGGAGTACCGGCCGGACGAGGTGGAGTTGGAGTTCCGGGACTTCGGCGGCAGATCGCCTGTGGATAACTCTCTGGGCGTTTCCGGATCGGGCTACGGTCTTCGTGGAATGAGGGAGCGCGCCGAACTGCTGGGCGGCGCGCTGGATGCCGGACCGGTGGAGGAGGGCTTCGTGGTGCGCTTGCGGGTGCCCGCATGACGCGGGTGGTGGTCGCGGACGACCAGACGGTGGTGCGCGAGGGGATCGTGATGCTGCTGGGGCTGCTGCCCGGGATCGAGGTGGTGGGAGCGGCGGGCGACGGGGAGGAGGCGGTGCGGCTGGTGGCGCAGCAGCATCCGGACGTGGTGCTGATGGATCTGCGGATGCCGCGGTGCGACGGAGTCGAGGCGACCCGGAGGATTCGGGTCGGGTATCCGGGCACGCAGGTGGTGGTGCTGACGACGTACGCGGACGACGACTCGTTGTTCCCGGCGCTGCGGGCCGGAGCACGGGGCTATCTGACGAAGGATGCGGGCGGTGAGGAGATCGCGAGGGTGATTGCCGATGTGACGGCAGGGCGGGCGGGATTGTCGTCGTCGGTGCAGCGCCGGGTGCTGGATGTGCTCGCACAGGGTGAGCCCGCGGCGGCGAGGCTGGTGCGGCGTGAGGGAGAGGAGTTGCCTGACGGGCTGACGATACGGGAGGCAGAAGTGTTGGCGCTGGTTGCCGAGGGGCTGTCCAACGCGGAGATCGCCGAGCGGTTGCACGTCAGCATGGCCACCGTGAAGACGCACATCAACAACCTGTTTGCCAAGACCGGGGCACGCGATCGGGCTCAGGCCGTGGGATACGCCTACCGGCACGGGATCACCTGATGGTGTGAAGGTTTGGGCATGTTGGTTCTGGATCTTCCCGGTCTGCCCATGATGGGCCGCACGACCGACCGGTCGGCGGATCGAGGAGATTTCGGTGGACGAGCACGGCGGGGGAGACCCGGGGACGCTGGGGGTGGACAGCCCGTGGCGACAGGCCGCGGTGGCACGGCAGTGGACGCCGGAGCCGGATACGGATGCGGGGTCGGGCGCGGTCAGAGAGCAGGTGACACCGCCTGTGGTGCTGCCGAGGGCGCGTTCGGCGGACGAGGCGGACGCGCGGGCGGCGGTGTACCTGGAGGTGCAGCACAGCGCGGCGTTCAGCCAGGTGCGGGACCGCTACCGGGGGTTCGCGTTTCCGGCGGCGGCGGCGTTCGTCACCTGGTACCTGGTCTACGTGGTGGCAGCGACCACCGCACCGGGTGTGATGGCCCGCCGGGTGGTGGGCGAGTTGAACGTGGCGCTGGTTGCGGGGCTGGCGCAGTTCGCGACGACCTTCCTGCTGACCTGGGCGTATGCGCGGCATGCGCGGCTGCGGCGGGACCAGGCGGCGCTTGACCTTCGGTGGACGCTGGCCACCAGGACCGGGCAGGAGCGGGTGCGGTGACAGGGCAGTTGACGGGGCAGTTGGCGGGGCAGCTGGTGGGGCAGCGGGCCGAGGTGGCGTACCTGGCCGATACGACCGGGGACCACCAGGGGCTGGCGATCGTCCTGTTCACGGTGTTCGTGTCGGTGACGCTGGCGATCACGGCGTGGGCCGGGCGGCGGCGCAGTTCGTCGGAGGAGTTCTTCGCCGGCGGGCGGCTGTTCACCCCGGCGGAGAACGGGTTCGCGATCGCCGGGGACTACATGTCGGCGGCGTCGTTCCTCGGGATCTCCGGGCTGATCGCGCTGTTCGGCTATGACGGGCTGCTGTACTCGGTCGGGTTCTTCGTGGCGTGGCTGATCGTGCTGATGCTCGTCGCCGAACTGGTGCGGAACGTCGGCCGGTACACGCTGGCCGATGTGCTGTCGGCGCGGCTGCGGCACCGGCCGGTGCGGATCGCGGCGGGGACGGCGTCGGTGACGGTGTCGATCCTGTACCTGGTGGCGCAGATGGTCGGGGCGGGCAGCCTGGTCGGGCTACTGCTCGGCGGTACCGGGGCGGCCAGGACCTGGACGGTCATCGGGGTCGGGGCGCTGATGGTGGTCTACGTGTCGTTCGGCGGGATGCGGGCGACCACGTGGATCCAGATCGTCAAGACCGTGCTGCTGATGGGCGGGACGGTGGCGCTGACGGTGATGGTGCTGGTCAAGTACCACGGCAACGTGGACGGGTTGCTGCGCTCGGCGGTGACGGGGAGCGGGCAGGGCGACGCGTTCCTGGCGCCGGGGCTGAAGTACGGGATCAGCGGGACGTCGCGGCTGGACTTCATCAGCCTGGGACTGGCGCTGGTGCTGGGCACGGCCGGGCTGCCGCACATCCTGTCGCGGTTCTACACGGTGCCGACGGCGCGTTCGGCGCGGCGCTCGGTGGTGTGGGCGATCGGGCTGATCGGGGCGTTCTACCTGATGACGATCGTGCTGGGCTTCGGGGCGGCGGCGATGGTCGGTTCGGACACCGTGCGGGCGTCGAACGAGGCGGGCAACACCGCGGTGCCGCTGCTGGCGGAGGCCCTGGGCGGTGGGTCGGGCACGACCGGCGGCGCGGTGCTCTTCGCGGTGGTCGGGTCGGTGGCGTTCGCGACGATCCTGGCGGTGGTGGCGGGGATCACCCTCGCGTCCTCCGCCTCGGTGGCGCACGACCTGTATGCGACGGTGCGGCGCGCACCGCGCCATGCCGCGGCCCGGAGCGACGCCGGGAACCCGGGCGGCCGGATGGAGGAGGACGAGGTACGGGTGGCGCGGTTCTCGGCGGTCGGCATCGGTGCGGTGGCGATCGCGCTGAGTCTGCTGGCGCAGGATCAGAACATCGCGTTCCTGGTGGGGCTGGCGTTCGCGGTGGCGGCGTCGGCGAACCTGCCGTCGTTGCTCTACTCGCTGTTCTGGCGGCGGTTCACCACCAAGGGCGCCGTGTGGTCGATCTACGGCGGGCTGCTTCCGGCGCTGACCTTGGTGGTGCTGTCGCCGGTGACGTCCGGACGGGCCGACTCGCTCTTCCCGGGGGTGGACTTCCACCTCTTCCCGCTGGAGAACCCCGGGTTGGTGTCGATCCCGCTCGGGTTCTTCGCCGGCTGGCTGGGCACGGTGCTGACCCGGGAGCCGGCGGACGAGGCCGCGTTCGCGGAGACCGAGGTGCGGTCGCTGACGGGAGCGGGCGCGGTGTAGGGCGCCCACGGGGTTACGGGGCCGGCGTTCCCGGGGCGGTCTGCTCGATGGACTCGACGTCCATCCGGGCGGGCGTGCCGAGGGCGGCCCCGCAGCTTTCGGGGCGCGGGGGAGTGGCGGCGTGCTGGGCGACCAGCGCCCGCCACTCCCGTCCGTCGGTGTGCCGCACGTGCACCGACCAGGCGGCGGACTCCGCTGCCGGGTTGCCCGGGTTGCCCGGGTTGCCCGGGCGGACAGCGTGGACCGGATCGGCGGAGTGCACCGCCAGCGCATCCGCGCTGTCCTCGCCGATGAGCGCGCGCACCGCCAGGTCAGCGGCCTGCCCCGGCCGGGACCAGCTGGAGCGGCCTCGGCATCCTTCGAGGGCGATACGGCCGGAGTGCGCGGCGGTCAGCGCGGCCTTGGCGGTGGCGGCGTCCAGGCGACCATAGGCATAGCCGTGCGGGAGGACCAGCATGGTCGGGGCGAAGCGGTGGCCGCCGAGATGGGTGGTCTCCCACACGTCGAGGCTGCTGTCGGCGGCGAGTTCGGCGGCGAGCGGGCGGCCTTGGACGGCGCAGCAGCGGTCGCGGGTGCCGTTGGTGCAGACGAGGGCGATCGGCGGGTGCCCGGGACCGTCGGCGGGGGCGCCGAAGCCGGCGGGCAGGCCCGCGCCGAGCGCCTGGAAGTCCAGGGCGGCCAGGTCGGCGGGGTCGGCCAGTTCGGTGCTGCGCACCCAGGAGCGCCCGGGCGCGGTGTGCGCGGCGATGACCCGGTGGCGCGGCCGGCGGGTGTCGGCGTGCCGGCCGGGACGGCGGATGAGGCCGAGCCGGACCCCGGTGCCGTCGGCGAGCCGCTCCAGCTCGCGGCCCAGTGCCGGGTCGAGGTGGCTGGCCCGGAGTGCCTTGGCGCCCCAGGGCCCCGGCTGCTCGATCAGCAGCCAGGTCCGTGCGGTTGCCGCGGTGGCGGCCGTCGGTTCGGCCAGTTCGATCGAGGCACTGGTGCAAAGACTCACCCGGCCGAGCCTAGTGGGCGCCGCCGCCGCGCCCGTGCGGCTCCCTGTGCCCGGGGTTGGCTCGGCCCCGGGCACAGGGTCCGGATCACGCCGGGCCTGCGACCGCCGCCACCGGCTTCGCCAGGGGCACCCCGGAGCCGTCGCGGCGCGGGTCCTTCGGGGGCAGTTCGGCGGGCGCCCCCGTGGAGGTCGCCGCGCGGGCGGGCGCGGGACCGGCCCAGGCCAGCAGCAACCCGTTCTCGCCGCGCAGGAACCGCTGGCAGCGCACTCCGCCGGTGGCCCGCCCCTTGCGCGGGTACTGGTCGAACGGCGTCAGTTTCGCGGTGCCCTCGCCCCCGCCGTCGAGGGTGCCCTCGGAACGGGCCACGGTGAACACGACCGCCTCCACGGCCGGATCGACCGCCGTGAAGGAGATCACCCGGGCGCCGTCGGCGAGCTTGATGCCCGCCATACCGCCCGCCGGGCGGCCCTGCGGCCGGACCTGCCCGGCCGGATAGCGCAGCAGTTGGGCGTCGTCGGTGATGAAGACCAGGTCCTCCTCACCGGTGCGCAGCTCCACCGCGCCCACGAGGGTGTCGCCCTCCTTGAGGGTGATGACCTCCAGGTCGTCCTTGTTCGCCGGATAGTCCGGCACGACCCGCTTGACCACGCCCTGCGCGGTGCCGAGCGCCAGCCCGGGGGAGGACTCGTCGAGCGTGGTCAGGCACAGCGCCCGTTCCCCGTCGTCCAGGGCCACGAACTCCGACAGCGGCGCCCCGCCGGCCAGCGAGGGCGCGCCCGCGGTGTCCGGCAGCATCGGCAGGTCGATGACGGTCAGCCGCAGCAGCCGGCCGGTCGAGGTCACCACGCCGAGGTCGGAGCGCGCGGTGGTCGACACCGCGGACAGGATCACGTCGTGCTTGGCGCGCTTGGCCGAGGCGTCCTGCTCCGGTCCGCCGGCCGCGGTGCGCGCCAGCAGGCCGGTGGAGGACAGCAGCACCCGGCACGGGTCGTCGGCGACCTCCAGCGGCACCGCGGCGGCCGGCGTGCCCGCCGACTCCAGCAGCACGGTGCGCCGCTCGGTGCCGTACTTCTTCGCGACCGCGGCCAGCTCCGCCGAGACCAGCTTGCGCAGCTCGGCGTCCGACTCCAGGATGCGGGTCAGTTCGGCGATCTCCTCGTTGAGCCGGTCGCGTTCGGCCTCCAGCTCGATCCGGTCGAAGCGGGTCAGCCGGCGCAGCGGGGTGTCGAGGATGTACTGCGTCTGGATGTCGGACAGGCCGAACCGCGCCATCAGCCGTTCCTTGGCCTGCGCCGCGTTCTCGCTGGAGCGGATGATGGAGATGACCTCGTCGATGTCGACGAGCGCCACCAGCAGGCCGTCCACCAGGTGCAGCCGGTCGCGGCGCTTGGTGCGGCGGAACTCGCAGCGGCGCCGGACCACGGTGAAGCGGTGGTCGACGTAGACCTCCAGCAGCTCCTTGAGGCCCAGCGTGAGCGGCTGGCCGTCCACCAGGGCCACGTTGTTGATGCCGAAGGAGTCCTCCATCGGCGTCAGCTTGTAGAGCTGTTCGAGGACGGCCTCGGGGTTGAAGCCGTTCTTGATCTCGATGACCAGCCGCAGCCCGTGCTCGCGGTCGGTGAGGTCCTTGACGTCGGCGATGCCCTGGAGCTTCTTGGCGCCGACCATGTCCTTGATCTTGGCGATGACCTTCTCGGGCCCGACGGTGAAGGGCAGTTCGGTGACGACCAGGCCCTTGCGGCGCGGGGTGACGTCCTCGACGGCCACGGTGGCGCGGATCTTGAAGGTGCCGCGGCCGCTCTCGTACGCGTCGCGGATACCGGACAGCCCGATGATCCGGCCGCCGGTGGGCAGGTCGGGCCCGGGGACGTGGCGCATCAGCGCGTCGAGGTCGGCGTTCGGGTGGCGGATCAGGTGCCGGGCGGCGGCGACGACCTCGCCCAGGTTGTGCGGCGGCATGTTCGTGGCCATGCCGACCGCGATCCCGGACGAGCCGTTGACCAGCAGGTTCGGGTAGGCGGCCGGCAGGACCTCGGGCTCCTGCTCCTGGCCGTCGTAGTTGGGCGCGAAGTCGACGGTGTCCTCGTCGATCGACTCGACCATGAGCTGGGCCGGGCCCGACATGCGGGCCTCGGTGTAGCGCATCGCGGCGGGCAGGTCGTCGAGCGAACCGAAGTTGCCGTGCCCGTCGACCAGCGGCAGCCGCTGGGAGAAGGGCTGTGCCATCCGCACCATCGCGTCGTAGATCGACGCGTCGCCGTGCGGGTGCAGCTTGCCCATCACCTCGCCGACCACGCGGGCGCACTTGACGAAGCCGCGCTCGGGGCGCAGGCCCATCTCGTTCATCTGGTAGACGATGCGGCGGTGCACCGGCTTCATGCCGTCACGGGCGTCGGGCAGCGCGCGGGCGTAGATCACCGAGTAGGCGTACTCAAGGTAGGAGCCCTTCATCTCGTCCACGACGTCGATGTCGAGGATGCGCTCCTCGAAGTCGTCGTCCGGAGCCGGGCTCTTCGTCGTGCGGCGGGCCATCTCGGCGGCGCTCCTTTGCCTTGCGTGGTGCCTACAGGTGCGTGGTGCTGGTGCGGGCGGTACTTCGTTCGGGTGCTGCGGCAGGCGTACGCCGCGGTGCGGCGCGGTCCATTGTGGACCGCGGCACCGACAGCGCGGACCGCGACCCGGCACGGAGGACGTTCCGAGCGGGAACTTCGCGCAGCGCGGGCACGCTTGCCTAGAGTGGCAGCACTCTACGCAGTCACGCAGCAGCGACCGGAAGGACAGCTTGCCCATGGGTCACACGGCCACCCCGGAGGCACACTCCAGCGGCCTGACAGCCACCGAGCACCGCCTGGCGAACGGCCTGCGCGTGGTGCTCTCCGAGGACCACCTCACCCCGGTCGCCGCGGTATGCCTCTGGTACGACGTCGGTTCGCGCCATGAGGTCAAGGGCCGCACCGGCCTCGCCCACCTCTTCGAGCACCTGATGTTCCAGGGCTCGGCCAACGTCAAGGGGAACGGGCACTTCGAGCTCGTCCAGGGCGCGGGCGGTTCGCTCAACGGCACCACCAGCTTCGAGCGCACCAACTACTTCGAGACGATGCCCGCCCACCAGCTCGAACTCGCCCTGTGGCTGGAGGCCGACCGCATGGGCAGCCTGCTGACCGCGCTGGACCAGGAGAGCCTGGACAACCAGCGGGACGTGGTGAAGAACGAGCGCCGCCAGCGGTACGACAACGTGCCCTACGGCACCGCCTTCGAACGCCTCAGCGCGCTCTCCTTCCCGGACGGGCACCCCTACCACCACACGCCGATCGGCTCGATGGCCGACCTCGACGCGGCCTCGCTTGAGGACGCCCGCGCCTTCTTCCGCACGTACTACGCGCCCGGCAACGCGGTGCTGTCGGTGGTCGGCGACATCGACCCGGAGCAGACGCTCGCCTGGATCGAGAAGTACTTCGGCACCATCCCGGCGCACGACGGCAAGCCCGCGCCGCGCGACGGCTCGCTGCCCGACCTGGTCGGCGAGGGCGTCCGCGAGGTCGTCGAGGAGGACGTCCCCTCGCGCGCCCTGATGGCCGTCTACCGGCTGCCGCACGACGGCACCCGGGAGAGTGACGCCGCCGACCTGGCGTTGACGGTGCTGGGCGGCGGCGAGTCCTCCCGCCTGCACAACCGGCTGGTACGCCGGGACCGCTCCGCCGTCACCGCCGGGTTCGGCCTGCTCCGGCTGGCCGGGGCGCCCTCGCTCGGCTGGCTGGACGTCAAGGCGTCCAGCGGCGTCGAACTGCCCGTCATCGAGGCGGCCGTCGACGAGGAGCTGGCCCGCTTCGCCGAAGAGGGGCCCACCGCCGAGGAGATGGAGCGCGCGCAGGCCCAGCTGGAGCGCGAGTGGCTGGACCGGCTGGCCACGGTGGCCGGCCGCGCCGATGAACTGTGCCGGTTCGCCGTGCTGTTCGGCGACCCGCAGCTCGCCCTCACCGCGGTGCAGCGGGTGCTGGACGTGACGGCCGATGAGGTCAGGGCGGTCGCCGCCGCGCGGCTGCGCCCCGACAACCGGGCCGTCCTCGTCTACGAGCCCACCGCGGGCAGCGCCGAGCAGCAGGACGACCAGGACGAGCAGGGAGAGGGTGCCGAGGCATGAGCGACACCGCCGCCACCATGACGTTCCACCCGCAGCCGCAGGCCGGCGAGCCCAGGCCGTGGGCCTTTCCCGCCCCCGAGCGCAGCACCCTGGCCAACGGCCTGACGGTGCTCACCAGCCACCGACCCGGCCAGCAGGTCGTCGCGGTCGAGGTGCTGCTCGCCGCCCCGCTGGCCGCCGAACCCGAGGGCCTGGACGGGGTCGGCACCATCATGGCCAGGGCGCTGTCGGAGGGTACCGACCAGCACTCCGCGGAGGAGTTCGCCGCCGAACTGGAGCGCTGCGGCGCGACGCTGGGCGCGCACGCGGACCACCCGGGGGTGCGGGTCTCCCTCGAAGTGCCCGCGTCCCGGCTGGACAAGGCGCTCGACCTGCTCGCCGAGGCACTGCGGGCCCCGGCCTTCGCGGACGACGAGGTCAAGCGGCTGGTCGCCAACCGGCTCGACGAGATCCCGCACGAGCTGGCCAACCCCGGCCGCCGGGCCGCGATGGCGCTGTCCAAGGAGCTGTTCCCGCCCGAGGCGCGCAACTCCCGGCCCCGGCAGGGCACCGAGGAGACCGTGCGGCGGATCGACGCGGCCGCCGTGCGCGCCTTCTACACCGCGCACGTGCGGCCGGTCACGGCCACCGTCGTGGTGGTCGGCGACCTGACCGGGATCGCGCTGCCCGCGCTGCTGGAGAGCACCCTGGGCCGCTGGACCGGCACCAAGGCCGAGCCGCCGGCCCGCCCGGCGATCACCGCCGACGACACCGCCCGCGTGGTGATCGTGGACCGGCCCGGCTCGGTGCAGACCCAGATGCTCATCGGCCGGACCGGACCGGACCGCCAGGACCCGGTGTGGGCCGCGCAGGTGCTCGGCACCTACTGCCTCGGCGGCACCCTCACCTCCCGGCTGGACCGGGTGCTGCGCGAGGAGAAGGGCTACACCTACGGGGTGCGCGCCTCCGCCCAGGTGCTGCTGTCCTCCGCGGACGGCACGGGCGCCGCGATGCTGGCCATCAGCGGCTCGGTCGCCACCGAGGTGACCGGCCCGGCGCTGGCCGACACCTGGCGGGTGATCCGCGAGCTGGGCGAGGGCGGGCTGACCGACGCCGAGCGCGACGTGGCCGTGCAGAACCTCGTCGGGGTGGCGCCGCTGCGCTACGAGACCGCCG
The DNA here is from genome assembly GCF_037034245.1 of Streptomyces sp. CA2R106. Lineage (NCBI taxonomy): Bacteria > Bacillati > Actinomycetota > Actinomycetes > Kitasatosporales > Streptomycetaceae > Streptomyces > Streptomyces sp. CA2R106. Next base: position 103,000 of record NZ_JBAGKC010000012.1, read on the forward strand.
CCGCGGTGGCGGACACCTTCGCCGACCAGGTCGAGCAGGAGCTGCCCGACGACTTCCAGGCCGCGCTGTACGCCCGGCTGACCGAGACCGGCACCGTGGAGGCGACGGCCGCGGTCGTCAACGCCTTCCCGCTCGACCGCCTCGTGGTGGTCCTGGTCGGCGACGCGGCCGCGATCACGGAGCCGGTACGGGAGCTGGGCATCGGCCCGGTGACCGTCGTCTCCTGACCGCTGTCCGACTGCTGTCCGATCGCCGTTTGACCGCCGTTCGGCCGCCGTGTCGTGAACGGCGCCCGCCGCCGCACGCACGCCCTACCGGAACCCCGGCCCGCCCACCCCGGCGCGCCGGGGTTCCGGCGTCACCGCCTTTGCGCCTTCTCGCCCCCGCTGTCCGAAAACGAACCGGACTTTCCGGTAATTCGGGGGCTGCTTTCCCAACCGCCCCCTGCTGCAATAGAGTCGCGGCAGAACGCTTACGGGGAGAGAGCGGAGTTCGTGTGATGCGGAAACGGATGTGAACGGCGCGGGGGGCACCGATCGGCGTATCTCGGCCCAGGTGGTGTGTACGGCGATCCGCGACGACATCGTGGGCGGATTCTTCCCGCCCGGCAGCCGCCTGACCGAGGAACTGCTCGCGCAGCGGTACGGGGTGTCGCGGGTGCCGGTGCGCGAGGCGCTGCGCACCCTGGAGTCCGAGGGGTTCGTCCGCACCCGGCGGCACGCCGGCGCGTCGGTGGCCGAGCCGACCGAGCAGGAGGCCGCGGACCTGCTGGAGCTGCGCGGCCTGCTGGAGCCGCTGGGCGCGGCGAGAGCGGCGCAGCGGCGCGGCGAGGCGCACCTGAAGGTGCTGCGCGGCCTGGTCAGACTGGGCCAGGAGCGGGCGGTGCAGGGCCAGCTGTCGGACCTGCCGGCCCTCGGCGGCTGGTTCCACGAGACACTGGCGCAGGCGTCCGGCAGCCCCACGCTGGCCGCGCTGCTCACCCAGCTGCGGCACAAGATCGCCTGGGTGTACGGCGGGGGCAGCGCCGACCGCGCCGCGCAGGCGTGGGAGGAGCACGCGGCGATCGTGGACGCGGTGGCCCGCGGCGACGCCGACCGGGCCCGCCGGCTGGCCGCGCTGCATGTGGAGCGCGCCACCGCGGTGAGAACCCCGAAACACGCCGTACACGTGGGGCGCCGCCGCGCTTAACAATGGCGCCGTATACAAGAACGTGAATTGCTCTCCCCGGTCGCGCCGGAAAACCGGGCCGGTCGGCATCCCAGTGTTTTCCCGGTGGTGGCCGGGTGCGGATTGCGGGCGCTCTTTCCGACCGGATATGCGAGGGCCGGTGAATTCCGCCGCGCCGGGGGAATTCCGTGCGCCCGCGGCCCGGCCGCGGCCCGCCCGGGGAGCGGGGCGCTCAGACCGTCTCGGGCAGCTCCTCCAGGCCCTCGGCGACGAGCTTCACCAGCCGGTCCAGCGCCGCCTCGGCGCCCTCGGCCGGCGAGTCGAGCACGACCTCCTCGCCGCCCTGCACCCCCAGGCCCAGCACCGCCAGCATCGAGCGGGCGTTGACCGGTTCGCCGCCGGCCCGGGCGATCGTCACCGGCACCCCGGCGGCCGTCGCCGCGCGCACGAAGATGGATGCGGGGCGGGCGTGCAGGCCGTCCGCCCAGCCGACGTTGACGTGCCGCTCAGCCATGGTGAAGCCCTTCGGGTCGGTGCGGTCCGCACAGGTGGTCCAGCAGGTCCCGGCCGCCCCGGCAGGCCCCCGGCGCTGCGTGCGCCGGCCGGCCCGCGCGGGAAACGGCCTCCCCCAGACTGCCTCCTGCGCGTCGGCGGCGCGAGCAGACACCCCACGCGCTCCGGCGCATACGCTGGGGACATGAGCGACCAGCCGTACCCCGTCCACTGGGAGGCCGACGTGGTGCTGCGCGACGGCAGCATCGCCCGCATCCGGCCGATCGGCCCGGAGGACGCCGGACGGCTGGTCCACTTCTACGAACAGGTCTCCGACGAGTCGAAGTACTACCGGTTCTTCGCGCCCTACCCGCGGCTGTCCGACCGGGACGTGCACCGCTTCACCCACCACGACTACAACGACCGGGTCGGCCTGGCCGCCACCGTCGGGGGCGAGTTCATCGCCACCGTCCGCTACGACCGCACCGACGACCAGGGCCGCGCCGCCTCCGGCCCGGCCGCCACCCGCGCCGAGGTCGCCTTCCTCGTCCAGGACGCGCACCAGGGCCGCGGCGTCGCCTCCGCGCTGCTCGAGCACATCGCCGCGGTCGCCCGGGAGCGCGGCATCCTGCACTTCACCGCCGAAGTCCTGCCCGCCAACCGCAAGATGGTCAAGGTCTTCACCGACGCCGGCTACACCCAGCAGCGCAGCTTCGCCGACGGCGTGGTCCACCTCGACCTCGACCTGGAACCCACCGACGAGTCGGTACGCGTGATGCGCGCCCGCGAGCACCGCGCCGAGGCCCGCTCGGTCCAGCGGCTGCTGCGGCCGGAGTCCGTCGCGGTGGTCGGCACCGGACGCCGCCCGGGCGGCATCGGCCGCACGCTGCTGCGCAACATCGCGGCCGGCGGCTTCACCGGGCGGCTCTACGCGGTCAACCACGCCTTCCCCGAGGGCGGCACCGACCTCGGCGGGGTGCCCGGGCACCGCTCGGTCCGCCGGATCGCGGACAGCGGCGCGAGCGTCGACCTCGCGGTGGTGGCGGTGCCCGCCCAGCGGGTGCCCGAGGCCGTCGCCGACTGCGGCGCCGCCGGGGTACGGGGCCTGGTCGTGGTCAGCGCGGGCTACTCCGAGACCGGCCCCGAGGGCCGGGCCCGGCAGCGCGAACTGGTCCGGCAGGCCCGCTCCCACGGCATGCGGGTGATCGGGCCGAACGCGTTCGGGGTGATCAACACCGCGCCCGACTCCCGGCTGAACGCCTCGCTGTCGCCCGACATGCCGCGCCGCGGCAAGCTCGGGCTGTTCACCCAGTCCGGCTCCATCGGCATCGCCCTGCTGTCCGGGCTGCACCGCCGCGGGCTGGGCCCGTCCGCCTTCGTCTCGGCGGGCAACCGCGCCGACGTCTCCGGCAACGACATGCTCCAGTACTGGCAGGACGACCCGGACACCGGCGCGGTGCTGATGTACCTGGAGTCGTTCGGCAACCCGCGCAAGTTCACCCGGCTCGCCCGCCGCGCCGCCGCCGACAAGCCCGTGGTCGTGGTGAAGGGCGCCCTGCACTCCGGCGCGGTGCCCGCAGGACACGAGGTGCCGTCCCCCCGCATCCCGGACTCCACGGTGTCCGCGCTGTTCCGGCAGGCCGGGGTGATGCGGGTGGACACCGTCACCGAACTCCTGGACGCCGGGCTGTTCCTGGCCCTCCAGCCGCTCCCGGCCGGCGACCGCGTCGCCATCCTCGGCAACTCCGAGTCACTGGGCCTGCTCACCTACGACTCGGCGCTCACCGCCGGGCTGCGCCCCGCCGCCCCGGCCGACCTCACCACCGCGGCCGGCCCGGACGACTTCGCCGCCGCGCTCACCGCCGCCCTCGCCGACCCCGGCAGCGACGCGGTGGTGGTCACCGCGATCCCGCGGGTCGGCACCGACCTGCTGACCGCCGACCCGAGCGACCCCAGTGACGCGGCCACGCTCCCCACCCCGCCGAGCCCCGCGCGCGAGGCGGGCGCCACCCCGGCCGGCACCCCCGATCCGGGCGCCGCCCCGGCCACCGGACCCGGTCCTGACCCCGGCTCCGCATCCGACCCTGAGGCCGGCGACGACCCGGAACTGGCCGCCGCCCTGCGCGCCGCCGCCGCCGGCGCGGCCAAGCCCGTCGTCGTGGTCCACCTCGCCCTGGACGCCATGGCCGACCGGCTCGGCGCCCCCGCCGACGACAGTGGCCCGCCCGCCGCCCGCATCCCCGCCTACCGCGCCCCGGACCGCGCCGTCCGCTCGCTCGCCGAGGCCACCGCCTACGCCGCCTGGCGCGCCGGCGAGGCCGACCCCGGCCGCGTGCCGGAACTGGACGGCATCGACGAGGACGGCGCGGCCGCCGACGTCCGCCGGCTGCTGCCCCCGGGCACGCCCCCCGACGAGGGCGTCACCCTCACCGACGCCGACACCGCGGCCCTGCTCGGCCGCTACGGCATCGAGGTCCGGCTGGCCCGGCCCGCGCCCGACCCGGACGCCGCCGCCGAGGCCGCCGCCGCGCTCGGCTACCCGGTGGCGCTGAAGACCACCGCGCCCCACCTGCGCCACCGGGCCGACCTCGGCGGCGTACGGCTCGACCTCGCCGACGAGGACGACCTGCGGCGGGCCTACGGCGAGCTGACCACGCGGCTGGGCGGCCCCGCCGAACTGCGCCCGGTGGTCCAGGCGATGGCCCCGCGCGGGGTCGACACGGTGGTACGGGCCGGGGTGGACCCCGCGGCCGGGGCGGTGCTCTCCTTCGGGCTGGCCGGGGCACCCTCCGAACTGCTGGGCGACGTGGCGCACCGGCTGGTTCCGGCCACCGACCGCGACGCCGCGGAACTGGTGCGCTCCATCAAGTCCGCGCCCATGCTCTTCGGGTGGCGCGGCGCCGAACCGGTGGACACCGCGGCCCTGGAGGAACTGCTGCTGCGGGTGTCGATGCTCGCCGATGACCTGCCGGAAGTGGTCGCGGTCGACCTGGAGCCCGTGGTGGTCGCCCCGCGCGGCCTGAGCGTGCTCGGCGCGCGGGTCCGGCTGGCAACCCCGCCGGCCCGTACGGACCTGGGCCCGCGCGCCCTGACGACGTACTGAACGCCCTGGCGCGCGCATAGGATGGACGGCATGGCGAAGACCGGTACGACGACGCAGGGACTGCGCACGGCCATCGAGCGCAGCGGCTACTACCCGGCCCTGGTGGCCGAGGCCGTAGAGGCGGCCGTGGGGCGCGAGCCGGTCACGTCGTACCTGGTCCACCAGGAGACCACCTTCGACGCCAATGAGGTGCGGCGGCACGTGACGGTGCTGGTGCTCACCGGCAGCCGCTTCATCGTCAGCCACACCGACGAGCAGGCCGCCGACGACACCTCGCCGAGCCCGTACGCGACCACCTCCACCGAATCGGTGAAGATCGGCCGGATCTCCTCGGTGGTGGTCAGCCGGGTGGTGGCCAACCCCGAGTCCTACACGCCCGGCACCCCCGGCCAGCCGGGCACCCTGCCGCGCGAGGTGGTGCTCACCATCGGCTGGGGCGCCGTCTCCCGGATCGACCTGGAGCCGGCCGCCTGCGGCGACCCCAACTGCGAGGCCGACCACGGCTACACCGGTTCCTCCACCGTGGACGACCTCTCGCTGCGGGTGAGCGAGGCCGGGGACGGCCCCGACACCGTGCGGCAGGCCCTCGCCTTCGCGCAGGCCCTCTCCGAGGCGACAGCGGCCACGGACTGATGGCCGGAGCACCGCCCGACACCCACGACCCCGAGCCGCTCGACCCGCGCACCGCCCCGGTCCCCGCCTACGGCACCGCCGCGCTGTGCGACGTGATCCCCGCCGCGGTCGCCGGGTTCGGCGTCCCCGGTATGCCGGCCACCGGACTGGTCCTCGAACCGGCCGACCGGGTCTGCGTGTTCCTGGTGGACGGGCTCGGCTGGGAGCTGATCCTGCGCCACCCCGACGAGGCGCCCTACCTCACCTCGCTGCTGGGCACCTCGCTCGGCGGCAGCGGCCGCCCGCTCACCGCCGGCTTCCCGTCCACCACCGCCACCTCGCTCGCCTCCGTCGGAACCGGCCTGCCGCCGGGCGCACACGGCCTGGCCGGGTACACCGCGCTCAACCCCGCCACCGGCGAGCTGATGAACCAGCTGCGCTGGCAGCCGTGGACCGCGCCGGGCGCCTGGCAGCCGCACCCGACCGTCTTCCGGCTCGCCGACGCGGCCGGTATCGCCACCTGCCAGGTCTCCTCGCCGGCCTTCGCGCAGACCCCGCTGACGAAGGTCGCGCTGTCCGGCGGCACCTTCCACGGGCGGCTGTCCGGCGAGGAGCGGATGGACCTGGCCGCCGACCGGCTCGCCGCCGCCGACCGCGCGCTGGTCTACACGTACTACAGCGAACTGGACGGCATGGGCCACCGCTACGGCGTCGACTCCGACGCCTGGCGCGGGCAGTTGGCCATGGTCGACCGGCTGGCGCAGCGCCTGGCCGAGCAACTGCCGCCGCGCAGCGCCCTGTACGTCACCGCCGACCACGGCATGATCGACATCCCGTTCGACGAGGAGTCCAGGATCGACTTCGACGAGGACTGGGAGCTGCGCGCGGGGGTCGCGGTGCTGGGCGGCGAGGGCCGGGCCCGGCACGTGTACGCGGTGCCCGGCGCCGAGGCCGATGTGCTCGCGGTGTGGCGCGAGGTGCTCGGCGACCGGATGTGGGTGGCCGGCCGCGCGGAGGCGGTGGCCGCGGGCTGGTTCGGGCCGCAGTGCGAGCCGCGGGTGCTGGGCCGGATCGGGGACGTGGTGGCCGTGGCGCGCGACGACATCGCGATCGTGGCGGGCCGCGGCGAACCCGGGGAGTCGAAGATGGTGGGCCTGCACGGCTCCATGGCCCCCGTCGAGCAGCTCGTGCCGCTGCTCGAAGTACGCTCCTGAGGGCGTCCGCCGCGCCGCCGTCCGTGTCCTGCCCGCCTGACCCCTGCCCGCCCGTGCCCTGACCGTCCTTGCCGCCGCGTCCCGTCCGCCCCCTCCGCCGCACCGAAAGGCCGTCGTCCCTCCCATGTCCGAGCTGGTCTTCTTCTCCGGAACGATGGACTGCGGCAAGAGCACCCTCGCGTTGCAGATCGTCCACAACCGCACCGCCCGCGGCCTCCAGGCGGTGATCTTCACCCGGGACGACCGCGCCGGACAGGGCAAGCTCTCCTCCCGGCTCGGCCTGGTCACCGACGCGGTGGAGGTGGCCGACGGCATGGACCTGTACGGCCACCTGGTCGGGGTGATCAGCCGCGGCGGCCGGGTGGACTACGCGGTCGTCGACGAGGCGCAGTTCCTCGCGCCGGAGCAGATCGACCAGCTGGCCCGGGTGGTGGACGAACTCGACCTGGACGTCTACGCGTTCGGCATCACCACCGACTTCCGCACCCGGCTCTTCCCCGGTTCGCGGCGGCTGATGGAACTGGCCGACCGGATAGAGACGCTCCAGGTGGAGGCGCTGTGCTGGTGCGGAGCCCGCGCCACCCACAACGCGCGCACGATCGGCGGCGTCATGGTGGTCGAGGGCGCCCAGGTGGTGATCGGCGACGTGGACCGCGCCGCCGAGGTCGGCTACGAAGTGCTCTGCCGCCGCCACCACCGGCGCCGGATGACGAGCGCGTCGGCCGCGGCGGGCACGCTCTCGCCGGACGTGCTGCCGGTCAACCACCCGGGCTGAACCGCCGGACCGCCGGGCTGCCGCGCCCGGACCGCGGCGCCGGCCCCGGCCGCCGCCCACAATGGGGGCATGGAACCCATCATCACCGCGGCAGAACTGGCCGCGGCGCCCGCCGCCACCGCCGTGCTCGACGTCCGCTACCGGATGGGCGGGCCGCCCGGGCACGGCGAGTACGCGGCCGGCCACATCCCCGGCGCCCGGTACGTCGACCTGGATGCCGCCCTCGCCGCGGCGCCCGGCCCGCGCGGCCGCCACCCGCTGCCGGACGTCGAGGTGTTCGGCGCGGCGATGCGCGCGGCGGGCGTCGGCGCGGACACCGACGTGGTGCTCTACGACGACTGGAACGGCTGGGGGCCGGCCCGCGCGTGGTGGCTGCTGCGCTGGGCGGGCCACGAGCGGGTGCGGGTGCTGGACGGCGGGCTGGCGGCGTGGAAGGCGGCGGGGCTGCCGCTGAGCACCGAGGAACCGCCGCCGGGCGACGGGGACTTCGTGCCGCGGCCCGGCGCGCTGCCGGTGCTCGACGCGGCCGGCGCCGCCGAACTCGCCCGCCGCGGGCTGCTGCTGGACGCCCGGGCGGGGGAGCGGTACCGCGGCGAGAGCGAGCCGATCGACCCCGTCGCCGGCCACATCCCGGGCGCGGTGAGCGCCCCCACGACGCAGAACGTCACCGAGGACGGCCGCTTCCGCACCGCGGCCGAACTCGCGGCGCGCTTCCGCGCCCTGGGCGCGACCCCCGGCGCGGAGGTGGGCGTCTACTGCGGCTCGGGCGTCTCCGCCGCGCACGAGATCCTCGCGCTGGCCGTGGCGGGCGTCCCCGCGGCGCTGTACGTCGGCTCCTGGAGCGAGTGGGGCGCCGACCCGTCCCGCCCGGTGGCCACGGGCGACCAGCCGGGCTGAGCCGCGCATAGGCCCCGGGACCGTACGCGTAAGGGGCAGCCACCATGGTGGCTGCCCCTTACGGCCGTCGGCTCCCGGTCTGGTGTCCCGATTCCCCGCAAGGGGCCGGTCTACTCCTGCTTCTTGCGGCGGCTGCCGAAGACGATCTCGTCCCAACTCGGCACCGTGGCGCGCCGGCCCGGCCGGACACCGTCCGCCTCGGCCTGGCGGTCGGTGGTGCCCTTGAGGCGGTCCCGGTGGCCCGCCACGGCGCGCGGCATCAGCACGTCCGCATACGCCGACCCCGCGCCGGCGCTGGCCGCCGGAGCGGCCTCCTCCGACTCCTCCTGCGGCACCTCCACCGCCGGAGCGGCGTCCGGCGGCACCGGGGGAGCCGGCACCACCATGTCGCCGCGGAAGCTCGGCACCGCTTCGAGCAGGCTGGTGAGCGAGTCGCGCTCCTCCGGCTGCTCCTCGGCGCGCGCCTCGCGGTCCTGCCGGTCGCGTTCGATCCGCTCGGGCCGCTCGGGCCGTTCCTGGCCGGGGCGGTCCAGCGGGCGGTCCCTGGGCAGCCGGGCGATCCGGGGCACGAACGGGAAGCTCGGCTCCTGGCCCTGGGTCTGCGCGGTCTCGCCGATCAGCGCCCGTGCCTCGTCGTCGACCGCCTGCACCAGGCGGCGCGGCGGGTCGTACGTCCAGCACGCCGAGTGCGGTTCGCCGGCGACCTGGTAGACGAGCAGGACCTCCCAGGTGCCGTCGTCACGGCGCCAGGAGTCCCACAGCACGGTGTCCTTCTCCGCGCCGCGCAGCAGCAGGCGTTCGGCGACCGCCTCGCCCAACTGCGGCCCGGTGGTCTCGCCCTGGCGGCGGACCGGGGTCTTCCTGGCGCGCTCGGCCATGAAGGCCCGCTCCGCCAGCACCGGCCCCTCGAACCGCCGGACCCGCTCCACCGGGATGCCGCCGAGCTGGGCGACCTCCTCGGCCGAAGCGCCGGCTCGTATCCGGGCCTGGATGTCCCGCGGCCGCAGATGGCTCTCGACCTCGATCTCGATCTGCCCGAGCCGCGCGCGGTCGTTGCGCACGGCGGCGCGCAGCCGCTCGTCGATCGGGAGGGTGTACTCCGTGCTGTCGGCAGCTTTGAGCACCAGTCGGGTGCCGTCGTTGCTGACGGCCACGACCCGCAGTTCGGGCACGGTTACCTCCCGGGTGGTGCCTGCCGACGTCACGTGCGTCGCTGCTCCCGTTGAACGAGTGTGGCCTGCCCGGGTGCAGCGTGCCACAACCTTGCCGAGTTATCCGGCGTGTCGGGACGAGATGGTGACACGCCGTCATGGGACGGTGGTCAGTTGGCCACCGTGTGTGACCAATGATGGCACCCCGGGACGAGTGCTCCCGACTCCCCGCCACGCGTCCTGGGCGCCGGCCGGGCACCGGCAGCCAGGATTCGTCACGGTACTCCATTCGGGCCACCGCGGGGCGGCTGCCGCGCCAGCGAATGTCGTGCGGGGAGCGGGAGTTGGGTGACCCGTCTCACACGGGACCGCGTCGTTCATCACCCAAAAGGGGACGTACGGAGCGATGTCGCCGTCACCCGTCACGTACGGGGCCCCAGCACCCGGCGCAGGTAGTCGTTGTCGAAGACCCCTTCGGGGTCGAGCCGGTCGCGTAGCGCGGTGAACTCGTCGAACCGCGGGTAGGCCGCGCGCAGGTACGCCGCGTCCCGGGTGTGCATCTTGCCCCAGTGCGGCCGCCCGCCGGCCGCCACCATGATCCGCTCGACCGCGGTGAAGTACTCCTGGTAGCGGCTGCCGCGGTACATGTGCACCGCGACATAGGCGCTGTCCCGGCCCGACGCGGTGGACAGCGCGATGTCGTCGGCCGGCGCCACCCGCACCTCCACCGGGAAGCTGACCCGCAGGTCCGAGCGCTCCACCATGGCCTTCAACTCCCGCAGCACCGGCACCGCGGCCTCGCGCGGCACCGCGTACTCCATCTCCACGAACCGCACCCGGCGCGGGCTGGTGAAGACCTTGTAGGGGATGTCGGTGTACGTCCGGGCGGACAGCGCGCGGCTGGAGAGCCTCGCGATCCCGGGGATCGCCGCGGGGGCGACCCGCCCCAGCGCGCAGGCGGCCTGGAACACGCCGTTGGACAGCAGTTCGTCGTCGATCCAGCCGCGCAGCGCGGGCACCGGGGCGGCCGGGCCGGCGGTGCGGTTGTTGCGCTTGGTGGTGCAGCCCTCGGTGTGCGGGAACCAGTAGAACTCGAAGTGCTCGTTCTCCGCGACGAGCCGGTCGAAGTCCGCGGTGACCCGGTCGAAGGTCATCGGCTCCTCGCGGGCGGTGAGGAGGAACAGCGGCTCGACGGCGAAGGTGAGGGCGCTGACCACGCCGAGCGCGCCCAGCCCGACCCGGGCGGCGGCGAAGACCTCCGGGTGCTGGCCGGCCGAGCAGCGCAGCACCGACCCGTCGGCGGTGACCAGTTCCAGCGCGGTCAGCTGCGCGGCGATCGAGCCGGAGTCGCGGCCGGTGCCGTGGGTGCCGGTGCTGGTGGCGCCGGCCACCGTCTGCGCCATGATGTCGCCCATGTTCCGCAGCGACAGCCCGGCGCCGGCCAGCGCCGCGTTGAGCTGCCGCAGTTGCACCCCCGACTCCACCGTCACGGTGCCGGCCGCGGCGTCGATCGACCGGATCGCGGTCAGGCCTTCGGGCCGCACCAGCAGCCCGTCGGTGGCCGCGGCCGCGGTGAAGGAGTGGCCGGAGCCGACCGCCTTCACCCGCAGCCCGTCGGCGGCGGCCTTCCGCACGGCCGCGGCGAGTTCGTCGACGGAGGCGGGCGCGGCGACCCGCCCGGGGCGCGCGCGGACGTTGCCCGCCCAGTTACGCCACTCCCTCGCCCTCGCGGGCGCCGTCCTGCCGTCGCTGGTCCTCAGTGCGCTTGCGGTCCGGCCCATCGTGGTCGTGCTCCTCCCGATCCGGTGCCGGCCGCAGCCGGCGGTAGCCGAGGAACGCCACCGCCGCCGCGAAGACCGCGGCGGAGGTGCTCACCCAGTAGGCGGCCGAGGCACCGTGCGTGTCGATCACCCGACCGGCGAGCGCGGCGCCCGCGGCGACGCCGACCGCGAGACCCGTGCTGGTCCACGTGATGCCCTCGGTCAACCGCCCCCGGGGTACCAGCTGTTCGACCAGGCCCATCGCGTTCACCATCGTGGGGGCGATGGTCAGGCCGGAGACGAACAGCGCCAAGGCCAGGAAGTGGAGACTCCCGACCAGTAGTGGCGGGATCATACTCACCGCCATCAGCGCGATGCCCGCCCGGAACCGGCCGGCGACGGTCCCGCGCGGCCGACTCAGCCCGAACACCAGCCCCGCGACGCACGAACCGAGCGCGTAGGTGGCCAGCACCACGCTCGCCAGCGCCTTGTGGCCGCGCTCGTCGGCGAACGCGACGGTGACCACCTCCACCGCGCCGAACATCGCGCCGGTGCCGACGAAGACCCCGACCAGCACCGCGAGCCCCGGCGCGGCCAGCACCGAGCCGCCGGCCCGGTGCGCGTCGGGGTGCGGTACCGGCTCGGTGCCGCGCAGCGCGGTCAGCGCCAGCACCCCCGCGGCCAGGAACACCGCCGCCAGCAGCGGCCCGGCCTCGGCGAACCAGCCGGTGCTCAGGCCCACCGACAGGATCGGGCCGACGATGAAGACGATCTCGTCGACGACCGCCTCGACCGAGTACGCGGTGTGCAGTTGCTCCGGGGTGTCGCGCAGCAGCTCCGACCAGCGGGCCCGCACCATCGCGCCGGTGCTCGGGGTGGTGCCGGCGCCCAGCACGCACACGAAGTACGCCCAGTCCGGCGCGCCCGCCCAGGTGCAGGCCAGCAGCCCGGCCACCGACACCACCGTCACCGCGCAGACCGGGCGCAGCACCCTCCGCTGCCCGTGGCGGTCGACCAGCCGGGAGATGCGCGGCCCGGTCACGGCGCCGGACAGCGCCAGGGTGGCCGACAGCGCGCCGGCCAGGCCGTACCGCCCGGTCACCTGGGAGACCATCGTCACGATGCCGATGCCGAGCATCGACAGGGGCATCCGGCCGACCAGCCCGGCCACACTGAACGCCATGGCGCCCGGGGTCCGGTAGATCGCGCGGTAGGGGCTGGTCACGTGGCGCTCCCCGGCGTCGTCGCCGTCGGGACAGGCAGGACGGTAGGGGGTCCCGCGTAAGGAACAGAGCTGGCGAGTACAGCTTACGGAGCGCGGCAAGTCGTTTTTCTGCGGAGTTCCACGGAGTTCCACGGAGTTCCACGGAGTTCCACGGAGTTCCACGGAGTTCCGCGGAGCCCGGGCGCCGGGCGGGGCGGGGCGAGGTGGCAGGATCGGAGGCATGCCTGATCAGCGTGACCCGAACGCCGCGCCGGACCGACCCGCGGCGCCGAACGGACCGGACACCGGCCCCTACGACGCCCTGCTGCTGCTCTCCTTCGGCGGGCCGGAGGGCCCGGACGACGTGGTGCCGTTCCTGGAGAACGTCACCCGGGGGCGCGGCATCCCGCGCGAGCGGTTGAAGGAGGTCGGCAAGCACTACTTCCTGTTCGGCGGGGTCAGCCCGATCAACGAGCAGAACCGCGAGCTGCTGGCCGCGCTCCGCAAGGAGTTCGCCGACCAGGGCGTCGACCTGCCCGTCTACTGGGGCAACCGGAACTGGGCGCCCTACCTGACCGACGCGCTGCGCGAGATCGCCGACGCCGGGCACCGCCGGGTGCTGGTGCTGGCCACCAGCGCCTACGCGTCGTACTCCGGCTGCCGCCAGTACCGGGAGAACCTCGCCGCCTCGCTGGCCGTCCTCGCCGAGGAGGGCCGCCCGGCGCTGCGGGTGGACAAGCTGCGGCACTACTTCAACCACCCGGGCTTCGTGGAGCCGATGGTCGACAACACCCTCGCCGCGCTCGCCGCGCTCCCCGCCGACGTCCGCGACCGCGCGCGCCTGGCCTTCACCACGCACTCCATCCCCACCGCCGCGGCCGACACCTCCGGACCGGTCGCCGCCCACGGCGACGGCGGCGCGTACGTCGCGCAGCACCTGGAGACGGCCCGGCTGGTCGCCGACCGCGTCCGGCAGGCCACCGGCACCGACCGCGACTGGCAGCTGGTCTACCAGTCGCGCTCCGGCGCCCCGCACATCCCGTGGCTGGAGCCGGACATCTGCGACCACCTGGAGAGCGAGCACGCCGACGGCGCGCCCGCGGTGGTCATGGTGCCGATCGGCTTCGTCTCGGACCACATGGAAGTCAAGTACGACCTCGACACTGAGGCCGCGGCCAAGGCAGCCGAGCTCGGGCTGCCGGTCAGCCGCGCCGCCACCGTGGGCGCCGACCCGCGCTTCGCCGCCGCGGTGCGCGAGCTGGTGCTGGAGCGCGCGGCGACCGAGCGGGGCCTGGCGCCGGTCCGCTGCGCGCTCGGGCGGCTGGGCCCGAGCCACGACGTGTGCCCCGCGGGCTGCTGCCCGGCCGCCGACCGGGGCCGGCCGAGCCGGCCCGCCGCCGCAGGAACCGACTGAGGAGACCGGAATGAGCACATCTGCCAACGGCGCGGCGGAGCAGGACGCGCCCGCCGCCGGTCCCGCCGCCACCGGTGAGGACGCCGAATTGCTGGCGATCGCGCTGGAGGCGGCCCGCAGGGCCGGCGCGCTGCTGCGTGACGGCCGTCCCGCGGACCTGGGCGTGGCCGCCACCAAGTCCAGCCCGATCGACGTCGTGACCGAGATGGACATCGCCGCCGAGAAGCTGATCACCGCGTACATCGGGCGGCTGCGCCCCGACGACGGCTTCCTGGGCGAGGAGGGCGCGAGCAGCCCGGGCACCAGCGGGGTGCGCTGGGTGATCGACCCGCTCGACGGCACCGTGAACTACCTCTACGGCCTGCCCTCCTGGTCGGTGAGCATCGCCGCGGAGCGCGACGGGCAGACCGTCGTGGGCGTCGTGGAGGCGCCGATGCGCCGCGAGACCTACCAGGCGGTGCGCGGCGGCGGCGCGTACGTGGCCGGGGTGCGGGCGCACTGCCGCCCGGCGCCGGACTTCGAGCACGCGCTCGTCGCCACCGGCTTCAGCTACCTGCGCGAGCGCCGGGTCGCGATGGCCGAGGTGATCAAGGGGCTGCTGCCGCAGGTCCGCGACATCCGCCGGGCCGGTTCGGCGGCCATCGACCTCGCGGACGTCGGCTGCGGCCGCCTGGACGCGTACTACGAGCGGGGCCTGAACCCCTGGGACCTGGCGGCCGGCGACCTCTTCGCCCGGGAGGCCGGGGCGCTGACCGGCGGGCGGCCGGGCGAGCCGCCGTCCGGTGAGCTGGCCGTGGCCGCCCCGCCCGGGCTCTTCGAGCCGCTCCAGCGCCGCCTGGACGAGCTGGGCGCCTGGCACGACTGATCGGTCCCGGACCGGGCGGCGGGCCCGCACACGGGCGTACAGACCCCCTGGTACGCCCCTGAGCGGGCCCTTCGCCGTCCCCGTTCGCCGAGCGCGGCGGGTCCGGCCGGGCATGCGAACGCCCCGGCGCCTTCCTGGCGGCCGGGGCGTGCGGCTTGGGGAGCCGGAGGTTCAGGCGACCTTGGGCCGTACGTCCACCCCGTGCTCGGCGGCCAGGCGGCGCAGGTCGTCCAGCTCACCCTGCTCGACCTCGGCGAGGAAGTCGTCGCCCGTCTCCCGGGCCCGGCGCAGATCGGACTCCGTGCTGTGTATGCGCTGGAGGATGCCATTCGTGAACGCGTCCATGGTGCGCCCCCTCGTCGTCTCCGTTGACACGCGAGTGTCAAGCCCGTCGCCCTCGCGCGGGAAGCGCGGGGCAAGGCGTGGTGGGTGGGTGTAAAGCCGTCCTCCCCACCCCGCCGGACCCGGAAACCTCACCCGCGGAAACGAATTTCCACCCCTTCGCGGCGTCCCGTCCACCGGTCCGCGGCGTCCCACCCCTCGGGCCCGCGGGCCCTCCCCCTTACCGCCGATTTACGGGGGCCCGGTGCAGGATGGATGAAGATTCCCACAGCTCACGGAAGGACAGCGCCTTGCGCGTACTGGTCGTCGAGGACGAGCAACTGCTCGCCGATGCGGTTGCCACCGGCCTGCGGCGCGAAGCCATGGCCGTCGACGTGGTCTACGACGGCGGTGCCGCCCTGGAGCGGATCGGCGTCAACGACTACGACGTGGTGGTGCTCGACCGCGACCTGCCGGTGGTGCACGGTGACGAGGTGTGCCGCCAGATCGTCGGCCTCGGCATGCCGACCCGGGTGCTCATGCTCACCGCGGCGGGCGATGTGAGCGACCGGGTCGAGGGCCTGGAGCTGGGCGCCGACGACTACCTGCCCAAGCCGTTCGCCTTCACCGAGCTGACCGCCCGGGTGCGCGCGCTCGGGCGGCGGACCACGACGGCCCTGCCGCCGGTGCTGGAGCGCTCCGGCATCCGGCTGGACCCCAACCGCCGGGAGGCGTTCCGCGACGGCAGGGAGGTCCACCTCGCGCCCAAGGAGTTCGCCGTCCTGGAGGTCCTGATGCGCAGCGAGGGCTCGGTGGTCTCCGCCGAGCAGCTGCTGGAGAAGGCGTGGGACGAGAACACCGACCCGTTCACCAACGTGGTGCGGGTGACCGTGATGACCCTGCGCCGCAAGCTCGGCGAGCCGCCGGTGATCGTCACGGTGCCCGGCTCCGGCTACCGGATCTGATCCGCCATGGCCCACCCCTCCTCCCCGGGCCCCGTGGGGCCGACGCCGACCCGGCCGTCCGCGCCGCCGCGCCCGACCTGGGACCCCGCGCCCGCCGAGAACCGGCCGCCCTGGCTGCGGCCCACGATCCGGATACGCCTCACCGTGCTGTACGGGGGGATGTTCCTGATCGCCGGCGTCGTGCTGCTGTGGATCATCTACCTGCTGGCGGCACAGGCGATCCACAAGGGCGCCGAGCTGCCGTTCGAGATCGCCGGCATCCAGATCCGCTCGGTCGCGGGCAGCTGTGTGCAGGTCACCCCGCAGACCACCAACGACCAGGTGATCAACGCGATCAACGCCTGTATGCAGCACCAGCGCGACGAGGCGCTGGGCACCCTGCTCAAGCGGTCGCTGCTGGCCCTGATCGGCCTGGCCGTGGTCGCCTTCGCCTTCGGCTACGTGATGGCCGGCCGGGTGCTGGCGCCGCTCGGCCGGATCACCCGCACCGCGCGCGGCGTGGTCGGCTCCGACCTCAAGCGCCGCATCGAGCTGGACGGGCCCGACGACGAGCTGAAGGAGCTGGCCGACACCTTCGACGGCATGCTGGACCGGCTGGAGCGCTCCTTCACCGCCCAGCGCCGCTTCGTCGCCAACGCCTCGCACGAGCTGCGCACCCCGCTGGCGATCAACCGCACCCTGCTGGAGGTGCAGCTCGCCGACCCGAACGCCTCGCCGGACCTCCAGCAGCTGGGCAAGACGCTGCTGGCCACCAACGAGCGCAGCGAGCAGCTGGTCGAGGGCCTGCTGCTGCTGGCCCGCAGCGAGAACGAGATCGTGGACCGCAAGCCCGTCGACCTGGCCGAGGCGGCCTCCAGAGCGCTGGAGCAAAGCCGCGGGGAGGCCGCGGACAAGGGCGTGGCGCTGCGCGAGTCGCTGGCTCCCGCGGTCGTGCAGGGCAACGGCGTGCTGCTGGAGCGGATCGCGCTGAACCTGGTGCAGAACGCCGTGCGCTACAACGTGTCCGAGGGCGGCTGGGTCGATGTGACCACCAGCGCGGAGCACGGCCAGGCGCTGCTGGTGGTGGCGAACACCGGACCGGTGGTGCCCGCGTACGAGGTGGACAACATGTTCGAGCCCTTCCGCCGGCTGCGCACCGAGCGCACGGGCAGCGACAAGGGCGTCGGGCTGGGGCTGTCCATCGTCCGCTCGGTCGCCAGAGCCCACGGCGGGGTGATCGCCGCCGAGCCGCGTGAGGGAGGCGGCCTGGTCATGCGGGTCGCGATCCCGATGTGAGCTGTGAAGCGCGTCACGCCCGGGCGGGCAGCGCCACGCCGGGCCGGCCGGGATGCTGTTCGCTTTGCGAGTAATCGACACTTCTGGCGCGGCCGTGCCGCACCTGTGATCGATTGCACACGGATCTCTTGCAGTGTGTACGCTCGGTGAGCACAGATCTGGGAGAAACGGCGGCAAATTCCATGTTTCCGCAGGTCATGATCACGGGAAGTACACGGAGAGGCATCCCTGGCGGAGGGCTTTCAGGCCGCCGCGGACCATGATCGGCCACCTCGGTGATCACCTCTTCGGGGGCGTCATTGGGTGTCGATTGAGTAACGAGCCTTGATGTGAGGCAAAATCTCCGCCTCGGGTCGGGCACAAGTCCGGCCTCCCGCGCGTTACGTGCGCTGGAGACACCACAGACACCCACAGGGGGAGAGCGAAATGGCTACGGATTACGACACCCCACGCAAGACCGACGATGACGTCAATGAGGACAGCATCGAGGAGCTGAAGGCCCGGCGGAACGAGAAGTCGACCTCCGCGGTCGACGTCGACGAGTTCGACCAGGCCGAGTCCCTGGAGCTGCCCGGCGCCGACCTCTCCAACGAGGAGCTGTCGGTCCGCGTGCTGCCCCGGCAGGCCGACGAGTTCACCTGCATGAGCTGCTTCCTGGTGCACCACCGGAGCCAGCTCGCCGCGGAGAAGAACGGCAACCCCATCTGCCGCGACTGCGCGGCCTGACCGGTCGGCGCCGTGACCGGCACACCGGAGGAGAAGAGAGGGAACGTCGAGCGGGGCCGTGCGGCCTCGCTCGCGGCCGCGACCGCCCGCGGGGTCACACGGGGCGTCGGCGGTGGAGCACGCGCGAGCGGCCGGCTGGCCAGGGCCGGGATGACGTCGGTCGCCGAGCGGCTCATCGAGACCGCTCCGCGCATCCCGGTGCGCGAACTGGCCACCCTGCGCGCCCAGTTCCCCGGGCTGGGCCCGGACGAGATCGCCGACCGGCTGATCGCGGCCGCGGTGAAGGGCACCATGACGGTGGGCGCCGGTGTGGGCGCTGCCGCCATGCTGCCGGTGCCGCCCGCCATGCCGACCGAACTGGCCACCGAGACCCTGGGCGTGGCCGCCGTGGAGTACAAGCTCATCGCCGAGCTGCACGAGGTCTACGGCCTGCGCGCGCCCGGCACCGTCCGCCAGCGGGCCACCGCGTACCTGTGGTCGTGGACCGAGCAGCGCGGTATCGACGCGCTGCGGCCCTCGACCCTCAACGTGGCCCTCGGCAGCGGCATGAAGCGCGAGATGCGCCAGCGGCTGATGCGCCGCAGCCTGCGGCACATGCCCGCCCTGACCCCGTTCATGATCGGCGCCGCCGTCGGCGCGGTGATGAACCGGCGCGACACCCGCAAACTCGCCCACCGGGTCCGCAAGGACCTGCGCGCGCACCAGCTTCCGTGGCCGCCGCTCACGGACGCCCCCGCGCCCACCGGCACCGGCGGCTAGACCGCCCCCGGCGAGCGCGCCACAGGGCCCTGTGAGCCCCTCGGCGCCCGCCCGCGAGCCCCGCTCGCCTAGACCGCCCGCCCGGCCGTCCTGAGGCTGTTCAGCGCCTCCGCGAGCCGCTTCGGCGAACGCGTCGACAAGTAGACGTACGGCGTCGGGTCCGCCGGATCGGTCACCTCGACCTTCACCGCCGTCGGCACGTACGACCGCAGCAGCATGAACGCCCGCGGGTCCGCCTTGTACGACCGCCAGGCCACCGCCTCCGCCGGGTCGAGCACCAGCGCGTCGCCCAGCGCCTCCAGCGGGATGCGGGCCTTGCCGGCGACCAGCGACCCGGCCACCACGCGGATGCGCGCGGACCCGTACGAGCTGACCGTCATCATCGCCAGCGCGCCGCCCACCACCAACCCGCCGAGCATCGCGAGCACACCGAAGGGGAAGAACACCAGCGCCAGGCCGACCCCGGCGCCGACGGCCATGAACCACCAGGAGCGCGGCACGGTGAGGCGTTCGTCGTAAGGCTGCGAAACGGACATGGCACAAGCGTCCCACGCCCGCCCGCGGACGCGGGCCCGGGTACGGGCGAGGCGGGGTCGCCGCGAACCGGGGGCGCTCACACCTTCGCGCGATAAGGTCTGCGGCGTGAGTGCAGCCACAACACCCCCCAACCCGGGCCGATCGAGTCTGGTGCCGCCCCCCGGCGCCGTCGCGCCCGTACGCCACCCCGAGGCGCCCGCGCCCGGCGAACTGCTCGGCGCGCACTACGAGCACTGCTTCGGCTGCGGTGAAAGCCAGCCGTACGGGCTGCACCTGGCGGCCAGGGCCGGCGAAGGCGTCAGCGTCACCGCGGAGTTCACCGTCCAGCCCGCCCACCAGGGTGCGCCCGGCCTCGCGCACGGCGGGGTGCTCGCCACCGCGCTGGACGAGACGCTCGGCTCGCTGAGCTGGATACTCCGGGTCATCGCGGTGACCGGGCGGCTGGAGTCGGACTTCGTCCGGCCGGTCCCGGTCGGCGCGACGCTGCACCTGTCCGCGCGCTGCACCGCGGTGGACGGCCGCAAGATCTACAGCAGCGCCGTCGGCCGGATCGGCGGGCCCGACGGCCCGGTCGCCGTCCGCGCCGACGCGCTCTTCGTCGAGGTCAAGATCGACCACTTCACCAGCAACGGCCGCCCCGACGAGATCCAGGCCGCACTGTCCGACCCCGACCAGGTCAAGGTCGCCCGCGCCTTCGAGGTGAACCCATGAGCAAGCCGCCCGTCGACGTGCTGCTGCGCCGGCTCGACCCGTCGGTGCCCGTCCCCGCCTACGCGCACCCCGGAGACGCCGGCGCCGACCTGATCACCACCGAGGCCGCCGAACTCGCGCCCGGCGAGCGGGCGGTGCTGCCCACCGGCATCTCCCTCGCACTGCCGGACGGCTACGCGGCCTTCGTCCACCCCCGCTCGGGCCTCGCCGCGCGCTGCGGGGTCGCGATGGTGAATGCCCCGGGAACGGTCGATGCCGGGTACCGTGGGGAGATCAAGGTGATCGTGGTCAATCTCGACCCGCGCGAGACCGTCAGGTTCCAGCCGGGCGACCGGATCGCCCAACTGGTCGTCCAGCAGGTCGAACGGGTCCGCTTCCACGAGGTCGCGGAACTGCCGGGATCTGCCAGGGCCGCGGGGGGCTTCGGCTCCACGGGGGGTCACGCCGCGGTGCAGACACCGTCGGCGGGCACGTCCAGCAACGGATACGCATCGGTCGGCAGCGACCGGGAAGGACAGTGACCGTGTTCCGTCGTCGCAAGGAGCGCGAAGACGCCATCGACGAGCTCGACGAGGCCGAGGGCCCGGAGGACTCGGCCGAGGACGCCGCGGAGCCGGACGACTCCGAGGAGTCGCCCGGGTACAACCTCCCGCCCGCCCCGCGGCCCGACGGCCCCTGGGACATCAGCGAGGTCCAGGAGCCCGGCGAGGGCCGGGTCGACCTCGGCGGCCTGTTCGTGCCCGGCGTCGAGGGCATGGAACTGCGGGTCGAGGTGGCCGGCGAGTCCATCGTCGCCGCGACCGTGGTCCTGCGCGACAGCGCCGTCCAGCTCCAGGCGTTCGCCGCCCCGAAGTCCGAGGGCATCTGGGGCGAGGTGCGCGAGGAGATCGCCTCGGGCATCACCCAGCAGGGCGGCGTCGTCGACGAGGTCGAAGGTCCGCTCGGCTGGGAGCTGCGCGCGCAGGTGCCGGTCCAGCTGCCCGACGGCACCAACGGGGTGCAGCTCGTGCGCTTCGTCGGCTGCGACGGCCCGCGCTGGTTCCTGCGCGGTGTCATCTCCGGCCAGGGCGCGGTGCAGCCGGCCGCGGCCGGCGTGCTGGAGTCGGTCTTCCGCGACACCGTCGTGCTGCGCGGCGAGGCCCCGATGGCGCCCCGCGACCCGATCGTGCTCAAACTCCCCAACGACGCGCAGATGGTGCCCGACGGCGCCGCGGCCGAGCAGGGCGAGCCGTCGAAGTTCGGCGACGGCATCGACCCGATGCGGCGCGGCCCGGAGATCACCGAGCTGCACTGAACCGCCGCGCTCAGCCCCGCGCACCCGGCCGCCGTCGCGTACGGCAGCCGGGTGCGTCGTTTCCGCGGGCCCTTCGGGATCGTTATCGGCCGCCCGGCTGGATTCGGCCCGCGCGCGGCGTACGGTACGGGATACGCGGCGGCCGGGGGCTGCCGGCACAGCGTGGCGCGGCGCGACCAGGGGGCGGGCCGGCACCGGGGGAGGAGCACCGATGAGCGAGCAGTCCACCGACCGCGACCGGGCGGCAGCAGCCGCGACCGGGTCCGCCGTCGCCGTGGCGGAGCCGGCGGCGGCCGACGGGGACATGGTCGTCGTCGAGGACCTGCGCCGCACCTACGGCTCGGGCGACACCGCGGTGGCGGCGCTGCGCGGGGTGTCCTTCCGGGTGCCGCGCGGTGAACTGGTCGCGCTCAAGGGCCGTTCCGGGTCCGGCAAGACCACGATCCTCAACCTGGTCGGCGGCCTGGACACGCCCGACGGCGGGCGGATCACCGTCGACGGCACGGACCTGGCCGGGCTCGGCGACGACGAGCTGCTGGCGCTGCGCCGCGACCGGATCGGCTTCGTCTTCCAGTCCTTCGGGCTGATCCCGATCCTGACCGCGGCCGAGAACGTCGGGGTGCCGATGCGGCTGCGCAGGACCCCGGCCCGCGAGCGCGAGGAGCGGGTCGCGCTGCTGCTGGGCCTGGTGGGGCTGGCCGAGCACGCCGCGCAGCGGCCGGGGGAGCTGTCCGGCGGCCAGCAGCAGCGCGTGGCGATCGCCCGCGCCCTCGCCAACCGCCCGGTGCTGCTGATCGCCGACGAGCCCACCGGCCAGCTCGACGCGGACACCGGGCTCGCGGTGATGGAGCTGCTGCGCGCGGTGGTCCGCAGCGAGGGAGTGACCGCGCTGGTCGCCACGCACGACACGCAGCTGCTGGCGCTGGCCGACCGGGTGCTGGAACTGCGCGACGGGCGGATCGTCGACGCCGGTCAGGACACCGCCCCGGGCGCGGATGCCGACGAGGGCGCGGACGCCGCCCCGGGCGAGGGGACGGGGAAGCCGTAGCCGCGGTGCCCGGCCCCGGCCGTACGCAGGCGGGTTCCGGGCTCTGGTCCCGCGCGGACATCCCGGTACCCTTGGCGGCATGAGTGGTGGCATCCGTCCCGATCGGCCCGCGGGCCGCTTTCGCCGCATGCTCGACCGGCTGTCCTCCTCGCAGGAGGAACTGCACTCCGAGGAACTGCGGCAGCAGGCCCTCGAGGTCGGCTGCACGCGGATCTCCGACTGCTCGGACCGGCAGATCGTGTCGGTGACCGGTACGCTGCGTACGGTCACGCTCCGTCCCCGGGCCGGCGTGCCCGCACTGGAAGCCGAGCTGTTCGACGGTTCGGCCGCACTCGACGTGGTGTGGCTGGGGCGCCGCAGCATCGTCGGCATAGAACCCGGACGCATGATCATCGCGTCCGGACGGATCTCGATGAACCGGGGCCGTCCGGTGCTGTTCAACCCCAAGTACGAACTGCGTCCGGTCGGACAGGAGTGAACCAGGTGACGTCGATCGACAACACGGACCAGACGGTGGGCGCCGACCAGCCGCCGGGCACCGACGAGGCGGCCCGCGCGGTCACCGAGGCGGCGCTCTTCGAGGCGTTCGGCGGCGTGCGCGGCATGGTGGAGACCACCGTGCCCGGGCTGGTCTTCGTGGCGATCTACACGGTCGACCACGACATCAAGATCTCCGCCGTCGCCTCGCTCGCGCTGTCCGTCGTGATGGGCGCCGCCCGGCTGCTGCGGCGCGACACCCTCAAGCACGCCTTCAGCGGGGTGTTCGGGGTCGCCTTCGGCGCGGTCTTCGCGATGATGTCGGGCAACGCGAAGAACTTCTACCTGCCGGGCATGCTCTACACGCTCGGCCTCGCCGTCGCCTACATCGTCACCGCCGCCGCCAAGGTGCCGCTCCTCGGCCTGATCCTCGGGCCGATCTTCAAGGAGAACCTCTCCTGGCGCACCCGCAACCCGGGCCGGCTGCGCGCCTACACCAAGGCGAGCTGGGCGTGGGGGCTGATCCTGCTCGCGAAGTCCGCGATCCTCTTCCCGCTGTACTGGTGGGGCAACGCCACCCAGCTCGGCTGGGTCAAGGTGGCGCTGGGCATCCCGCCGTTCCTGCTGTCGGTCTACCTCACCTGGATCTTCCTGGTGAAGGCGCCGCCGCCGATCGACGTGATCGCGGAGATGGAGGCGGCCGAGAAGGCGGAGAAGGCCGAGAAGGAGCGCCAGGCGTCCGCGTCGTCCTGACCGCGCGCCCGGCGCCCCCTCGGGCCGGGCGCTACTCCTTGTCGGCGTCCTGGACCGACAGCAGGTCCTCCAGCTGCTCCTCGCGGTGCGGTGCGGCGACGAACAGCAGCTCGTCGCCCGCCTCCAGGGCGTCGTCCCTGGCGGGGGTGAGCACCCGGTTGCCGCGGATGATCGTCACCAGCGAGGTGTCGGTCGGCCACTCCACGTCACCGACCCGGGTGCCCACCAGCGCGGCCTCCTCCGGCAGCGTCAACTCCACGAGGTTCGCGTCACCCTGGCTGAATCGCAGCAGCCGGACCAGGTCGCCGACGCTCACCGCCTCCTCGACCAGCGCCGACATCAGGCGCGGCGTGGACACGGCGACATCCACCCCCCAGGACTCGTTGAAGAGCCACTCGTTCTTGGGGTTGTTGACGCGCGCGACCACCCGCGGGACGCCGTACTCGGTCTTGGCCAGCAGCGAGACGACCAGGTTGACCTTGTCGTCGCCGGTGGCGGCGATCACCACGTTGCAGCGCTGGAGCGCGGCCTCGTCCAGCGAGGTGATCTCGCAGGCGTCGGCGAGCAGCCACTCCGCCTGCGGCACCCGCTCCACGGAGATCGAGGTCGGGTTCTTGTCGACCAGCAGCACTTCGTGGCCGTTCTCCAGCAGTTCCCCGGCGATGGAGCGGCCGACCGCACCGGCTCCCGCGATGGCGACCCTCATGACTGCTCTCCCTCGGGTCCCGCGGCGAACGCCGCCTCCACCGCGGCCACTCCGTCGGTGCGCATCATGACGTGCACGAGGTCGCCCTCCTGGAGCACCGTCTCGGAGGTCGGCAGCATGGCCTCGCCGAGGCGCGTGATGAAGGCCACACGGACTCCGGTCTCCTCCTGGAGCCGGCTCACCTTGTGGCCGATCCACGCGGTGGAGGTGTGCACCTCGGCGAGCTGCACCCCGCCGCTGGGGTCGCGCCACAGCGGCTCCGCGCCCGAGGGGAGCAGCCGGCGCAGCATCTGGTCGGCGGTCCAGCGCACCGTGGCGACGGTCGGGATGCCCAGGCGCTGGTAGACCTCGGCGCGCTTGGGGTCGTAGATCCGGGCCGCCACGTTCTCGATGCCGAACATCTCGCGGGCCACCCGGGCCGCGATGATGTTGGAGTTGTCGCCGCTGCTCACGGCCGCGAAGGCGCCCGCTTCCTCGATACCGGCCTCGCGCAGCGTGTCCTGGTCGAACCCGACTCCGGTCACCCGGCGCCCGCCGAACCCGGACCCCAGGCGGCGGAAAGCCGTCGGGTCCTGGTCGACCACCGCGACCGTATGACCATGCTGTTCGAGGGAGTGCGCGAGAGCGGAACCCACTCGCCCGCATCCCATAATCACGACGTGCACGACCGTCCTTCCGGCTGCCAACACAATTTGGTCCAAGACTCTCAGACCGTGCCTCGAAGTCTCGGACCGCGCCCAAAGCTACACAGGGCCGCGGGCCCGCAGAAGTTCCGTGCGGGCGCCGGACGCAGGTTCTTCACACTCGGTGCGGCACTCGGACGCACGGGGGCCGGGGACATCCCTTAACATCGCGGGGTGTCCAAACTGACCGACCTGCCGAAACGGATTCTGATCGGCCGGGCGTTGCGCAGCGACAGGCTGGGCGAGACGCTGCTGCCCAAGCGGCTCGCGCTCCCCGTCTTCGCCTCCGACCCGCTCTCCTCGGTCGCCTATGCGCCCGGCGAGGTGCTCCTCGTCCTCTCGATCGCCGGCGTCTCCGCCTACCACTTCAGCCCGTGGATCGCGGTCGCGGTGGTCGTACTGATGTTCACGGTGGTCGCGTCCTACCGGCAGAACGTCCACGCCTACCCCTCCGGGGGCGGCGACTACGAGGTCGCCACCACCAACCTGGGCCCGAAGGCGGGACTGACCGTCGCCAGCGCGCTGATGGTCGACTACGTGCTCACCGTCGCGGTGTCGGTCGCCTCCGGGATCGAGAACCTCGGCTCCGCGGTCCCGTTCTTCGTCACGCACAAGGTGCTCGGCGCGGTCGGCATGATCGTGGTGCTGATGCTGATGAACCTGCGCGGGGTGCGGGAGTCCGGCTCGATCTTCGCCATCCCGACCTACGCGTTCGTCTTCGGCGTGTTCTGCATGATCGCGTGGGGCATCGTCAAGATCGCCACCGGGCATGACATGAGCGCGCCCAGCGCGCACTACACGATCCACGCCGAGTCCCCAGGGCTCGGCGGCTTCGCGCTGATCTTCCTGCTGCTGCGCGCCTTCTCCTCCGGGTGCGCCGCGCTCACCGGCGTGGAGGCGATCAGCAACGGCGTGCCGGCGTTCCGCAAGCCCAAGTCGAAGAACGCCGCCACCACGCTGGCCGCCATGGGCCTGCTCGCGGTCACCATGTTCTGCGGGATCATCGCGCTGGCGATGAACACCCACGTGCGGATGGCCGAGAACCCGGCCACCGACCTGCTCAGCCACGGCAAGCCGATCGGTACCGGCTACACCCAGGACCCGGTGATCGCCCAGGTCGCCGGGGCGGTCTTCGGACACAACTCGATCCCCTTCGTCTTCCTGGCCGCGGTCACCGCGCTGGTGCTCTTCCTGGCCGCGAACACCGCCTACAACGGCTTCCCGGTGCTCGGCTCGATCCTCGCCCAGGACCGCTACCTGCCCCGGCAACTGCACACCCGCGGCGACCGGCTCGCCTTCTCCAACGGCATCGTGCTGCTGGCCGGCTTCGCCGCGGTGCTGGTCTACATCTACGGTGCGAACTCCACCCGGCTGATCCAGCTCTACATCGTCGGCGTGTTCGTCTCCTTCACGCTCAGCCAGACCGGCATGGTCCGGCACTGGAACCGGCACCTGCGCACCGAGACCGACCCGGCCAAGCGGCGCCACATGCACCGCTCCCGCGCGATCAACACCTTCGGCGCCTTCCTCACCGGCCTGGTGCTGGTGATCGTGCTGCTGACCAAGTTCACCCACGGCGCCTGGGTCGCGGTGCTCGGCATGGTGGTCTTCTACGCCACCATGACCGCCATCCGCCGCCACTACACCCGCGTCGCGGAGGAGATCGCCGCCGAGGAAGAGCCTGGCGACGACTACGTCCGCCCCTCCCGGGTGCACTCCATCGTGCTGGTCTCCAAGCTGCACAAGCCCACCCTGCGCGCCCTGTCGTACGCCAAGCTGATGCGCTCCGACAGCCTGGAGGCGCTGAGCATCAACGTCGACCCGGAGGACACCAAGGCGCTCCAGGCCGAGTGGCAGAGCCGCGGCATCGACGTGCCGTTGAAGATCCTCGACTCGCCCTATCGCGAGATCACCCGGCCGATCATCGACTACGTCAAGGGCCTGCGCCGCGACAGCCCGCGCGACGTGGTCAGCGTGTACATCCCCGAGTACGTCGTCGGCCACTGGTACGAGCACCTGCTGCACAACCAGAGCGCGCTGCGGCTCAAGGGGCGGCTGCTGTTCAGCCCCGGTGTGATGGTCACCTCGGTGCCCTGGCAGCTGGACTCCTCCGAGGCGGCCCGGGTACGGGCCCGCCGCCGGGCGGACTGGAGCGCGCCCGGGTCGATCCGCCGCGGGCCGGTCGGACCGCCGCGCTCCGACCAGCGCGAGCACACGACACCGGGGGCCGGGGCGCCGTAGGGCGGGCCGGAGCCGCTCGGAGGGGCTCCGAGCGGCTCGGAGGGCCGCCGGAGGGGCTGGAACACGGCCCCCGGGGCGCCGGGGCGCGGGCGGTCGGGCGCGGCCGCGCACGCACGTAGACTGGGCGGTCGCCGTCCGGCCCGTGATCCGCCCCGCCGTCCACCCCAGGAGCAGCGCCGCCATGCAGACCGATTCCGTCCCCTCGCTGGTCGGCCACGAGTTCGAGGTCGAGGTCGGGCCGGTCGCGCACGGCGGCCACTGCGTGGCCCGTACCGAGGCCGGGCAGGTGCTCTTCGTCCGGCACACGCTGCCCGGCGAGCGGGTCGTCGCCCGCGTCACCGAGGGCGACCGCGACGCCCGCTTCCTGCGCGCCGACGCCGTGGCCGTGCTCCAGCCGGCCAAGGACCGGGTCGAGCCGCCCTGCCCCTTCTCCGGGCCGGGCCGCTGCGGCGGCTGCGACTGGCAGCACGCCACGCCAGGCGCCCAGCGCCGGCTGAAGGCCGCGGTGCTCACCGAGCAGCTCGCCCGGCTGGCCGGGCTGACCCCCCAGGAGGCGGGCTGGGACGGCACTGTGGCGCCCGCGCCCGGGGACAAGGTGAGCCAGGCCGAGCTGGACGCCGGCGCGTCCCCGGTGCCCGCCTGGCGCACCCGCGTGCAGTACGCGATCGACCCCGAGGGCCGGGCCGGACTGCGCCGCCACCGCTCGCACGACGTCGAGGTGATCGACCACTGCCTGATCGCGGCGCCCGGCGTCAGCGAACTCGGCATCGAGGCCCGCACCTGGCCGCAGATCGCCTCCGTGGAGGCGATCGCCGCCACCGGCTCGAACGACCGGCAGGTGGTGCTCACGCCGCGGCCCGGCGGCCGACTGCCGATCGTCGAACTCGACCGGCCGGTGTCGGTGCAGCGGATCGGCGAGCGCGACCACGCCGTGCACCGGGTGCACGGCCGCCCCTTCGTCCGCGAGCGGGCCGCCGGCCGCACCTGGCGGGTCGGCGACGGCGGCTTCTGGCAGGTGCACCCGAAGGCCGCCGACGTGCTGGTGGAAGCGGTGATGCAGGGGCTGATGCCGCGCAAGGGCGACATGGCGCTCGACCTGTACTGCGGGGTCGGGCTCTTCGCCGGTGCGCTGGCCGAACGCGTCGGCGAGCGCGGCGCGGTGCTCGGCGTGGAGTCCGCCAAGCGCGCGGTCGAGGACGCCCGGCACAACCTCCAGGACCTGGAGCGGGTCAGGATCGAGCAGGGCAAGGTCGAGCAGGTGCTGCCCCGTACCGGCATCACCGAGGCCGACCTGGTCGTCCTCGACCCCCCGCGGGCCGGGGCCGGCCACGACACCGTGCGGCAGATCGCGGCGCTCGGCGCCCGCCGCGTCGCCTACGTCGCCTGCGACCCGGCCGCCCTGGCGCGGGACCTCGCCTGGTTCGCCGAGGAGGGCTACCGCCCACTCCGCCTGCTCGCCTTCGACCTCTTCCCCTTCACCCACCACATGGAGTGCGTGGCCATCCTCGAACCGGCCCCGCGCAGCGCGTGACGTGATCGCCCGCGCGGTCAACGGCACCGACCGCAGCGTGCGCGACATGGGGCTGCTGGTGTCGGCGGTCGAGCGGCCCCGGACCAGCGTGTTCGGCGTCGAGCCGTATCCCACGCCCCACGAGAAGACGGCGGTGCTGATGCATTCCGTCGCGCGCAACCACGCGCTGATCGACGGCAACAAGCGGACCGCGTGGCTCGCGATGCGCGTCTTCCTGCGCTTCAACGGGGCCGCCGCCCGTACCGCCCCGCCGCCCGTCTCGGTCGCCGGCCCGTTCGTCGAGGACGTCGCGCAGGACACCGTCGACGTACCGCTCATCGCCAAGCGCCTGTCGGGCTGGTTCCCCCTGTCCTGACGTCCGGCCCGGAGGCGCGCCCTGCTGCGCCGCCCCGCTGGTCGGCATGCCCCCAAGGGATCGCCGGGCGGGGCGGCGGGGCTCTTGACGGGGGTGCGGGGCGCTCATAGGGTCCCTGGACGACAGACATCAGATGTCTTTCGTCAGTCGTCATATGTCTGGCGGGAGTTGGTGCCCGCGCAGCGCCCCCCCGCCTCCCGTTCGCCGATCCGGCACCCCCATCCCGAGGAGCACCCTGTGACCGGAAGACCCCCGAACGCTCCGCACCCCTCCCGCGTCCACCTCCCGCGCCGGAGGACCTCGCCGCCGCGGCTGGTGCTGCTGCTGGTCGCCGTACTGGCCGTGCTCGTCGCGCCGCTGGCCACCGCGGCGCCCGGCAGCGCCGCCACCGGCACGCAGGCGGCGGTCGCCAGTCAGGACTGCAACAGCAGCCGGATCAGGCTGGAACTGCTCAACCCGACCGCGGCGGCGACCACGTTCACCGTGGCCTACGGCGGCAGCACCTGGACGCCCTCGGTCGCGGCCGGCGACCGCACCGACCTGTACTTCACCCGGACCAGCGGCACCGCCTACTCCTTCCACGTCACCACCCCGCAGGGCCTGGACACCACCGCGGCCGGCACCCTCGACTGCAGCGCGGCGCTGGGTGCGCAGGTGAGCCTGGACTGCCCGGGCAACGTCCTGCGGATGACGCTGGTCAACCACTCGTCCGCCGCCCAGGACTTCACCGTCGCCTGGCCCGGCCGCAGCGGCAGCGCCTGGACCCGTACGGTCGCGGCAGGCGCCTCGGACGACTCGCTGCTGTGGACGGTCGCGAGCGGCACCGCTTACTCCTTCACCACCACCACGGCGAGCGGCTTCAGCCGCACCGAGTCCGGCACCGCCACCTGCGGACTGGCCAGCGGCACCCCGGGGATGAACGCGCAGACGCTCTTCAGCACCTCGACCGCGATCCAGGGCCTCAACCGGCTGTCGTCCGACGGCTCGACGTACGAGACGTACACCGGCACGGCGACCTCGGTCCGCATCCCCGCGATGGCCGTGACCAACACCGGCACGATCCTGGCGGTGGCCGATGCGCGGGTGGACAGCTCCGCCGACCTCGGCGGCGGTGACAACAACATCCAGACGGTGATGCGGCGCAGCACCGACGGCGGCGCGACCTGGTCCGCGGCGAAGGTGGTGCTGCACGCCCCGACCACCAGCGAGGGGTACGGCGACCCGAGCCTGGTGGTGGACCGCACGGCGGGCGGCCAGGGCACGATCTACCTGTTCGACAACTACTCGCCGGCCCCCGGCGTCGGCTACTACGGCTCCGCCGCGGGCTCCGACTCCGCCACCGACACCACCGCCATGCACATCCGCTACATCACCTCGACCGACGGCGGCGCGACCTGGAGTGCCCCGGTCGACCTCAACCCGCAGGTGAAGGACGTGGCCTGGGCGGGGATGTTCGCCTCCTCCGGGCACGGCATCCAGTTGGCGAGCGGCCGCCTGGTGCAGCCGATCGTCTACCGGCAGGACGGCGTCGACCACGCGGCCGACATCTACTCCGACGACCACGGCGCCACCTGGCACGCCGGCCCCGCGGCCGCCACCGGCGTCAACGAGAGCAAGGTGCTCCAGCGCGGCGACGGCAAGGTGGTGCAGAACCTCCGCTCCAACAGCGGCGGCAACCGCTGGTACGCCACCGCAGGCGACGCCTCGCCCTCCGGCGCGACCGACGTGGCCGGCGCCTTCGGTCCGGCCTGGAACTCCGGGCTGGTCGACCCGGGCTGCAACGCGGACGAGATCGCGTACCTGGCACCCACCCAGGTGGGTGCGGGCGGCGCGCCGCAGACGACCTCGGTCGCGGTGATGAGCAACAACGCCTCCGCCTCCAGTCGTTCGGAGCTCACCGTGCGGGTCAGCTCCGACGACGGGGCGAGCTGGCCCCGCCAGGCACTCGTCAAGTCCGGTGCCGCGGGCTACTCGACGCTCGCCGTACTCGGCGGCGGGGCGGTCGCCGACCTGTACGAGATCGGCGACACAGGCGGCATCGTCTTCGCCGACTTCACCCTCGACTGGGCGCAGCAGGACCGCTGAGCACCGGTGTGGGAGCGGCCGGGCCCGTGCCCAGCCGCTCCCGCACCCACGCCAGCTGCCGGGCCCGGTGGAACTCGCCGCCGCCCTCGTGGCCGTTGTAGTGGTAGACCGCCACCTCCTTGGGGCCGGCGTACTCGTGGTAGGCCGCGAAACAGGTGGAGGGCGGGCAGATCTGGTCCATCATCGCCACCGAGAAGAGCGCCGGGGCGGTGGCGCGCGGCGCGAAGTGCAGGCCGTCGAAGTGGTCCAGCTCGGCGAACAGGGCTTCGGCGCGCTCCCGGTGCAGTGCGAGGTAGGCGGCGATCTCGGTGTACGGCGGCAGCGCGGCGCGCTCGGCGCCGCGCCGTATGTGGCACAGGAACGGGACGTCCGGCATGGCGCCGGCGAGCCCCGGCACCAGGCCCGCCACCGCCAGCGCGATGCCGCCGCCCTGGCTGAAGCCGGTGACCACGACGCGGTCGGGGTCGACCTCGGGATGGCTGCGGGCGGCGGCCACGCAGCGCACCGCGTCGGTGAGCAGCCGCCGGTAGTAGTGGTCGTCGAGGCGGCCGGTGCCGCGGGTGAGGAAGCCCGGCACCGGGCCGTCGCCGCTGCCGCCGCTGTCGGGGGTCGCGCCCGGCGCCGCGGACCAGCCCTGGCCGCGGGTGTCCATGACCAGGTGGGCGTAGCCGGCCGCGGCCCAGGTGAGGTTCTCGTGCGGCAGGCCGCGGCCGCGGCCGTAGCCGAGGTACTCCACCACGCAGCCGAGCGCCCCGGCCGGGGCGGCGGGCAGCCGCAGCCAGCCGCGGACCGGCTCGCCGCCGTGCCCGGAGAAGGTGACGTCCAGGACGCGCACGGCGGCGAGCCCGGCGTCCACCGGGTCGAAGCGCGGTGGCCGGGCGGCCTGTTCGGCCGCCTGGAGGGTCCGGGCCCAGAACGCGTCGAATCCGGCGGGCGCGGGTTGCCGGGCGCGGTAGTCCAGGCACTCCGCCAGGGTGAGGTCGGTCAGGGGCATGCCGGCTCCTCGCGAGGAAGATGGCGGGACATCTGATGTCTGATGTCCCTGTCCGGCGGGAATCTAGGCGGAGCCTTCGGCGGCGTCAAGCCGGTGCTTGGTGCGCCGGGGCGCGACGAGCGGGGTCTCGCGGGAGGCGGGGGCCTTCCGGCGTGGGGTTCCCTCCTGCGGTGCGGCCTGTTCGGCCCCGGCCTCCCGGGTTGCGCCGTCCTGCGTTCCGCCCCGCATTCCGCCGTCCTGCGCACCGGCCGTCCGCGCGTCCGCGATCCGGCGGCGGACCGGCGTGTAGTGGTCGGAGACGGCCGTGGCGAAGGCCGCCGCGTCCCGGGCGCGGGCGGCCTCGACGATGCGGCGGTGGTGGTGCACGGTCTCGACCTCGTCGGCCCGGCTGATCCCGTTCAGGTGCGGGGCGACGATGATGTACACGTCCCAGAACGCGGCCGAGAGCTGGCCGATCAGTTCGTTGCCGAGCGGGGCGACCAGGAGCGCGTGGAAGGTGCGGTCGGCCTCCACGAAACCGGTCCCGTCGCCGCTGCCGGATGCCTCCATGTCGCTGACCAGGCCGTCGAGGGTGTCCAGGTCCGCGGTGTCGAGCGCGGCGACGATCCGGTCGGCCATGCCGCGCTCGAACAGCTCCCGCATGTCCGCCAGGTCCAGCATCAGCTGCATGTCGTCGTCGCGGTCCAGCAGGCCGCGGAAGGTCAGGTTCTCCACCAGCGCCGACAGCCCGAGCCGCCCCACGTAGGTGCCGTGGCCGCGGCGCACCTCGACGATGTCGAGGACATCCAGGGTCTTGACGGCCTCGCGAATGCTGGAGCGGCTCGCGTCCAGTGCCTCGCACAGCTCGTTCTCGGTCGGCAGAGGGTCGCCGGGACGGAGCCCGTTGTCCAAGATGTAACGTTTGATGCCTTCGCTGACCTCGTGCATCAGCAGACGGCGCCCCCGCCCGCTGCCGGAGTTGCGACTTGCGTCCACCCCTTGACCCCTCTCGTCCTGACGACTACGGTCCACCCTACCAGGCATCAGACATCTGATGTCCTATGTTGCGCAGGGTGTTCTCGATGTTCGGCTCACCCGCGCCGGAAAGCCACCCGGCGGCCGTCCAGCGGCCGTGCGGCGGCTCCGCCCGGCCGCCCGGCCACCGCCCGTCCCTGCTGCTTCGCCTTGCCGTCCCTTCCTGTTCCGGAGGTTCCTGTGTCTTCTCGACGGACGCCCGCCAGAGTCGATCGCCGCGCATTCCTGCGGTATTCCGGGGCGGTCGGTGCGGCCGCCGCCTTCACGGGCACCCTCGCCGCCTGCGGCGGCCCCGCCTCGACCACGCGAAGCGGCGCCGCCACCGACGGCGGCGCGGGCGGCGACACGATCACCGCGGGCATCTCGTACGCGCTCTCCACCGGCTTCGACCCGATGACCTCCTCCGGCGCCACCCCGGTCGCGGCCAACTGGCACATCTTCGAGGGACTGGTGGACCTCAACCCGGTCGACCTGTCGGCGCGCCCGGCGCTGGCCACCGCGATGCCGGCCAAGGTGAACGCGACGACGTACCGCGCCACGCTGCGCGAGGGCGCGACCTTCCACGACGGCTCCGCGGTCACCGCCGACGACGTCGTCTTCAGCGTCGAGCGCATCCTCGACCCGAAGAACGCCTCGCTGATGGCGCAGTTCCTGCCCTTCCTCGACGCCGCCCGCGCGGTCGACACGCACACCGTCGAGTTCACGCTGAAGTACCCCTTCGCGCTGTTCCCGTCGCGGATATCGGTGGTCAAGGTCGTCCCGAAGAAGATCGTGCAGGCCGACGAGAAGGCGTTCGACGCCGAACCGGTCGGCTCGGGTCCGTACGCGCTGGTGTCGGCGACCCGTGAGGACAAGATTGTCTTCAGGAAGTACGCCAAGTACAACGGACGTTACCCGGCCAAGGCCGCCTCGATGACCTGGAACCTGCTCTCCGACGCCTCCGCCCGGGTCAGCGCGATGGAGTCCGGCCGCGTCGAGGCCATCGAGGACGTGCCGTACATCGACATGGCCGGCCTGAAGCGCACCTCCACGGTCGAGTCGGCCGCCTCCTTCGGCAACCTCTTCCTGATGTTCAACTGCGCCAAGAAGCCGTTCGACGACCCCCGGGTGCGCCAGGCCCTGCACTACGCGCTGGACACCGAGAAGATCATCGCCACCGCGATGTCCGGGCAGGCCACCGCGGCCAGCGGCTACCTCCAGCCCAGCCACCCCGACTACGCCAAGGCGAGCACGGTCTACGGCCACGACCCCGCCAGGGCCAGGGAACTGCTGAAGGCCGCCGGCGTCAGCGCCCTGAAGGTGACCGCGCTGACCACCGACACCTCCTGGGTGCAGGACATCGCGCCGCTGGTGAAGGAGAGCTGGGACGCGGCCGGCGTCAGGACCACGCTCGACATCGGCCAGTCCTCGGCCCAGTACGCGAAGGTCGACACCGGCGACTACGACCTGCTGGTCGCACCCGGCGACCCTTCGGTGTTCGGCAACGACGTGGACCTGCTGATGCGCTGGTTCTACGTCGGTACCTGGCCGCAGACCCGCTACCACTGGTCGGGCACCGCCAAGGGCAAGCAGGTCGTCTCGCTGCTCGACCAGGCCGCGCGCAGCGCCGACACCGCCGCGCGCACCGCCCTGTGGGCCCAGGTCAACGACATCGTCGCCGACCAGGTGCCGCTCTACCCGATCCTGCACCGCAAGCTGCCCACCGCCTGGAACAAGTCCGCGCTGGCCGGGTTCAGCCCGGTGCCGACGACCGGGCTGTCGTTCCTCGGTGTGTCCCCGTCCTGACCCGCGGGGCCGGCTCCTGCCGCACCAGCCGCCGGCCCGGCACCGTTCGTCGTCCAGGACCTACCGCTAGGAACACCCGATGTTCGCATTCCTCCGGCTCGCGCTGCGCCGCGTGGCGATCATGCCGGCGATGATCCTCGGCATCACCCTGCTCGTCTTCGTCGTGCTCCAGTTCTCTCCCGCGGACCCCGCCTACAACGCGTTGGGGGAGAACTCGACCGCCGCCGCCCGCGCCGCGTTCGCCCGGGCGAACGGGCTCGACGACCCGCTGCCCGTCCGCTACTACCACTTCATCGTCCAACTGCTGCACGGCAACCTCGGTGTGACGGTGCCGCCCAGCCAGCCGGTCGCCCACCGCATCGCCGTCGCCTTCCCGCTCACCTTGCAACTGACGCTGCTGGGGCTGGCGCTGGCGATCGTGCTGGCCGTCGTGCTCGGCGTCGTCGGCGCGGTGTACCGGGACCGCTGGCCCGACCACGTTATCCGGGTGCTGTCGATGGCCGGAGTCGCGGTGCCGTCGTTCTGGCTGGGCGTGCTGCTGATCCAGCGGTTCGCGCTGGACAGCCCGCTCTTCCCGACCGGGGGATACGTCAACCCCGGCGACTCCTTCACCGGCTGGCTGAAGTGCATGACACTGCCGTCGATCTCGCTCGCGGTACCGGTCGCGGCCTCGCTGGCCCGGCTGATCCGCACCTCGATGGTCACCGAACTCGACCGCGACTACGTCCGCACCGCCACCGGCAACGGCCTGCCGCCGCTGCTGGTCGTGCGCTCCGTGCTGCGCAACGCGCTCGTCACGCCGCTGACCGTGCTGGGAGTCAAGGTCGGCTACCTGCTCAGCGGCGCGGTCGTCATCGAGACGATCTTCGACCTGCCGGGCATGGGCAAGCTCATCCTGGAGGGCGTCACCGGCGGCGATGTCGCCCTGGTGCAGGGCACCGTCCTGACGATCGCGCTCGCCTTCCTGGTCGTCAACGTCGTCGTCGACCTGCTCTACCTGCTGGTCAACC
Organism: Streptomyces sp. CA2R106; assembly: GCF_037034245.1. Taxonomy (NCBI): domain Bacteria; kingdom Bacillati; phylum Actinomycetota; class Actinomycetes; order Kitasatosporales; family Streptomycetaceae; genus Streptomyces; species Streptomyces sp. CA2R106. The sequence continues at coordinate 138,924 of NZ_JBAGKC010000012.1, forward strand.
CGCGCATCAGGACGGTGTGAGATGTTCCTGTTCACTGGCCCGCGACGCATCGTGGCCACACTCTCGCGCCCGGGCATCCGCCTGCGCGCCCTGCCCACGGCCTCGCGGATCGCGCTCGCCGTGCTGGTGGTCGTGGCGCTCGCCGCGATCTGCGCACCCCTGATCGCGGACAACCCGCTGACCACCGGTGTGCCGGTCGACGCGCCGAGCGTCCACCACCTGTTCGGCACCGACCGGCTCGGCCGCGACATCTTCGCCCGGGTCGTCTACGGCGCGCGCTACTCCCTGGTGATCGGCCTGGGTTCGACGGCCGTGGCCGTCCTGGCGGGCGCGCTCCTCGGGTCGCTCGCCGCGACCTCGCCCAAGTGGGGCGACGAGACGGTCATGCGGGTGCTGGACGTGGTGATGTCCTTCCCGCCGATCGCGCTGGCAGCCGTCCTGGTCACCGTCTTCGGCTCCAGCGTGCCCGTCCTCATCCTCACCATCGCCTTCGTGTACGTGCCCTCGCTCGCCCGGGTGGTGCGCGCCAACGTGCTCGCGCAGTACGGCGAGGACTACGTGGCCGCGGAGAAGGTCATCGGCGCGCGGCGCGGGTACATCGTGGTGCGGCACGTGGCGGTCAACTGCGCCGCGCCCGTCATGGTGTTCGCGACGGTGCTGGTCGCCGAGGCGATCATCTTCGAGGCGAGCCTGTCGTTCATCGGCGCCGGGGTGCAGGACCCCGAGCCGAGCTGGGGCAACGTCCTGTCGTACGGCCGGCAGATCCTGCTGTCGGGCGGCTGGTGGGCGACCTTCTTCCCCGGGCTGGTGCTGCTGGTCACGGTGCTGGCGCTGAACGTGCTGTCGGAAGGGCTGACGGACGCGTCGGCGTCGCCGGGGGCCGGGGCCGAGGCGGGCGCCGCTGCGGGGGGCGGCAGCGTGCAGGCCGCCTCCGGGGGCGGTTCCGCGAAGGGCGGCGCTGCCGAGGCCACCGCGGTGGAAGGCGGCGACGCCCGCGCGGCCGTCGAGCGCAGTCTCGTCCTGCTCGCCGAGCGGATGACCGAGCGCCCGCCGGCGATCCGCCCGGTCGCGGCCGACGCGCCGGACCTGCTGGCCATCCGCGACCTGGCGATCCGCTTCCCCGACCGGTACGGCGACGTGCCGGTGGTCGACGGCATCTCGCTGACCGTCCGCGAGGGCGAGACGCTCGGTCTGGTGGGGGAGTCCGGCTGCGGCAAGAGCATCACCAGCCTCGCCGTGATGGGCCTGCTGGCCCGCAACGCCGAGGCGAGCGGCTCCATCGCGTACCGCGGCCGGGAACTGCTCGGCATGGCTCCCCGGCAGCGCCGCGCTCTGGCCGGCAGCGAGATCGCGATGGTCTACCAGGACGCGATGTCCTCGCTCAACCCGTCCGTGCTGGTCGGGCGCCAACTGCGCCAGCTCACCGCACGCGGCGGCACGCGCACCCCGGCCGAACTCCTCGAACTGGTCGGCCTGTCGCCGGACCGCACCCTGCGCAGCTACCCGCACGAGCTGTCCGGCGGCCAGCGCCAGCGGGTGCTGATCGCGATGGCGCTGTCCCGCAGCCCGCGGCTGCTCATCGCCGACGAACCGACCACCGCGCTCGACGTCACCGTGCAGGCCCAGATCGTCGAACTGCTGGTCCGGCTGCGGGACGAGCTGGGCTTCGCGATGATCCTGGTCTCCCACGACCTCGCGCTGGTCAGCGGGCTCGCCCACCGGGTCGCGGTGATGTACGCCGGGCAGGTCGCCGAGACCGGCGACACCCGCGCGCTGCTCACCGACCCCGCCCACCACTACACGCGCGGGCTGCTCGGCTCCGTCACCTCGCTGGAGTCGGGGGCGGCCCGGCTGCACCAGGTGCGCGGTGTGGTGCCGGCGCCCCAGCACTTCGGCGCCGGCTGCCGGTTCGCGTCCAGGTGTGACGCGGCGACGGAGCTGTGCCGCACGGCGGCGCCGGTGCTGGGCGGCCGCGCGGCCGGTGAACCGGCGTCGGCACCGGCCCCGGCGGGCCCGCACGGCTTCGCCTGCCACCACCCGGCCGAACCCGTACTGCTGCAAAGGAGCGGACGATGATCCGGCTCGAAAACGTCCATGTCCAGCACCGGGCCCGGGGCGGCGGCCTGTTCGGGCACGACCACGTCCACGCCCTGACCGGGGCCGAACTGACCGTGGACCGCGGTGAGATCGTCGGACTGGTCGGGGAGTCCGGGTGCGGCAAGTCCACGCTGGCCCGGGTCCTGACGGGCTTGCAGCGGCCCACGGAGGGCAGGGTGCTCTTCCGCGGTGAGGACCTGTGGAGTCTGCCCGCCGCCCGGCGCCGTACCGAGTTCGGCGCGTCGGTCGGGGTGGTCTTCCAGGACGCCTCGACCGCGCTGAACCCGCGCATGCCGGTGGGCCGTATCCTGCGCGACCCGCTGGACGTGCACCGGCGCGGCACGGTCCGCGACCGGGAGCGCCGGGTCGTCGAACTCCTCGACCTGGTCGGGCTGCCCGCCCACACGGTGCAGGCGCTGCCCGGCCGGCTCTCGGGCGGGCAGCGCCAGCGGGTCGCCATCGCCCGGGCACTGGCGCTGGAGCCGGAGCTGATCGTCGCCGACGAGCCCACCAGCGCGCTGGACGTGTCGGTCCGCGCCCAGGTGCTCAACCTGCTGATGGACCTGCGCGCCGAACTGGGCCTGGGCATGGTCTTCATCTCGCACGACATCCAGACCGTCCGGCACCTCTCCGACCGGCTCGCGGTGCTCTACCTCGGCCGGATCGTGGAGGAGGGCCCGGCGGCGGAGGTCTCCAGGACACCCGCCCACCCCTACACCGAGTCGCTCTTCTCCGCGACGCCCAGCCTGCTGGAGACCGTCGACCGGATCGTGCTCAACGGGCCGGTCCCGTCCGCCATCCGCCCGCCGAGCGGCTGCCCGTTCCGTACCCGCTGCTGGAAGGCGGACGACGCGTGCGCCGACGTCTTCCCGGCGCCGACCGAGGACGGCGCGCACCGCTGGCACTGCGTCCACCCGCAGAACTCCGCGCCGGCCGCCGCATCGGCCGCCGCGCCGGTCGGCGCACCTGATGCCGCGCCGAGTCCCTCCGCTCGTCCCGTATCCCACCCCGCATCCCACCCCGCATCCCGTCCCGCGTCGGCGGACACCGACCCCGCCACGCGGCCCGCCACAAGGAGCAGTTCGTGAAGCCCCGCACCGCCCCCTTCTCGGGAGTCATCCCGCCCGTCGTCACACCGCTCACCGCCGACGGCACCGTCGACACCGTGTCGTTGGAGCGGGTGGTCCGGCACCTCGTCGACGGCGGTGTCGACGCCCTCTTCGCGCTGGGCAGCTCCGGCGAGGTCGCCTACCTGACCGACGACCAGCAGGACACGGTCCTCGACGTGGTGGTCAAGACCGCGGCGGGCCAGGTGCCGGTGCTGGCGGGCGCCATCGAGACCACCACCAACAAGGTGATCGAGCGCGCCCGGTCGGCGGCCGCGAAGGGCGTCGAGGCGATCGTGGCGACGGCCCCCTTCTACACCCGCACCCACCCCACGGAGATCGACCGGCACTTCCGGCAGATCGCCGCGGCCTGCGAACTGCCGCTGCTCGCCTACGACATACCGGTGTGCGTGCACAGCAAGCTCTCGCGCGAGCTGGTGCTGGCGCTGGCCGCCGACGGCGTCCTGGCGGGCGTGAAGGACTCCAGCGGCGACGACGTGTCCTTCCGCCAACTCGCCCTCGACCTGCGCGGGCAGTCCGGGTTCGCGCTGCTGACCGGGCACGAGGTCGTCGTCGACGCGATGCTGCTGGGCGGCGCCGACGGCTCGGTGCCGGGCCTGGGCAACGTCGACCCGCGCGGGTACCGGCGGCTGCACGACGCGGCCGCGCGCGGCGACTGGGACGCCGCCCGCGCCGAACAGGACCGGCTGGCCCGGCTCTTCCGCATCGTCGAGGCGGCCGACCCGGCGGACGCCTCCGGGACCGCTGCCGGACTGGGCGCCTTCAAGACCGCACTCGCCCTCCTCGGGGTGATCGCCGCCAACACCGTCAGCCCGCCGATGCGCCCGCTGACCGCGGAGGAGACCGGCCGCATCGCCGCCATCCTCGAAGAGACGGGGCTGCAGTGACCCTGCTCGCCGGTGTCGACATCGGCGGCACTAAGACGGCCGCCGCCCTGATCACGCCCGACGGCACGCTGCTCGACCGCACCTCGCTCGCCACCCCCGCCGCCCAGGGGCCTGCCGCCGTCCTCGACGCGGCGGCCCGGGCGGTGGCCCGGCTCGGCCGACCGGTGGCCGCCGTCGGCGTCGGCAGCGCGGGCGTCATCGACCCGCACACCGGCCGCGTCCGCTCGGCCACCTCCGCGCTGCCCGGATGGGGCGGCACCGACCTGCGCGGGCAGCTCGCCGCCCGGCTCCAGGTCCCGGTCGCCGTGGACAACGACGTCAACGCCCACGCGCTCGGCGAACACTGGCTCGGCCGCGCCGCCGGCCACACCTGCGTCCTGCTCCTCACCGTCGGCACCGGGGTGGGCGGGTGCGTCCTGATCGGCGGCCGCGTCCACCACGGGACCGGCGGCGCGGCCGGCGAGGCGGGCCACCTGCCGGTGCCGGCCGCGGCCGGACTGCCCTGCCCCTGCGGCGGCCGCGGCCACGCGGAGGCCGCAGCCTCCGGACCGGCGATGACCGCCGCCTACCGGGAACTCGCCGGCGCCTCGGACGCGACCCTTCCGGACATCAACTCCCTTGCCGAGGAGGGCGATCCGGTCGCCCGCACCGTCCTGCGCACCGGTGCCACCGCGCTCGGCGAGGCCATCGGCGGCCTGGTCAACCTCCTCGCCCCCGACCTCGTCATCCTCGGCGGCGGCGTCAGCCGCTCCGGCCCCTTCTGGTGGGACCCGCTGCGGACGACCGTGGCTGCCCACCTCCTCCCCGCGGTGGCCGCCACCCCGGTGCTCGCCGGCGCCCTCGGCGACGACGCGGCGCTCTACGGTGCCGCTTTCCTCGGACGGGAGGTGCTGGTGTGAGCGGCACCGACGGCCTCCTGCCGGGCCCCGGAAGCACGGGTGGAGGGCACCGGTCACGTGACGGCGTCCTGGAACGCCTGCGCGGTCAGCTGATCGTCTCCTGCCAGGCGTACCCGGGGGAGCCGCTGCGCGATCCGCTCATCATGCGTCAGATGTCGCTCGCCGTACTGGCCGGCGGCGCGGCCGGCCTGCGCGCTCAGGGCCTGGACGACCTGCGCGCCATCCGCGCGGTGACCGATGTCCCGCTCATCGGCCTCTGGAAGGACGGCACTTCGGGCGTCTACATCACCCCGACCGTGCGGCACGCCCGCGAGGTCGCGGCGACCGGTGCGGACATCGTGGCCGCCGACGCGACCTTCCGCCCGCGGCCCGGTGGCGAGAGGCTGGAGCAGACCGTCGCCGCCGTCCACCAGGACGACCGCCTGTTCATGGCGGACGTCTCCAGCTACGAGGAGGGCGTGCGGGCTGCTGAACTCGGGGCCGACCTGGTCGGCACCACTCTTTCCGGGCACGTCGGTGACGCGCCCCACCCGGAGGGGCCCGACCTCGAACTCGTCGCCCGGTTGGCGGCGGTGCTGTCCGTCCCGGTCGTGGCCGAGGGCCGCATCCACACTCCCGCGCAGGCCCGCGCCGCCCTTGACGCGGGTGCCTTCGCGGTGGTCGTGGGCACGGCCATCACCCACCCGACCAGCCTCACCCGCTGGTTCGCCGAGGGGATGGGGCAGCCCGCCGGATAGGCGAAGTGTGCGGGTGGGGACGGGGACGCCTGCCTACTCGCCGCTCAACTCGACGAGTTTGAGCACCGTGTTCCAGTTGCGCGCGGTCGCGGCCAGGCCGAGCCAGCGGTCCGAGAAGCGGGCGGCCAGCTTGGAGTTGCGGATCGAGTCCGGGAAGTGGGCGTAGATCTCGCGCTCACCGGCCCGGAACTCGTCGGGGGCGTAGACGGCCGGGTCCAGGGAGGCCAGCTTGTCCTGGGGCGGCGGCCCGGACAGGAAGATCACCAGGAACCGCGAACCGTTCACACCCTCCATCGGGAACGGGTTGGCGTCCACCACGCGGCGCAGGTCCGTCGCCGCCCGGACCATGCACGTGATGGTGAGCCCCAGCTCGTTCGCGATGCGCTGCTCCAACTCCGCTGCCAGACGCCGCGGTTCCTCCTCCTTTCCGTGGGTGAAGACGGCATTGCCGCTTTGCAGGTAAGTGCGCACCGCGGTGCCGCCCATGTCGGTGAGCAGGCCGCGCAGTGTCTCCATGGGGACGCGTCCGTGGCCCCCGACGTTGATGCCGCGCAGCAGCGCGACGTAGCGCGTGGCGGACGGGTCCGCGGTGCCCGCGAGGTCTGCGGTGCTCGCGGGGTCCGCGGGGTCCGCGGTCTTCGGTGAGTGCGGCGTCCTGGGTTTCGTCACCTCCGTAAAGGTAGTCGCGAGGGTGCGTGGCGGTGGTGTTCCGCGCTGCGCAAGGGCGTTGCGGGTGCGCGGAGGGGAGCGCGGGCCGGTGCGCGGATGCGGGTGCGCCCGGGCGCGCGGGTGCGCGTACAAGAGGAGTGCTGCGCGTGTGGGGGTGCGGCCCGGGGGCGGGGGTGATTCGGGCACCATCGCGATCCGATCCGCTGTAGGTCTGTTTTTCCTGAATCCATGCGGACTATGCCGGATGTCCCTCTTTCGAGGTAGGGCACGTACGCCGGAACGGTTCGGCGCGGCCGGCGGTCGTTAGCTTCGCGGCCATGAGCAGCAGCCCCCAGCGCCCGATGATCACCGAACTCCGGCTGTCGGCCTTCAAATCGCACCGCGGTGCCACTTTCCCGCTCGACCCGGTCACGCTTTTTTCCGGGCCGAGCGGCACGGGCAAGTCGAGCGTCCTCGAAGGCCTGGCCGTACTCGGCCGCCTCGCCTCGGGGGCCGATCTGCAAGGGGTGTTCGAGGTGTCGCGCACCGGCAGGTCGTTCATCCGCGGGGGAGCGGCGGCCTGTGTGCCGCAGGACGCGAGTCCCGACGCGCAGGGGCGGCGCGGCTTCCGTATCGGCTGCACCGCCGACGGTGTGCTCGGACCGGTCCGGCTCGACCTGGCCGTGCAGGTCGAGCCGACCTTGCGGATCGTCGGCGAACGGCTGAGCGGCCTCGGCGAGACCCTTCTGACCACGGCGCTGCGCAACCCCGCCCGCCCCACTGTCCAGGCGGCCTGGCACACCGGCGACACCGTAGCGGTCATCCGCGCGCCTCTCCCCGACGACCGGCTCGCCACGCCGATGCTGCCGCTGCGCGTGTCCGGCAGCACCGAGGGGCAGCAGAAGGTGCTGGCGGCGGCCGAGCAGATGGTCGTCGCGCTGCGCGGCGTCTTCCCGGTCGTGCCGCGTCCGGAGGTGATGCGCGGTCCGGTGCGGGTGGGTGACGGGCGGCTGCGCGGTTCGTGCGACAACCTGTCCGCGGTGCTGGCCAGGACCGAGCACGAGTGCAGCATCCGGCACGGGCTGCTGGTGGGTGCGGTGCGCGAGGTGTGCAGCGGGCCGGTGCACGGCCTGACCGCGCTGCCCGCGCTGATGACCGGGGGCGCCCGTGAACCGCTGGTCGAGGCGGTGATCGCCGCGGTGGACCGCGGCGGGCTCGGCATGGTTCCGGTCGACCGGCTCGGTGACGGCGAACTGCGTTTCCTGGCGCTGGCGCTGGTGCTGCTGACCGGGCCCGGCGTGCTCGACGTGGACACCAGCACCGAGCATCTGCCGGCCGGTCAGGTGCTGACGGTGGTGGCCGACGGGCTGGACGTCGGCGTCGACCGGCGACAGGCCCGGGAACTGCTCCGGCTGGCCGGGCTCGCCTCCGCCCGCGGTCACATCCGGCTGCTGGGCACCGTGCAGGACCCCTCTCACCTGGAGGACGCCGAAACCATCGACGGGGCCCTGCTCGTGGAGCTGGGGGCAGGGTCGGAGGTGGCGCGGATGACGCGGAAGAGGAAGAGGGCGGTGGAGGAGGAAGCAGCGTGCGGGGAGGAGGGCGCTGACACGGCCGTGGACGGTGCGGGGGAGGCGGGAGCGGCCGGGCCGACGGATGCCGAGGATGCCGGGAACGTAGGGGCGGTCGGGGAGGCCGGGGAGGCGGTTGCGGGGCCCACCGGTTCCGCGGGCGGCGCTGATCGGAAGGGGCCCGCGCCCGCGGGAACCGTCAGGGAGGAGCGGGTGCCCGCGCAAGCCGGTCCGGACCGGCGGACGTCGTCGGCGGGCGCGCCCACCATGAGGCCGCCGACGGAGCCCTCTCCTTCTCCTTACGGCGGGCCGCCGTTCGACCGGGCCGGGCACGACGACTTCGGGTACTCCGGTTTCGGGAGCGACGAGTCCTGCGGCTACGGCGATGCCGGCTACGACGACTCCGGGTACGGCGACGCCGGGTACGAAGGGCCCGACGACCGCGGCTTCGAACCCGGCGACTACGTCCACACCGAAACCGTCGACGACGTGCCCGGCCACGCGGAGCCGGGATGGCTCGACTCGGCGTTCGTCCCCGCCCCCGCTGGACAACTCCCCGCTGGACAACTCCCCGTTGAGCAACTTCCGGTTGGGCAACTTCCCGCGGCGATCGGCGCCGGACGGGAGAACGGCGCGGACAGCGGATCGGCGGCGCGGTACGAGGGGGAAGGCGACGGACGCGGTGACGATGAGGTAGACCGGTCCGTGTGACCGACCGACACGATCTCACCGAACTCCAGCAGCGCCTGGTGGACTTCGCGGCCAGGCGCCGCTGGGAGCCCTTCCACACGCCGAAGAACCTCGCCGCCGCGCTGAGCGTCGAAGCCGCCGAACTGCTGGAGATCTTCCAGTGGCTGACCCCCGAGCAGTCGGCGGCGGTGATGTCCGGGGAGGGGGACGGAGGCGGCGGTGGAGCGTCGGCGGCCCGCGTACTGGACGAGGTCGCGGATGTCCTGGCGTATCTGCTGCAGTTCTGCGCGGTGCTCGACATCGACGTGCTGGCCGCGCTCTCCGCGAAGATCGACCGCAACGAGCTGCGCTTTCCGGTGCCGGAGCAGGTACCGGAGCTGGCGCCGGAGCAGGTACCGGAACCGGCGCCGGCCGAGAGCGGTGGACAGAAGCCCGCTGATCCCTCGGACGAGTGACCGAGTTATCCACAAGCCAGAAGCTTTCCACAGTTCCGAATTTTCCTCTTTCCAGGCACTTGCGCCGTGTCACTCTGAGTGACATGAGACGGCGGCGCGGAGTCGTCGTGCGAGTGCGCGAGAAGGGAAGAGGACATGGACGCTGCACGGCTCGTGGCGGAGGCGGAGCGGGCGATGAGCCGCGATCCGCAGCCTGAGGACGTCATCGCCGAGGCATGGCAGGCGTACGAGTTGACCGAGGCGATCGGACGGCTGCTCGCGGAGATGTGGGGACGCGCGGCCGAGGGCGCGACCGGGCCCATGCGGCCCGGGGAGCGCGCGGCGACGCGCGACCCAGGGCGTACGGTCTCGCGGGCCGGGCCCGTGCCGGTCGTCTCGGCCACGCGGGTCGGCCCGCCCAGAGCCGCGCGGTTGAGCACGATCCGCGAACCGGCCGACACCCTGCGGGCGCTGCGCACCCTCCTCGGCGAGATCGGGCTCGCTTTGGTCGCGCTGATCTCCTCGGCGTGCGACGAGGAGACCTACTGGGAGTGCGTCGAAGCGCTGGACGCGGTCGACGAGGCGAAGGACCGGGTCCATGTGCTCGCGCGTGCCGACTCGGGGTGACGTGCACGGCCGCGGACCTGATGCAGGATGGGGGAATGGATCTACGCATCTTCACTGAGCCCCAGCAGGGGGCGAGCTACGACACGCTGCTGTCGGTCGCCAAGGCAACCGAGGAACTCGGCTTCGACGCCTTTTTCCGCTCGGACCACTACCTGACCATGGGTGGGGACGGGCTGCCGGGACCGACGGACGCCTGGATCACGCTGGCCGGTCTCGCGCGGGAGACCAGCCGGATCAAGCTCGGCACGCTGATGACCGCGGGCACCTTCCGGCTGCCCGGCGTCCTGGCCATCCAGGTGGCCCAGGTCGACCAGATGTCGGGCGGCCGCGTCGAGTTCGGGCTCGGCGCGGGCTGGTACGAGGCGGAGCACACCGCGTACGGCATCCCCTTCCCGAAGGAGAAGTTCGGCCGGCTGGAGGAGCAGCTGGCCGTCATCACCGGACTGTGGGGGACGCCGGTCGGCCAGACCTTCGACTACGACGGCACGTTCTACCAGGTCAAGGACTCGCCGGCGCTGGCGAAGCCCGCGCAGTCGTCGCTTCCGGTGATCATCGGCGGCATGGGCGCCAAGCGGACCCCTGAGCTGGCGGCGCGCTACGCGGCGGAGTTCAACATCCCCTTCGCCTCGGTCGAGGACAGCGGGCGGCAGTTCGAGCGGGTTCGGGAGGCGCTGCGGTCGGCCGGCCGGGCGGCGGACGACATCGTCCTGTCCAACGCGCTGGTCGTCGCGGTCGGCAAGGACGACGCCGAGGTCCGTCGGCGCGCGGCGGCGATCGGCCGGGAGGTCGACGAGCTGAAGGCCAACGGGCTCGCCGGGTCGCCCGCGGAGGTCGTCGACAAGATCGGGCGGTACGCGGAGCTGGGCGCCACCCGGTTCTACCTCCAGGTCCTGGACCTGAAGGATCTGGACCACCTGGAGCTGATCTCCGCGCAGGTCCAGTCGCAGCTCGGATGAGGGCGCGGTGACCCCGCCCGTGCCCGCGGCGGAGCCCGGCCCCGCCCGCGGGCCGGGCGGACCGCCCGCCGCGGAAGAGCCCGCAGGACCGGCCATGCGCGAGACGCACAAGTCCCGCGAGACGCACGAGAAGACGCGAGAGGAAGAGAAAGGAGGTGAGGCGATCGGAACGAAGCCGGTCAGGCGGGCCGCGCCCGGTACGCCCGGCACACCGGCCGGGCGGGTGCTGCCGGACGAAGGGGCGCTGGTGCTCGACGGCGGGCTGTCCAACCAACTCGTCGACCAGGGCTGCGACTTGACGGACCCGCTGTGGACGGCGCGGTTGCTGGCGGAGGAGCCCGAGCAGGTCTTCGCGGCGCACACCGCGTACCTGGAGGCGGGTGCGCAGGTGGTCACCACGGCCAGTTATCAGGCGACGTTCGAGGGGTTCGCACGGCGCGGGGTCGGCCGTGCGGAGGCTGCGCGGCTGCTGGAGCGCAGCGTCGAGTTGGCCCGGCGGGCGGCGGGCCGGACCGGGGTGCGGGTGGCGGCGTCGGTCGGGCCGTACGGGGCGATGCTGGCGGACGGCAGCGAGTACCGGGGACGGTACGGGCTGAGCGTGCGGGAGTTGGCCAAGTTCCACCGACCGCGGATCGAGGTACTGGCAGCGGCGGGGCCGGATGTCCTCGCGTTGGAGACGGTGCCGGATGTGGACGAAGCGGAGGCGATGCTGAAGGCGGTTGAGGGTACCGGGGTGCCGGTGTGGCTGTCGTACACGGTCGAGGGCGGCCGGACGCGGGCCGGGCAGCGGCTGGCGGAGGCGTTCTCGCTGGTGGCGGGCCGGGACGAGGTGGTCGCGGTGGGCGTGAACTGCTGCGCTCCGGGCGAGGTGGCCGACGCGGTGCGGCTGGCCGCGGAGGTCTCGGGGAAGCCGGTGGTGGCCTATCCCAACAGCGGTGAGCACTGGGACGCCGAGGGGCGGCGCTGGGCGGGCGAGACGGAGTTCGACCCGGCGCTGGTCACCGGGTGGTGCCAGGCGGGCGCGCGGCTGGTGGGTGGTTGCTGCCGGGTGGGGCCGCCGGGGATCGCCGGGATCGCGGCGGCGCTCCGGGGCGGCGGTCGGGCGGCTTGAGCGGCTGAGTGGCTGAGTGGCTTGTGCGGCTGAGTGGCTCGGGTGGTCGGCTGGTGGGTTGCGGGGCTGAGTTCCGGGTTCGGGTTCGGGTCGGGCTCCGGATTCGGTCCCGGGTCCGGCTCCGGGCTCGGCTCCGGCTCCGGGGCGGGGGCGGAGGCGGGGCTTAAATCCGGTGTCGGCCGGGGCTCCGTTGCCGAATACTCGCGTACGTGTTCATGACGATCACTGCCACCGGCAGCACCGAAGTTCCGGCTACCGACCTGGGGTTCCTGCTCCACAAGCATCCGGATCGGGCGCAGGCGTTCTCGACCGCCTACGGCCAGGCGCATGTGTTCTACCCCGAGGCGACCGCCGAGTCGACCACGGCCGCGCTGCTGCTGGAGGTGGATGCGCCCGCGCTGGTGCGACGCGGGAAGGGTCGGGGTCGCGGGGGCGCGCCCGATGCCGCGCTGGCGCAGTACGTGAACGACCGGCCGTACGCCGCGTCGTCGCTGCTGGCGGTGGCGCTGCGGACGGTGTTCGCCACCGCGCTGCGCGGGGAGTGCCGGACGCTTCCGGAGCGGGCGGCGGCGCCGATGCCGTTGCGGGTGGAGGTGCCGGTGCTGCCCGCGCGGGGCGGCCCGGAGCTGGTGGCGAAGCTGTTCGAGCCGCTGGGGTGGCGGGTGGCGGCGGAGCCGATCGCGTTGGACCCGCGGTTCCCGGAGTGGGGCGAGTCGCGGTATGTGGCACTGACGTTGGAAGGGGAGATGCGACTGGCGGAGGCGTTGCGGCACCTGTACGTGCTGTTGCCGGTGCTGGACGACGCCAAGCACTACTGGGTGTCGGCCGACGAGGTGGACAAGCTGCTCAGGTTCGGCGAGGGGTGGCTGCCGCGGCACCCGGAGCAGAAGCTGATCACCAGCCGCTACCTGTCCCGGCGCTGGTCGCTGACACGGCAGGCGCTGGAGCGGATGGAGCTGGTCCGGCTGGCCGACGCGGACGACATCGAGGTCGAGGCGATCGACAACGCGGTGGAGCCGGAGGTGCCCGAGGAGGTGGCGGAGCGGCCGGCGCCGCTGGCGGTGCAGCGCAGGGAGTCGATCCTCGGCGAGTTGCGCGCGGCGGGTGCGGCGCGGGTGCTGGACCTGGGCTGCGGCCAGGGCCAGTTGGTGGCGGCGATGCTGAAGGAGGCCCGGTTCACCGAGGTCGTCGGCGTCGACGTGTCGGCGCGGGCCCTGGACATCGCCGCGCGGCGGCTGCGGCTGGACCGGATGGGGGAGCGGCAGGCGGGACGGGTCGCGCTGCTCCAGGGTTCGCTGGCGTACACCGACAAGCGGCTGGCGGGGTACGACGCTGCGGTGCTCAGCGAGGTGGTCGAGCACCTGGACCTGCCCCGGCTCCCGGCGCTGGAGTACGCCGTGTTCGGGGCCGCCCGCCCGCGGACGGTGGTCGTGACGACGCCGAACGCCGAGTACAACGTGCGGTGGGAGTCGCTGCCCGCCGGGCATGTGCGGCACGCGGACCACCGGTTCGAGTGGAGCCGGGCGGAGTTCGGCCGGTGGGCGGCCGGGGTGGCCGAGCAGTACGGCTACCGGGTGCGGTTCGCCGGCGTGGGGCCGGACGACCCCGAGGTGGGCCCGCCCACGCAGATGGCCGTCTTCGGCCACGCAGCGGACGAGCAGGACCAGCAGGCCGAGCAGGACCAGCAGGACGGGAAGAGCGAGCAGGGCGAGATGGACGAGAGCGGCGAGAAGAGCGCGAAGGAGGCAGTCGCATGACCGAGCACCGCAGCAGCATGGACGCGGGCACCCCGAAGGCCCCGGAAGTCCAGGAGCACCCCGAGGCGGCGGCCCCCGAGACCGCGCCCGGCCCGGGCGCGCTGGCCGTCACCGACCTGTCGCTGGTCGTGCTGATCGGGGCGACCGGCGCGGGCAAGTCCACCTTCGCCGCACGCCACTTCAAGCCGACCGAGGTGATCTCCTCGGACTTCTGCCGCGGTCTGGTCGGCGACGACGAGAACGACCAGAGCGTGACGCGCGACGCGTTCGACGTCCTGCACTACATCGCCGGCAAGCGGCTCGCCGCCGGGCGCCGCACCGTCATCGACGCCACGAACGTGCAGCGCGAGGCACGCCAGCCGCTGATCCGGCTCGCCCGCGAGCACGACGTCCTGCCGATCGCGATCGTGCTGGACGTGCCGGAGCGGGTGTGCGCCGACCGCAACGCCGCCCGCCCCGACCGGGCCGGCATGCCCCGCCACGTCATCCAGCGCCACCAGCGCGAACTGCGCCGCTCGCTGCGCGGCCTGGAGCGCGAGGGCTTCCGCAAGGTGCACGTGCTGCGCGGGACCGAGGAGGTGGAGGGCGCGCGGGTCGTCACCGAGCGCCGGTACAACGACCTGACCCACCTCACCGGCCCGTTCGACATCATCGGCGACGTGCACGGATGCAGCTCGGAGCTGGAGACGCTGCTGGCCCGGCTCGGCTACCGGGACGGCGCCCACCCCGAGGGCCGCACCGCCGTGTTCGTCGGCGACCTGGTCGACCGCGGCCCCGACAGCCCGGGCGTACTGCGCCGTGTGATGGGCATGGTCGAGGCGGGCACCGCCCTGTGCGTGCCGGGCAACCACGAGAACAAGCTCGGCCGCTACCTCAAGGGCCGCAAGGTCCAGCACACCCATGGCCTCGCCGAGACCATCGAGCAGTTCGAGCGGGAGGACGCCCGCGACCCGGACTTCCGCGCCCGGGTCCGGACCTTCGTCGAGGGCCTGGTCAGCCACTACGTCCTGGACGGCGGCAAGCTCGTGGTCTGCCACGCCGGGCTGCCCGAGAAGTACCACGGCCGCACCTCCGGCCGGGTCCGCTCGCACGCCCTGTACGGCGACACCACCGGCGAGACCGACGAGTTCGGCCTGCCCGTGCGCTACCCGTGGGCCGAGGACTACCGCGGCCGCGCCGCCGTGGTCTACGGCCACACCCCCGTGCCGACCACGTCCTGGGTCAACAACACGCTCTGCCTCGACACCGGCGCCGTCTTCGGCGGCCGGATGACCGCGCTGCGCTGGCCGGAACGGGAGATCGTCGACGTGCCGGCCGAGCGGGTCTGGTACGAGCCGGCCAAGCCGCTCGCCGCGCCCGCGCCCGGCGCGAAGGACGGCCGGCCGCTCGACCTCGCCGACGTCGTGGGCCGTCGCACCGTGGAGACCTCCCGGATGGGCTGGCTCGCCGTGCGCGAGGAGAACGCGGCCGCCGCCCTGGAGGTGATGAGCCGCTTCGCGGTCGACCCGCGCCTGCTCGGCTACCTGCCGCCGACCATGGCGCCGTGCGCCACCTCCACCCAGGACGGCTACCTGGAGCACCCGGCCGAGGCGTTCGACGCCTACCGGCAGGACGGCGTCGCCCGGGTGGTGTGCGAGGAGAAGCACATGGGCTCGCGCGCGGTCGCCCTGGTCTGCCGCGACGAGGCGGTCTCCCGCGAGCGCTTCGGGACGACCGCGCCCGGCGTCACCGGCGCCGTGCACACCCGCACCGGGCGGCCGTTCTTCGACGACCCCGCCGTCACCGAGGAGGTGCTCGCCCGGCTGCGCGCGGCCGTCACCGCCGCCGGACTGTGGGAGGAGCTGGACACCGACTGGCTGCTGCTCGACGCCGAGTTGCTGCCCTGGTCGCTGAAGGCGTCCGGCCTGCTGCGCAAGCAGTACGCGGCGGTGGGCGCCGCGTCCGGTGCCGCGTTCCCCGCCGCCCTGACCGCGCTCGGAGCCGCCGTCGCCCGGGGCACCGACGTCGCCGCATTGCTGGCCCGGCAGGAGGAACGGGCGGCGGACGCGGCCGCGTTCACCGAGGCGTACCGCCGCTACTGCTGGAGCACCGACGGGCTCCAGGGGGTGCGGCTGGCACCGTTCCAGCTGCTGGCCGTGCGGGGCCGCAGCCTCGCCGACCTGCCGCACGACCGGCAGCTCGCCCTCATCGACCGCCTCGTCGAAGCCGACACCGGCGGCCTGCTCCAGGCCACCCGCCGGCTGTACGTCGACACCGGCGACGAGGAGTCGGTGGCCGCCGGGGTGCGCTGGTGGCTGGAGCTGACCGGGGCGGGCGGCGAGGGCATGGTGGTCAAGCCGCTGGCCGCGCTGGTGCGCACCGAATCCGGGCGGCTGGTCCAGCCCGGCGTGAAGTGCCGCGGCCGGGAGTATCTGCGGATCATCTACGGTCCGGAGTACACCCGCCCCGAGCACCTCGCCCGGCTGCGCGGCCGCACCCTCGGCCACAAGCGGTCCCTCGCGCTGCGCGAGTACGCCCTCGGCCTGGAGGCCCTGGACCGGCTCGCCGCCGGTGAGCCGCTGTGGCGGGTGCACGAGGCGGTCTTCGCGGTGCTCGCGCTGGAGTCCGAGCCGGTCGACCCCCGGCTCTGACCCGGCCCCGCACGGCAGGGCCCGCCCGCCGGCCCCGTACGGCTCGGCCCCCCGTACGGCTCGGCCCACCCCCGTACGGCAGGACCAACACGGCACCGCGCCCCACCCACGGGCGCGGTGCCGTGTTGAGCCGTCCTGCACATGGGAAGCTCTTCTTCCATGGCTTCCATGGCGGACAACGGCTTCCACGTCGACTCCGAGACCGGCCGGCTGCGCCGCGTCATCCTGCACCGCCCCGACCTCGAACTGAAGCGGCTGACCCCGACCAACAAGGACGCGCTGCTCTTCGACGACCTGCTGTGGGTGCGCCGGGCCCGCGCCGAGCACGACGGGTTCGCCGACGTGCTGCGGGACCGCGGCGTCGAGGTGCACCTCTTCGGCGACCTGCTCCAGGAGTCGCTGGAGGTGCCCGCGGCCAAGCGGCTCGTGCTGGACCGGGTCTTCGACGAGAAGGAGTACGGCCCGCTGGCCACCGGGCACCTGCGGGCGGCGTTCGACGAGCTGCCCACCCCTGACCTGACCGAGGCGCTGGTCGGGGGCATGACCAAACGCGAGTTCCTGGAGCGCTTCGCCGAGCCGGTCTCGGTCCGGTTCCACGCCATGGACCTGGACGACTTCCTGCTCAGCCCGCTCCCCAACCACCTCTTCACCCGCGACACCTCCGCCTGGGTCTACGACGGGGTGAGCATCAACGCGATGCGCTGGCCGGCCCGGCAGCGCGAGACCGTGCACTTCGAGGCGATCTACCGGCACCACCCGCTCTTCGCCCAGGGCGGTTTCCACGTCTGGTCCGAGGGCCAGCACGCCTACCCGTCGACGATCGAGGGCGGCGACGTGCTGGTGATCGGCCGCGGCGCGGTGCTGATCGGGATGAGCGAGCGCACCACCCCGCAGGCCGTCGAGATGCTGGCGCGCGGACTGTTCGCGGCCGGCTCGGCCCGCACCATCGTGGCGCTCGACATGCCCAAGGGCCGCGCGTTCATGCACCTGGACACCGTGATGACCATGGTCGACGGTGACACCTTCACGCAGTACGCGGGCCTGGGGATGCTGCGCTCGTACACCATCGAGCCGGGCGGGGAGGAGGGCGAGCTGAAGGTCACCGACCACGCGCCGGAGCACATGCACCGTGCGATCGCCGCCGCGCTCGGCCTCGACGCGATCACCGTGCTCACCGCCACCCAGGACGTGCACGCGGCCGAGCGCGAGCAGTGGGACGACGGCTGCAACGTGCTCGCGGTGGAGCCGCGCGTCGTGGTGGCGTACGAGCGGAACGCGACCACCAACACGTTCCTGCGCAAGCGCGGCATCGAGGTGATCGAGATCCCCGGCAGCGAGCTGGGCCGGGGCCGGGGCGGGCCGCGCTGCATGAGCTGCCCGATCGAGCGCGACGCGGTGTGACGAGCGGCCCACTCCCCAGGACTGTATAAGAATGCCGATCATCGTATAGGGTTCCATTGCTCGATGACACCGCACGCTAGGAGTTCCGCATGCCCGTCGACCTCAAGGGCCGGCACTTCCTCAAGGAACTGGACTTCACTCCTGAGGAGTTCCGCCACCTCGTCGCTCTGGCCGCGGAGCTGAAGGCCGCCAAGAAGGCGGGCGCCGAGCAGCAGCGGCTGCGCGGCCGGAACATCGCGCTCGTCTTCGAGAAGACCTCCACCCGCACCCGCAGCGCCTTCGAGGTGGCGGCCGCCGATCAGGGCGCCTCCACCACCTACCTCGACCCGACCGGCTCGCAGATCGGCCACAAGGAGTCGATCAAGGACACCGCCCGGGTGCTGGGCCGGATGTTCGACGGCATCCAGTACCGCGGGCACGGCCAGGCCGCCGTCGAGGAACTGGCCGCGTACGCCGGGGTGCCGGTGTGGAACGGCCTCACCGACGAGTGGCACCCCACCCAGATGCTCGCCGACGTGCTCACCATGACCGAGCACAACCCCAAGCCGCTGCCGGAGATCTCCTACGCCTACCTCGGCGACGCCCGCTACAACATGGGCAACTCGCTGCTGGTCACCGGCGCGCTGCTCGGCATGGACGTGCGGATCGCCGCGCCCGTGTCGATGTGGCCGCACACCGAGATCGTCGCGCAGGCCCGCGCGCTGGCCGACCGGACCGGGGCGCGGATCACCCTCACCGAGAGCGTCGAGGAGGGCGTGCGCGGTGTCGACCACGTGCACACCGACGTGTGGGTGTCGATGGGCGAGCCCAAGGAGGTCTGGGACGAGCGCATCCACCTGCTCTCCCCGTACGCCGTCACCGCCGACGTGATGCGCGCCACCGGCAACCCGGCCGCCACCTTCCTGCACTGCCTGCCCGCCTTCCACGACCTGGGCACCGCCGTCGGCCGCGAGATCCACGCCCGGTACGGCCTGGATCACCTCGAGGTCTCCGACGAGGTCTTCGAGTCCGCGCAGTCCGTCGTCTTCGACCAGGCCGAGAACCGGATGCACACCATCAAGGCGATCCTCGTCTCCACCCTCGGCTGAACCCCTCGACCCGGCCCCCGGTCGACCCGGCCCCGGCCGAACCGCCCCCGGCCGGACCGGCTCCGGCCTGCGGGCGAGCGGGCGAACTCGGCTAGGGTACGGACGAGTTCCGGTCGCGCCGCGGCCGGAAGCGGGCCGGCCGGCAGGGGGAGGCGGGAAGGCATGGCGAACGGCGAGAGCGCGCCGACCACCGGCGCGGCGGAGCGCGCGCCGGACCCGGTGCGTTCCGAACTGACGGCGGTCGTGGTGTACGCGCGGGGCGCGGTGTGCACCCGCCGCGCCACGGTCGCCCTGCCCGTACCCGGCGGAGCGCCCGGCGACGCGCCCGGCGACCCTTCCGGCCACGTCTCCGGAAGCCCGTCCGCCGGCGGTACGGTCCAGGTCCGTGTCGGCGGGCTCCCGCCGACACTGAACGCCGGTTCACTGCGCGGCAGCGTCCGTTCCGGCCCGCCCGGGCTGCGGGTCGCGGACGTCCGTGTCGACGTCACCGCCACCCTGCGGCGCGGCGAACAGGCCCCCGGCCTGCGGCTGGACCTGGAGGACGCGGAGGACCGCCTCGCCCGGCTGCGGGACCGCCGCGACCGGCTGGCGGCCGAGATCGGCGAGGTGGCCGGTTTCCGCGCCGAACCGCCACCGCAGCGGCGCGGTGACCCGCCCCGCTGGGCCCCGGTGGAGTCCATCCTCGCGCTCGCCGGGTTCGTGGACACCCGGCTGGCCGCGCTGCACACCCGGCTGCGCACCACCGAGGACGAGTTGGCGCAGGCCGAACACGACGCCGACGTGCTGCGGCACCGTATCGACGAGGCGTCCGGCGCGCTGCCCACCGACCGGGTGGAGCCGTCGGCGCACGCGGTGGTGACGCTGGTCGCCGACGGCGCCGCACCCGGCGCCGAAGTCCCGGACGCCCCCGGCGGCCAGGGGCCGGCCTGGCCCGAACAAGGCCCGGCGGAAGCCGAACTGGAGCTGGAGTACCACGTACCCGGCGCCACCTGGACCCCCTCCTACCAGCTGCGCCTCGACGGCCGCAGCGGCGCCGCCACCCTGGTGCTGCGCGCCGGCGTCGTCCAGCGCACCGGCGAGGACTGGACCGGCGTACGGCTCGGCCTGTCCACCGCCGACCTGCTGCGCCGCACGAGCCTGCCCGAGCTGCGCAGCCTGCGGATCGGCCGCAGCCAGCCGGCGCCCTCGGGCCCGGGCTGGCGCGAACCCCCGCCCGGGCTCGACGAGTTGTTCACCGGGTACGACTCCGCGCGGCTCGCCGAGCGCGAACCGGCGCCCGGCGGCGCGATACCGGGCGGCGGCCCGGCCGGGCCGCCGCCGTTCGGCCCGCTCGCCGGGGGTTACGGCGCCGCGGCTGAGGCGACCACCGCCGTCGGCTACGGCGCCGCGCCCGAACTCGCCGAGCACACCGCCGGGTTCGGAGCGCCCCCCGCGCCCGGCGCCCCGCCCCTGCCGGCACCCGCGGCCGCGCTGCCCGCGCCTGCCGCGCCCCGGCACGCCGCCCGCCGCTCGGTGACCGCCGCCATGGCCGATACCGCCGCGGGCGCCGGAGCCGCCCGCCCCGCGCCCGCCCCCGAACTCCTCGACTACGCCCGCCTGGTGCTCGCGGGCCCGCAGGAGCACGACGGCCGCGGCACCCTGCGCGCCGCCGACGAGGACACCGACGCGGTCGTCGCGGAGTACCGCGGCCGCGCCGAGGCCGCCGCCGAACTCCCGCTGCCCGCCCACGCGGTGGACGTCCGCCGCTCGGCCGGCTCCTTCGACTACCGCTTCGACACCGCGGCGCCCGTGGACGTGGCGGCGGACGGCCGCCGGCACACCGTGCCGGTCGGCGAGATCCCGGTCCGCACCGCGTTCGAGTACGTCTGCGTGCCCGCGCAGGACACCGCCGTGTTCGGCACGGTCCTGGTCACCAACACCTCCGCGCACCCGCTGCTCGCCGGCCCCGCCGACGTCATGGTCGACGGCGACTTCGTGCGCACCGCCGCGCTGCCCACCCTCGCCCCCGGGCAGCGGCAGGCGGTCGGCCTCGGAGTGGCCGAGAGCGTCCAGGTCGCCCGCCGCGCCCACATGCGCGAGTCCACCGCGGGGCTGCGCGGCGGCACCACGGTCCTCGACCACACCGTGGAGGTGGAGGTCGCCAACCGGCTGCCGTACCCGGCGCTGGTGGAGGTGCGCGAGCGGATACCGACCTCGGCCGACAAGGACGTACGGATCGAGGAGCACCGCGCAGAGCCCCGCTGGAGCGACCCCGGCGCGCCGCTGGACGGCCAGGAGGAGACCTACGTGCCCGGGGCGCGGGTGTGGCGCGTCACGCTGGAACCGGGCCGGACCGTGACGCTGACCGGCGGGTTCGAGATCCGGCTGCCGGTGGGCAAGTCGGTCGTCGGCGGAAACCGGAGGAACTGACCCATGACTGCCGCCCCCGACCCGCGAACGACCACCCCTGATCCGCGGACCCCCGCCCCCGACCCGCAGCAGGCCGCCACCCGGCTGCCGATCACCGCGGTGACCTGCCTGGAGGACCGCGCCCAGGTCGAACGCACCGGCACCGTCACCCTCGCCGCGGGCACGCAGCGGCTGCGGATTGGCCCGGTCACCCCGTTGGCCGTCGACCGCTCGCTGCGCGCCGAGGTCTCCGCGCTCCGGTCCGACGGCGCCCACCCGCCCGCCGGGACCGGAGATCCCGCCGGGACCGGGGACCCCGCCGGCCCCGCCGCCCGCGTTCTCGACGCCCGCGTGATCCGCTCCTACACCCCCGCGCCGCCCGGCGAACCCGGCCGCGACGCCTCGCAGTTGCGCCGCGACGTCCACGACCTGGAGCGGGAGCTGTACGACGCGCGGCAGGTGCAGCAGCGGCAGGAGAACGCCCTCGCGGTGGTCGACCAGGCCAGGACCGACCTGCACCGCGACATCGTGCAGGGCGCGGGCGCGGGTGCCGCCGACCCGGAGCGCTGGGCCGACCGGCTGGACCGCGTCGACCAGGAGGCCGAGACCCGGATCGGCGAACTGCACCGGCTGCGGCGCCGGTTGCACGACATCGACGAGGAACTGCGCGAGGCCCGCGCGGCACTGGCGGCCACCGAGTACGAACCGCAGGTGCTGACCGCGCACCTGGAACTCGTCGTGGAGGCCGAGGAAGCCGGACCGGCCGGGCTGAAGGTCGCCCACCTGGTGCCCTGCGCGCTGTGGCGGCCCGCCTACCGGGCAACCCTGGGCTCCGGCGAGGGGACTTCGGAGCGCGGCACGGTCCGGCTGGAGACCGACGCGTTCGTCTGGCAGGCCACCGGCGAGGACTGGCACGGCGTCACGCTGTCGCTCTCCACCGCCCGCCCCACCCTGGCCGCGAATCCGCCCCCGCTCACCGAGGACGTCCTCACCCTGCGCGAGCGGTCGGCCGAGGAGCGGCGCACCGTGGAGGTGAACCTGCGGGAGGAGGAGATCCGCAGCGTCGGCGCCGACACCGCGGACGGTACGGACGGCGGGGGAGCGGCCGGCGGCGCCGCCCGGGTGCCGGGGCTCGACGACGGCGGCGCGGTGCGCACCCTGGCCGCCCCGCACCCGGTCGACATCCCCTCCGACGGGCGCCCGCACCGCGTGCACCTGTCCGCTTTCACTGCCCCCTGCCGCGCGGAGCGCAGCTGCGCCCCCGAGCTGTCGCCGCTGCCGGTGACCACCGCGCACTTCGCCAACACCGCCGGGCACGTCCTGCTGGCCGGACCGGTGGACCTGGTGCGGGGCAGCGGCTTCGTCGGGCGCGGCGAGCTGGCCTTCACCGGCGTGGGGGCGCAGGTCCGGCTCGCGTTCGGCAGCGAGGACACCTTCCGCGTGGTCCGCCAGGTCGAGGAGAGCCGCGACACCGCGGGCCTGACCGCCATCAACCAGCGCACCGTCATCACCCGCCGGGTGCGGCTGTTCGTCTCCCGGCTCGACGCCCAAGCAGGCGCTCCCGCACAGGAGTTGGTGATCCGCGAGCGGGTCCCGGTCTCGGAGGTCTCCGCGGTCGAGGTGAGGGTCCGCACCGACGCCTCGTCCCCGGCACCCGACGAGGCCGACGCCGAGGGCATCGTCCGCTACACCCTCGCCCTCGGCCCCGGCGAGCACCGCGAGATCACCCTCGTCCACGAACTCACCGCGTCCAGCGCCGTGACGGGCCTGTAGGACCCGCGCCCGCCCCCATACGCCGGCCCCCCGTACGCCGCCCGCCCCCGTCGCCGCCGGCCTCGTACGCCCGTACACCCGTACGCCCGTCAGGCGATCAGCCGCAGGGTGTGGGAGAGCACGAGCCCGGCGGCGCCGAGTTCCGTGACGTGGTCGCCGGCCTCGGCGAAGACGATCTGCGGCGGGCCCGCCGCGGGCTGGAGGATGCGGGACTGCACATGGGCCTCGATCCGGCGGCGGAAGGTGTCGCCGCCGGCGATGGCGTTGCCGTGCAGGATGAACAGGCCGGGCGCCAGGATCTGCTGGAGGTTGATGATGCCCACCGAGATGTTGCGGGCGAACCGGTCGAGCAGGTCGGCGGCCCCGGGGTGGTTGCGGGCGGCCAGCCGCGCGAGCGAACCGGTCGTCATGCTCGGGGCGGCGGGCAGTCCCAGGCGCACGGCCTCGTCGCGCAGCCACCGGTCGGTGGCGATCGTCTCCCAGCAGCCGCGCTGGCCGCACTCGCACACCCGGCCGTCCAACTCCACGACGGTGTGGCCGATCTCGCCGCCCGCCCCGGCCTGGCCGCGCTGCACGGCGCCGTCGATGACGAGGCCGACGCCCAGCGCGTCGGCGAGGTAGAGCGAGGCGAACGACTGGACGCCGCGCGCCTGGCCGAACCACCGGTCGCCCAGCGCCTGGACGCGCGGGTGGTGGTCGAGGTAGACGGGCAGGTCGAGGCGGCGTGAGAGCAGCCGGCCCAGCGGCAGCCCGTCCAGCACGGGTGCGAGGTTGACCTTCATCACCGTGCCGGTATCGGTGTCCACGATGCCGCCGACCGCGATGCCCACCCCCATCGGGGGCGTGCCGCCGGTGGGCAGCACCCGCGCGAGGCAGCCCAGCAGGGTCTCGATCACCTCGTCCGGGTCGGGGCCGTCCGGGCGGAAGCGGCCGTTCGCGGTGGCCAGGATCTCGCCGGCGGCGCTGACCAGCGCGACGTCGACCAGTCCGGGCAGCAGGTGCACCGCGGCGATGGACGGCCCGGCGGGGGAGAACCACAGCGGCCGGGCCGGTTTGCCGCCGGCCGCGCCGCTGGAGCGCGGGTCGCCCTCGGCGAGGATGCCGCTGTCGATCATCGGCTGGACGATCGTGCCGATCGCGGCCCGGGTGGTGCCGGTGAGCCGGGCCAGGTCCGAGCGGGAGAGCGGACCGATGTCGTAGAGCGACTGGAGCACCCGGGCGCGGTTGACCTGGTTGGCCAGGCTCGGGGAGATCAGCGGGGTGGCGGCGCGGGCGGGCTGCGGCCCCACCTGGGGGCGGCCGGGCGGCGGCCCTGCCGGGGTGCGGGCGTCCCGGCGGTCGTGGTCGGACCTCAAGGCGGCTCCATCGGTTGGTGTGAGTAGCCGTTCCAGTACAGCAATGGGCTACGCATCATACAAACCCAGGTGATCGACTGCGTGAGTCATACATCGAGCGACGGTTACACGGGGGAGACTTGCCCGAAATGAGGCACGTCACCTGCGGTGGAGAGTGCAGATCACGGGTGAACGCAAACCCTTGACCTCCTATGTTCGCATGGATAACTTACAAACCCTCGCCTCGGCGGTGACGAGACGAAGCCGCCCCCTCGTGCGGGGCGGGCGCACCCACGGAGCCTCCGCTCCCCGAACAGTCGTGTCAGGAGTCTTGATGGTGAACGTCGGCATAGTCGGCGCCGGAATCCGCGGGCGGATGTACGCGCAGTCGCTCGACGGCTTCCCGGACGCCCGGGTGAAGGCGGTCTGCGACCTGGACCCGAAAGCGGCCGCAAAGGTGGCGGACGAGTTCTCCCTCGCGGCCTTCACCGACCACCGGGCCATGCTGGCGGCCGGCGGCCTCGACGCGGTGATCGTCGCGACGCCCGACTTCGCCCACCGCGAGGTCGCCGTCGACGCCGCCCGCAGCGGCGCCCACCTGCTGCTGGAGAAGCCGCTGGCCATGACCGCCGAGGACTGCCGCGCGATCGGCGACGCGGTGCGCGAGGCGGGGGTGCAGTGCATGGTCGGGTTCGAGAACCGCTGGAACCCGGCCGTCCGCCGCATCCACGACCTGTCGGCCGCCGGCGAGCTGGGGCAGGTGCTGACCCAGAACATCCTGCTCAGCAACACCTACTACGTGCCGACCCGGATGCTGCCGTGGGCGGCGAAGTCCTCGCCGGCGTGGTTCCTGATGAGCCACACCGTCGACGCCGCCCTGTGGGTCGCGGACCAGCCGGTGACCTCGGTCTTCGCCCGCGGCTCGCGCGGCCGGCTCGCCGAGCTCGGCGTGGACACCTGGGACGTCGTGCACGCCCTGCTGACCTTCGCCGACGGCACCACCGCCAACCTGACCTCCACCTGGGTGCTGCCGGACTCCACGCCCTCGATCGTGGACTTCCAGTACAAGGTCGTCGGCAGCAGGTCCGCGGTCGACGTCGACCTCCAGGACCAGAGCTTCCGCCACGCGAGCAGCGCCTACACCTGGCCGGGCATGCTCGGCGGCGAGATCGACGGGCGCCTCCAGGGCCCGCCCACATGGATGGTGCAGTCCTTCGTCGCCAACCTCGCCGCGGGCCGGCCGGTCGGCCCCGGCCTCGACCAGGGCAGTCTGGTCACCGACGTCGTCCTGGCCGTCCTCGCGTCCCTGCGGACCGGCGAGGCCGTGCCCCTCGCCGCGCCGTCCACCGACTGACGCCCCTCGGACCCGGTCCGATGGAGAGATGGCTCACATCACCATTTGTCGCCCGTATCCGTCCGATCGGTGGAGACTCAACCCCAATCCGTCGGGTACCTCCCAGCCCCCAGCGCCGTCCTGAGCGCCACCCCTATGGAGCAGCCACCATGGCCCACCCCTCGCAGCACCCGCAGTCCTCGCACTCGCTGCCGAGCCGCCGCTCGGCGCTCGCCCTCGGCGGCGGCCTGATCGCCGCCGCCGGACTCACGGCCTGCTCGGGGAGCGGCAGCACCGTGAGCAGCGCCTCCGCGAGCCCGCTGGCCCCCGGCTCCACCGCCGGCGGCAGCATCCGCATTCTCGACGACAACACCAACAAGATCTTCGGCTCGGGCGTCGTCGCGCAGTTCGAGAAGGACACCGGGATCAAGGTCGAGAAGTACGAGCAGGCCAACTTCAACGACCTGCACGACCGGCTCGCCACCCTCTTCTCCGCGCAGGACTCCTCTTACGACGTGGTGATGACCTGGGCCGCCTGGTCGGCCGAGTTCGGCCGGGCCGGCTGGCTCCAGCCGCTGGCGAAGTCCGCCGTCCCCTCGGGCGTGCTGCCGGCCGCGCTGGACGCCGTCTCCTACGGCGGCACCGTCTACGGCCTGCCGAAGTTCGCCAGCGCCCAGACGATGTTCTGGAACAAGGACCTCTTCGACAAGGCCGGCCTCGCACCGGACACCGCCCCCGCGAACTGGGCCGACTTCGTCTCGGCCGCCAAGGAGCTGACCGGCGGCGGCGTCTACGGCTACGCGGCCGACATGGGCAACACCGACGGCGCCTACCAGAACTTCCTGCGGGTGCTGCTGCTGAACGGCGGCACGATGTACGGCACGGACGACAAGCCGGCCTTCAACAGCGACAAGGGCGTCGACGCCCTCGACCGGCTGGTCCGCCTGCTGCGCACCGACAAGGTGATGAGCCCCTCCAGCCTCCAGATCACCAACTCCAGCGACCTGAACACCCTGTTCGCAGGCGGCAAGGCCGCGATCGTCTTCAACTGGCCCTCGCAGTACCCGGTCGCCGCCGCGAAGACCGCACTCGGCGCCGCCGCCGTCGGCAGCGGGATACTCCCCGGCATCTCGGTCAGATCCGCCTCGATCGACGGCTCCGAGGGCTTCGCGATCAACAACTACTCCAAGAACAAGGCCGCCGCGCTGAAGTGGCTCCAGTACGTCACGACCCCGGCGGTGCAGCGGGAGATGGTGCAGAAGGAGGGCTGGTTCCCGGTCACCTCCTCGCTGCTCCAGGAGAAGGCGGTCACCGCCGAACTGCCGATCGTCAGCACCTACCTGAAGGAGTCGCGCTACCAGATCAAGCGCTTCGGGGCGCCCTGGTACAGCGACGTGGTCCAGCAGCTCTCCACCAGCATCACCAAGGCGATGCTCGGCCAGACCACCCCCAAGAAGGCCCTCGACACGGCGGCCGACCAGGCGTCGACGATCATCGCCAAGTACAAGTAGGTCACCCATGCCGGCAACCACGCTGACCCCGCCCAGCCGACCGCACGCCGCGCCCCGCCCCGGCGCGGGCCGCGCCGAACGCGGCAACCGGCGGTTCAACCTCCTGCTGATGGCGCCCGCCGTGCTGGTCGTCCTCGCGCTCTTCGCCTACCCGATCGGCTACGCCGGGTGGCTGTCGCTGCACCAGTGGAACGACAAGATCAGCCCCGTGCACCCGTACGTCGGGGTGGACAACTACCACCAGCTATTCTCGGACCCCGCCTACCACGAGGCGCTGAACCGCACCGTGTACTTCTCGGTGATCACCGTGCTGGCCGGCGTCGCGCTCGCGATCGGCCTGGCGGTGCTGCTCACCCAGCAGTTCCGCTTCCGGGCCCTGGCACGGGTGCTGCTCCTCGTCCCCTGGGCGGTGCCGCCCGTGGTCAACGGGATCATGTGGCACCTCATCTTCGACGGGGACACCGGCATCGCCAACACGGTCCTGCGGCACCTGGGCGTCATCGACACCAACAAGCAGTGGCTCTCCTCGCCGACCTCGGCGATGAACGTGCTGATCTTCGCCGAGATGTGGAAGCTCCTGCCGTTCCTGACCCTGCTGTTCATCGCGGCGCTGCAGAGCGTGCCGGCCAACCTCTACCGCGCGGCCAGCATCGACGGCGCCGGCGCGATCCGCCGGTTCGCCTTCATCACCCTGCCCAGCATCCGCACCACGATCCTGTTCGCGCTGATCGTGCAGAGCATGTGGTCGCTGAAGGTGTTCGACACGATCTACGTGCTGACCGGCGGCTCCGGCGGACCGGCCGGCGGCACCACCACCATCAACTTCTTCGCCTACCTGACGACCTTCAGCAACCTCGACCGCGGCTACGGCGCGGCCATCGCCATCAGCATCATGGCGCTGGTGCTGCTGATCGCCGTCTTCTGGATGCTGCTCTTCCGCGCGCCGTCGTGGTTCGTCGCCCGGGGCATGAGGAGGAAGACCGCGTGAACACCTCCCGCACCGCCCCCGCACCCGGTGCCGCGCCCGGCACCGCCCCGGCCCCGTCGGCGCCCGCACCCGCGCCCCGTACCCGCC
Source organism: Streptomyces sp. CA2R106 (assembly GCF_037034245.1). Lineage (NCBI taxonomy): Bacteria > Bacillati > Actinomycetota > Actinomycetes > Kitasatosporales > Streptomycetaceae > Streptomyces > Streptomyces sp. CA2R106. The sequence continues at coordinate 166,998 of NZ_JBAGKC010000012.1, forward strand.
GCGGCCTGTCCCGGCGGGCGAAGAAGCGGGCCGTCACGGTGCTGCACCGCTTCCTGCTCGTCGTCGCCCTGCTGTACTTCGTCGCGCCCTTCCTGTGGATGCTGGTGTACAGCGTCTTCCCGGCGGCCGACCTGCAACGGGAGAACCCGCGGCTGCACCCGGGCGACCTCACCTTCTCCTCCTACTCCCGCCTGCTCAGCCAGAGCAGCTTCCTCCAGCCGATGCTCAACTCGGCGGTGGTGGGCCTGCTCACCACCCTGATCTGCCTGGCGCTGGGCTCGGTGGCCGCCTACGGACTGGCCCGGCTGCGCTTCCGCGGCAAGCAGGTGCTGCTGCTGGCGATGATGTCGACCCAGGCGATCCCGGTGATCGTGCTCGCGGTGCCGCTGTTCATCGTCGTCCGGATGCTCGGCCTGTTCGACACCCCGGCCGCCCTGGTCATCACCTACACCGCGTTCATCCTGCCGCTGGTGATCTGGATGATGGTGGGCTTCTTCGAGGACATCCCGCTCAGCCTGGAGAAGGCCGCGCGGATCGACGGCTGCAACCGGTGGCAGATCCTGTGGCGGATCGCGGCGCCGCTGGCCGCCCCGGGCCTGGCGGCCACCGGCGTCTTCGCCTTCATCACCGCCTGGAGCGACTTCTTCCTCGCGAAGATCCTCACCGCGAGCAACGCCACGACGCTCCCGGTCAAGACGGCGTCGTTCCAGGGGCTGTTCGCCAACGACTACACCTCGGCGGCCACCGCCGGCGTGATCACCACACTGCCGGTCATGTTGCTGGCGCTCGCCGCACAACGCTGGATCGTGCGCGGCCTTACCGAAGGAGCTGTGAAGGGCTGATGGGAGAAATCGTTCTGGACCGGGTCCACAAGTCCTACGACGGCAGAACCTCCGCGGTGGAGGAGATCTCCTACACCGTCGAGCGCGGCCACTTCGTGACGCTGCTGGGACCGTCGGGCTGCGGCAAGTCCACCACGCTCAACATGATCGCCGGCCTGGAGGACATCTCCGGCGGCACCATCACCATCGACGGCAGCCGGGTCGACGAACTCCCCCCGGACAAGCGGGACCTGGCGTTCGTCTTCCAGGACTACGCGCTGTACCCGCACATGACCGTCTACGAGAACATGGCGTTCGGCCTGCGCATGCGCAAGACCCCGAAGGCGGACATCGACCAGCGGGTCCGGGACGCGGCCGAGCGGCTGTCCCTCGAACCGTTCCTGGACCGCAAGCCCAAGGACCTGTCCGGCGGCCAGCGCCAGCGCGTCGCGCTCGGCCGGGCCATCGCCCGCCGCCCCGCGGTGTTCCTCTTCGACGAGCCGCTGTCCAACCTCGACGCGCTGCTGCGCGACCGCACCCGCACCGAACTCAAGCAGCTGCACCAGGAACTGGGCGCCACCAGCGTCTACGTCACCCACGATCAGGAGGAGGCCCTCACCCTGTCCGACAAGATCGCCGTGATGAGCCGCGGCCGGCTGGAGCAGTACGGCACCCCCGAGGAGATCTACCACAGCCCCGCGACGGAGTTCGTGGCCGTCTTCGTCGGCAAGCCGTCCATCAACCTCTTCGACGCCGTGCTCGACGGCGGCCGGCTGGCCGTCCCCGGCACCGGGATCACCGTCCCCGGCGACGGCATCACCGAGCCGTCGGTACGGCTGGGGCTGCGGCCGGACGAACTCGTCGTGCACCAGCAGCCGGCGGACGGCGACGTGCGCGCGAACGTCAAGCTCATCCAGCCGCTCGGGCACGCCACCGACGTGGCGGTGACCGTCGCCGGCGTCGAACTGCTCGCCCGCGCCCCGGGCTTCCTCGACGTCCGGCCCGGCCAGGAGGTCGGCGTGGACATCACCGGCGCCCGCCGGCACGTCTTCACCGCCGACGGCACCCGGCGGCTGTCCGACTGAGGCCGGGCCGCCGCCGGGTGCAGGCTGCCGGCGGCCCGGCGGCCCGGCGGCCCGGCGGCCCGGGGGTCCGGCGGCCCCGGGCGGTCACAGCCGGCGGGCGACCCGCAGCCCCTCGGCGTAGAAGCCGCTGCCGTCCAGCCGGGCGACGCCGGCCAGATCGCCCATCGTGGGGCCGTTGGCCTGGGAGCGGCTGGAGTAGAACCGAGGGTGGCCCTGGTCGTCCAGGCCCAGGTAGAGCCCGCAGTGGTCGATGGCCAGCGGCTTGCCGATGTTGATCGCGAAGAACACCAGGTCGCCGGGTTGCAGCATGCTCAGGTCGGTGGGCTGCTGCTTGGTGTCCGGGATGAGCAGCACCCCCGGCGCGTAGGCGGCGATCGCGTAGGCGCGGCGGGGCAGGCCGATGCCCGGGGTGTTGGTGGTGTGCAGCGGGTAGCCGCTGCGGTAGCCCCACACCAGGCGCATGAAGCCGGAGCAGTCCACGTCGCCGTAGCGCGCCTTCTCCGGGGTCATCCGGGTGCCGTCGGGGAAGGTCCACGGGATGCCGAGGTAGTCGTAGAAGTCGGACTTCTCGTCGCGGTAGTGGAAGGACGTCTGCGACTCGCCGGGCACCTTGGGGCCGAAGGCCGCGTCACCGGCGTAGCGCAGGCCGTCCGCGTTGTGGCGGACCGGCGCTCCGTCGCCGTACTCGAAGGCGGTGGCGATGACGTCCGCGCCGCGGTCGGCGAGGGTCTTCGGGAACCACGTCCGGAACCAGGCGGTCTTCTCCCGGCCGTGGCTCCACTCCTTGTCCATCAGCCGCACCCAGGCGTCGCTGCGCACCACCGCGGTGGTGGTGCGCGGCTCGCTCCAGGTGCGGGTGGGGCCGGTGAGCACCGCGGTGCGGGCGCCGTCGGTGAAGGTGGCCAGTACCCCGCCGTCGGCGGCGCGCACCACGGTGCGGGCGGGCTTGGACAGCCGCTCGTACCGGTACCCGCCGGTGGGCACGGCCGTCGGCGACGCGCCGTCCTTCGCCGGGGCGGCGGCCTGTGCGCCGTCGCCGCCACCGCTGCCGCCGCGGGAGGCGGCGTACCCGCCGACCGCGCCGGCCGCGGCCACCCCCGCGATGGCACCCAGGACACCCCGGCGGCCGAACTTCCGCGCCGGGGCGCCGTGCTGCGACGGATCGGGACTCATGACACGGTCTCCTCGGGGTTTCGGCGGCGGTTGCGGTCGGGTGGGAGGTGGGATCAGGTGGTGGGCAGCACACCGAGCAGCAGCCCGGCGGCCAGCACGACGTACGCGGCCAGTGTCACCGCGGTGGTGGAGATCGCGGTGGCCGCCATCGGCTGGCGCACCATCTGGTAGGCGATCAGCCCCGGCACGATGAAGCCGAGCGTCTGCGTGGTGTACAGCAGCGGGTACTCGTGCTGGAGGCTGAGCATCACCGTGGCCTGGAGCAGCACCGCCACCAGCACCACGGCCGCGAACAGCCGCTTGCCGTAGAGGATCACGTTGCGCTGGAGGAGCTTGGTCACGCCGAAGGTCAGGACCGTCACGCCGACCATCAGCCCGGCCCGGCCGGCGTCGGTGATCAGCGTCAGCGCCAGCCAGCCCGGGGTGATCATCCCGCCCGGCGACAGGTTGGTGGTGAGGTAGCAGACCAGTGAGAAGACCAGGCCGAGACCGATGCCCAGGGCGGCGATCTGCGGGGTGACGTCGGCGGGGATCACAGCGGCTTCCTCATCATGGGGGCGCGGTCGTCGGAGTCGTAGGGGTACGCCTGGTCCCCACGCGCCTGCGGCACGGGTGCGGGCAGGGCGGGGTAGGGGCTGTGCGGCGTGTGGTTGTCCAGCGCGGCCACCCACTGGAAGGGCTCCGGCTCCGGCGGGCGGGCCACCGCGATCTGGAGGGTGTCCTCGGGGTTGCCCTCGGGGACGTACATCACCGGCTCGTCGGTGTCGTCCAGCGGCAGTTCCGCCAGGCACTCCAGGAACAGCTCGCCCTGGCCGTGGATGTTGCCGATCGCCACCAGGGAGGAGTTCGGGGCGAGTTCGGCGAGCATGTCCCGGGTCAGCAGGTGCGGGTCGCGGCGGTCGCCGCCCAGGTCGACGACGCGGCCGGTCCACTCGGCGGGGATGCCGTCGCGGGCGCTCTTGACCGGGTTGCCGATGAGGAAGACCGCGTCCGGGGCGAGGTCGGGGATGATCGCGCCCATCTGGGCGTTGCGCTCCACCCGGTCCGGGCGGCAGTTGATCACCACGTTCAGCGGGCGGCGGATCGCGCCGAGGTCCTCGAGCTGGCGGACGTTCATCAGCGTGGACTCGGGGTCGTTGGCGGCGAAGACATTGGCGAACCGCACCCGCTTGCCCTCGGCGGTGACATACCGCTCGACGGAGAGCACACCCGGGTCCGGCGGCGCGTCCCACATGCCGCGCAGCGCGGTCTGCCGGTCCACGCCCAGCAGGTCGGCGACGGCCAGCGCGATCGCGACGTTCTCCTTGAAGGTGAACCAGCTGAAGCCGCGCAGCTCCGCGTCGGTCACCGTCTCCGGATCGACCGCGATCAGCCGGCAGTCGCGCTTGGCGGCCTCCTCCTTGAGGATGTGCAGCCGGTCGCGTTCGGCGGTGACGCAGATGCCGCCGACCGGCATGGACCGCGACAGCGAGCGGGCGACGTCGTCCAGGGTCGGCCCCATCTCGGCGAGGTGGTCCTCGCGGACGTTGCACAGCACGCCGATGGTGGAGCGGATCAGCTTCTCCTGGTTGATCTCCTGGAGCGCCGGCATCACCGCCATGCACTCGATCACCAGCGCGTCCGGCTGGTAGGTCGCCGCCCGCCGGACGATGCCGATCTGCTCGACCACGTTGGCCAGGCCGAACTTGCGGTACACCGGCTCCTCGGTGGCGTCCGGGTGGATGAACCGGGCCGCGGTACCGGTGGTCTTGGCCACGGTGACCAGGCCGCCGCCGCGCAGCGCGCCCGCGCACAGCCGGGTGATCGAGCTCTTGCCGCGGATGCCGTTGACCAGTACCCGGGTGGGTATCTGGTCCAGCGAGGCGTTGTGGCGGCGCTGTTCGACCACACCGGCGACCAGCAGCACGGTGCAGCACGTCAGCAGCACGAGATAGAGGAACAGCACGTCGTTTCGTTTCTGCTAAGACCGTGGCGCGGTGTCGCGGGCGGCCGACGGTACGGGGACGCGGGCACCCGGGCCGGACGGGCGGTCGCTCGCCGCCAGCGCCTGCCGGAGCAGTTCGAGGCTGCGGGTCACCGAGCCGGTCTCGTCGTGGTTGACAGGGTAGAGGACGGTGCGCCGGTCGCCGCCGGCCAGCAGCTCGGCGAGCGTGGCCAGCGACCGCAGCGGCCGGACCGTGACGATGTGCAGCCAGCCCAGGCAGGCGACGCCGACGCTCAGCGCGAGCAGCCCGGCGAGCATGGTGCGCCACTGCACCTGGTAGGCGGTCAGCCGCAGCGAGGCGGCCGGCCGCGAGGAGACCACCCGCCAGTCCAGCCCGGCGGCCGGGCCCGACTGCGCCAGCGGTGTCGCGGCGGCCACCGACGGCTTGCCGATCGGCGCGGCGCCGGAGTCGAGCACCTGCGACCGGGGACTGCCCGTGGTGCCGGCCGCGCCCTCGGTGCGGGCGGCGAGCTTGGTCAGCCGGTCGTCGGGCAGCGACTGGAACGCGCGGAACCCGACGTTCGCGGCGAGTACCCGGTGCCGCTGGTCGGTGAGCCAGACATGGCCGAGGCTGGGCCGGGACAGGGTGCGGTCCAGCGCGTGCACGTCGATCTCGCCGAAGAGCACCACCGGTTCGTGCGCGGTCACCACGGCGCCCGCCGCGGCCGGCGGGATCTGCACGTAGGCGGCGATCGAGGGGATACGGCCGGAGGTGTTGACGGTGGTGATGCCGCTGCCGGTCGGGGTGTGGGTGATGGTGCGCAGCGGCTTCGCGCCGACCCGCTCCAGGATGGCCCCGCTGCGGTCGAGCACGTACAGCGCCCGGTACTGCGGGTGCGCGTCCAGCACCTGCCGCATCGGGGTGCGGTCGCCCGCGGCGCTGCGGCCCGCGAGGGTGCCGGCCAGCGCGGTCAGGTCGGTGTAGCGCTGGCCGAGCGACTGCCGGACCCGGTCGGCGGCGGCCTGGGTACGGGCCTGCTGGTCGGCGACCACGATCGAGGGGATGGTGGTGCTGGCGTGCGCCCGGTTGACCAGGAACAGCATCGGCAGCGACCAGGCGGCGACCAGCACCGCGCACAGCGCCAGCACGCTGCGGGCCCCGGGGCGGCGGCGCCGGGGCGGCCGCACCGGGCCCGTGCCGTCGGCGAGTTGGCGGCGGATCGCCTCCAGCGCGCGCCCGACGCGGGCGGGTTCGCCGAACCGCGGCACGGGGACCGGCCGGGTCAGGTCGTCCTCCTCGACGCCGGTGCCCGGCAGGTTCTGCGCGCCGCGGACCAGCCGGGCGGCCGACAGGTGCAGCCGCAGCAGCGGGCGTTGCAGGGTGACCGTCAGCACCAGGGTGATCAGCAGGGCGATCGCCGCGAGCGCGGCGGCGGCCTCGGCGGCGAACCGCACGTGGTCCGCGCCGGCGCTGGAGGAGGTGACCTGGCGGGAGGTGAGCACGGTCAGACCGAGGTCACTGGTGTCGTCGGAGGTCCCGGCGGGGGCGACGGCGGCCCAGCCGGCCAGGGTGCGGTGGCCGCCGGACACGGCGCCGAGCAGGTTTCCGGAGGTGCCGTCGTCGGCGTCGCCGGTGTGCGGCGTGTGGTGCGCGGTGTCGGCGGCGCTCTCGGCGAGCGCGCGGTCGGCCGCGGTGGGCGTCGCGGTGCCCGCGGCACCGGTGTTGAGGATGTTGCCGTCGACGTCGACCAGTCGGGCGGTGCGCCCGTCGCCGTGCACGGTCGGCAGCGTCAGCGGCTCGGAGAGCACCAGCAGCCAGGTCCGGCGCGAGGAGGCGGTCGCGCTCTTCCTGGTGTCGGGCAGGCTGATCCGGCTGAAGAACAGCAGCCGGGGCGTGGTGCCGGTGGCGCGGGTCAGCCGCGCCGGGATGCCGCCGCCGCGGTGGTCGCGGTCCTGCGCCACCACGTCGACCCCGGCCAGCGGCAGCGTCTCGCCGCCGGCGGCCGCCTCACGGCCGGTGACCGGGTCGAACAGGGCCGCGCCCCGTGCGTCCGGCCGGGCGGCCAGCATCGCCTTGACCGCCGCCGTCGTGCTGCCGCCGTCGGCTGTCTTGTAGGTGCGGACCGCGTGCCGCAGTGCGTCGGCCTCGGTCTGCACCGAGGTGCGCAGCGACTCGGCGGTGTCGGCGGCGATCGCGCCCTCGGCGTCGCGTGCGGCCTGCGGGACGTCGTGCCGGCCGGTCAGCGCGATGCTGAGCACGGTGGTGCCGGCCACCGCGAGGAGCAGGCACAGCAGGATGGCGATCGGCGGTCGTATACCGCCGAGCAGGGGCATGTCAGCGCGCCAGCGGATGCGGTGGCGCCGCGGCGCTGGATCGACCGTGAGCAGGGCAGGGTCCTCTTCCTGGCGGCGAGGCCCACGGCCGCGCGACGACAACGCCGGCACGGTAGCCGGATGATGAGCGAATGATTATCACATTTTTACCGGACTGATCGCTTCCGCACGGGACTGTCTGCCCGCAGTCGGACGAACGTCACACCGCCGTCACGCAACGGCCGCCGTACGACGGCTCACCGGGCCATGGCCGCCGCCGAACCCTCACGGTTCCTCGCGGGGCAGCAGGGACCCCAGCGGACCCAGGTCGAGGTTCAGATCGCTCATGGACAGCCCGTAGCGCTCGCAGAGCTCCGCCATGCGGTCCTGGAGAACCATCAGCGTCAGGCCGATCCGCTCCTCCTGGTCCTCGCTGAGGCCGCCCTGGTCGACCCGGTGCAGGGCGGTGCGTTCCATCAGCTGCCGGAGCAACTCCACAATGGTCAGCACCAGCTTGACCAGGTCGCGTTCCACCGTGTCGGGGTCCGTCGCGAGCCGCGTGGCGAGCCGGTCGCCCACGTCGGACACGGCGGCGTCCCCGGGCCCGGCGGGCGCGAGGTCGAAGGCCCTCGCCGCCGCCTGCGCCACCTCGTTCCACCGGGTGTCTTCGCTCATCGTTCCTCCTCCCGTCGGGGTCCCGCCCCGGACCGCCGTCACCGCACGGTCGGCGTCCAGGGCGGCGGCGCGTCCGGTCCGAGGGAACGGATCACCGCGCGCAGGTTGATGTGCACAAGGTCCACGTCGGCGATCGACAGGACCAGGTCGCCGGTGACCACCGCGCCACCGGTCAGCAGGCGGTCCAGCAGGTCGATCAGCGCGACCTGCCGGTCCGCGGCCGGGGCGGGCGGCGCTCCGGCGCGGGCGGAGCCCGCCGCGTCACCGGCCATGCGCGTCCTTAGGCCCCGGACCGGCGGGTTCGGCCGCCGCGAACGAGTACGGCGCCCACGGCCCGGTGACCTCCACCCGCGCGCCCGGCGCCTCACCCTCACGCGCCATGGCGTCGAGCCGGCGGACCGCGGCGCAGAAGGCGTCCCCCCGGGCGGAGGGGACGAGGAAGGCCAGGTTCGCCACGTTCTCCCCGGAGTCGGGAGCGAAGTGCCCCTGGTGCGGACGGTGGCTGACGCCGGCCACCGCGAACTCGCCCGCCGTCCCCAGCACCCTCTCGGTCAGCGCCTGGGCGCACCGGTGCGCGGTGTCCCGGTCGTCGCGCTGCGCCCGGCGGCGGCGCAGGTAGGCCCGCCCGGGGCTCTCGGCCGCCGCGGGGGCCGGGGGAGCGGCGGCCTCTGCCGAGGCCGAGCGCCGGGCCCGCCCGGCATCCGTGAAGACCTTGACACCCCACTCCAGGGTGCCGTCCACGCGGGCCAACCGGTCCTCGAACCAGGCGGCTCGCTCCGCCAGCATGCGCGCCACGCTCTCGTCGTCGCGGTGGACCGTGGCCAGGCGCATCGGCAGGACGACCGCGGTGGCGAACGCCGCGGCCACCACGTCATGGTGGGCCCGGGCGGTGTCCTCCAGGGCTGCCAGGTCCTCCAGTTGGGCGCGGAAGCCCTCCTCGCCGTACCGGTCCGCCGGGACATCGGCGACCAGCGCCCCGAGCCCCGCCTCCCGCACGACATGGACGGGGGCGCCCGCCACCCCGGCGGTGCCGATCCGTCCGACGGCTTCGCCGAGCGCGGGGGTGTCCCGGCCGACCGCGTAGACGTAGGAGACGTCGGTCCGCTGTCCGTTCACCGCTCACCCTCCTCAAGGTCGGCCGGCCGCGGGGCGCCGTCGGCGGCGATGGCGGAGGTCTCCCTCAGGCGGGCGATCTCCGCGCGCAGGCGGTCGTTCTCCGCGGCGAGCGGGTCGCGGTGGGAAGCCCGGGAGGACGGAGGCGCGCCCCGGTCCGCCTCGGCGCCCGCGTCCCTTCGGCCTGCCCCGGAGGAGAGCGACGGGTCGTGCTCCCACCAGTCGATGCCCATCTCCTTCGCCTTGTCGACCGAGGCGACGAGCAGCCGGAGCTTGATGGTCAGCAGTTCGATGTCGAGCAGATTGATCTGGATGTCCCCCGCGATGACCACGCCCTTGTCCAGCACCCTCTCCAGGATGTCGGCCAGGTTCGCGGTCGAGGGGCTCTGGCCGTACGGGGAGGCCGTGGCGGGCGACCCCAGACGGCCGGCCAGTGAATCGGACATATGCCTCAACCCTGTCTCGGTCGGGACCCGTCAGCGGCGGGCCGTGGCGGGACGGCGGCGCGGTCGCCGCGTCGGCTCTTCCTCCGGTTCCTCCAGTTCCTCCGGTTCGGCGTCCTCGGCGTCCTCCGGCCCGTAATCCTCGGCGTCGTCCTCGGGCAGGTCCGCGTCCTCCCCGATCTCGTCGTCGGCGAGGTCCTCCTCCGGCAGTTCGTCGTCGGGAAGTTCGTCGTCGGCGCCGCCGGTGAACTCCGCTTCGTCCGCGTCCGGGTCACGCTCGTCGTCGCGGTCCCGGGCGTCCTGCCCGCCGTCCTCGTCCTCGACCGCCTGCTCGTGCCCGACGGTCACCTTGCCGTCGTGGATCTCCCCGCGCCAGCCGTCGGCGTCCTCACCGCGCATCATGACGAACTTGCGGTAGAGCTTGAGGTCCAGGCGGGCCCGACGGCCCTGGGCCCGCCATATGTTGCCCGTCTTCTCGACAAGTCCCTTGGGGAAGTACTCCAGGACCAGCAGCACCCGGGTCAGGTCCTCGGTGATCGGGTGAAAGGTCACCACACCCTTGACGGTGCCCTTGGCGCCTTCCGTGGTCCACGCGATCCGTTCGTCCGGGATCTGCTCGGTGACGTTCGCCCGCCAGCTCCGGGTGGACTTCGCGACCTTCACCTTCCAGTTGGTGGTGGTGTCGTCGGCCTTCTCGACGCTGACCACGCCCTTGGCGAACGTGCTGAACTCCTGGAACCGCGTCCACTGGTCGTACGCCTGGCGGACCGGCACCCCGACGTCGATGTCCTCCACGATGGTGACGCTCTTGGACTTCCCGCCGCCGCCCCGGCCCTTCCCCGACCCGCTGAACAGGCCCTTGACCTTCTCCTTCACGGTGTCCTTCAGGTGGGCGGTGCCAGCGGCGGTCAGCGCCTGGGCGGGGGACTTGCCCTCGCTGATGGCCTTGCCGCCCTTGGCCAGCGGGCCGGCCAGGCCGCCGCCGCCCTCGCCGAGCCGGCCGATGCCTTCACCGAGTCTGGCGCCCAGACCCTCCACCGCCTTGACCGCACGGGCCTGAAGGTAGTCCCGCACCTCCGTGCGCAGCCGTTCGACCTTGGGGTTGCCGGTGACGGACTCGCGCAGCGTGCGCGTCGCGGACTCAGGCATCGTCGCCCCCTTCCCGGCTGCCCCGGCGGGCTGCCCCGGCGGACCCAGAAGATCCCGAAGACCCCGAAGCTCCTGAGGACTTGGCGGATTTCGCCTTGGCGGCCGTCCTGCGGGCGGTCCCCGGCGCCTTGCCCGCGGCCCGGGCCGCCGGCTTGCCCCGAGTTGCCGCCTTGCGGGCCGGAGCGGCGCCCTTCTTACCGGCCTTGCCGGCCGCGGACCCCGTACGGCGGACGGTACGGCGGGCCGAACCGCCGTCCTCCCGCGGCTCCTCCTCGTCCTCGTCGCGGTCCTCGGCGCGGTCCTCGGCGTCGTCCTCCCCGCTCGCGCCGCTCCGCAGACTGGCGGTGCGCTCGTGCAAGGAGTCGGCGAGGCCGGTGACCCGCTTGGCCAGGGCGTCCTTCGCGGCCGTGGCGGTGGCCTGGACGACCTGCTCACGCGCCTGGCCGCCGAGTTCGCCGAGCACCGGCGACTTCATCAGCGTCTGCCGGAGCGCGTCCGGGTCCAGCCGGAACTTCCGGCCGACCAGGAACGTGCCCAGGCCGATGGCCAGTCTGGCCTTCTTGGTGCGCCCCAGGAGGTATCCCCCCACCAGGGCCGTGCCGATCTTCGCGTTCGTCATCATCGTCTGCGTACCTCGGTTCCTTGCGATCTGTGTGATCTGTGCGATCAGCGGGACCCGCGCGATCAGCCGGGGTCGGGCAGCTCCCGCCGCCGGACCTCCAGCCACTCCAGCCGGTCGAGCAGTTCGTCCTCCCGCGCGTCGAACTCCGCCTCGTCGATCCGGCCCTCCAGCAGCGCCCTCTCCAGTGCGGCCAGCTCCGCGCGTACGGGCGCGGGGTCATAGGTCTCGCGCTCCGCCTGGGCGATCACCTGGTCGAGGACCCACCTGCTCCCGCGCAGCGGCGCGAGCGGAAACGTGAGCAGACCGGTGATCAGCCCCATGGCGGAACTCCTTCGCACGGTGCCGGAACCGGCCGCTCGGGCCGGGCCGGCGGGGATCGGACGGCTTGGTCGGACGCGGCTGACGGTCGGTCAGCAAAAGATGACGGATGGTCAGACGAAGCTGTAGGGCGGCAGTGGGCCGTTCAACGTGAACGCGTAGCCGGTGCCCCGCCGGTCGGCCTCGTCCTCCACCGCGCGGACGAACTCCTCGGCCCGGTCCTCGCTCACCAGGAAGGACGTGTTGAGAAAGCACGCGGCGGTCGGCTTCGCGTCGCTGCGGCCGGCCGCGCGGGGCTCCAGCCCCGCGATGATGCCCACCGCGTCGTGCTCCTGCCGGTTGCGGGTCTCGACGGCGAGGAGTTCGCCGAGGGCCACCTTCCGCCCGGGGTCGCCGGGTTCGGCGCGCGTGAGCTCGTTGAGCCGGCGCGCCTCGGGCACCTCGGCGACGATCTGCCGCAGCAGGTCGTCCTCGTCCCTGGTGACCTTCAGGTTGTACTCCCGGCAGCCGTCGAGTTCGGCCAGCCGCTCGGTGTACCGGTCGGTGTCCGCGGCGATCGCGGCGACGGCCTGCTCGTCGTCCGGGGCGACCAGGCCGAAGCGCATCGGCAGGACGGCGCCGTCCTGGAGCAGCCGGTCGAGCACCCGCTGGTGGGCCAGCACGTCGCGCCGCTTGGCCCGCAGTCCCTCGGGCACGTCACTGGCGACGGCCGCCAGCCGGTCGGCGCGCAGCACCCGTATCTCCTGCGCGGGTTCGCCGACCCCAGCGGTGCCGTCCAGGCGCAGCGGGTGCTCGGCGCCGACGATCGCGTAGATGTACGTGGCCACCGGTCAGTCCTCCCTGCTGCGGCGGGCCGCGGGACGGCGGCTGCTGCCGGACGCGGACTTGCGCGTGCTCTTGTCGTCCTCGGAGTCCGCGTCGGACCCGGAGTCGCCGCCGCGCAGCCCCTCGCCGATGGCCTCGACCGCGCCGGCGAGCGCGCCCTTGGACTTGCCCTTGGCGCCGGACTCGGTCGCCTCCCCGACCAGATCGGTGAGCTGGGAGGGCGCCTTGCGGCCCGACTCGAGGTCGAGGCGGTTGCACGCTTCGGCGAAGCGCAGGTACGTGTCGACGCTGGCGACGACCACCCGTGCGTCGATCTTGAGGATCTCGATGCCCACCAGGGACACCCGGACGAAGGCGTCGATGACGAGGCCGCGGTCCAGGATCAGTTCCAGGACGTCGTAGAGGGTGCCGGAGTTGCCGCCACCGGAGACGGTGGCGCTGCTCTGCGTGGCAACAGTCACGCTGGATCATCCTTTCCGTTCCGGCCTGTTCGCACAGGCCGCCGAGTGCGGGTCGCGGGGCGGGCCGTGGTGCGCCGCTGAGCCCTCCCGGGGACCCGGAGGTCAGCGCTCAACCCGGCCTCGGGCGTACCGTCCGGTGCGCTCGTAGCCGACGATGCGGCCCCTGCGGTCGAGATCGACGCGGTAGGAGGCCATCACGCTGGTGGTGTCGGGAATCCGCGGGATCTCCACGACCTCCACCTGCGCGGTCCATCCCTGGTCCGTGCCCTTGAGCGCGGAGACGCCGGCGGGCTCGCTCTGGAGCAGTTCGGACAGCTCGCTCGTCACCGCACGCATGACCTCGGCCATCGCAGGCCGTTCGTCCGCGCCGCCGGCGCCGCCGGCGTTGCTGCCGTTCCCGCTGTCGCTGTCGTCCCCGCCGTCCGCACGGTTCCTGCCGTCCTTCGTCGTCATGCTCCGGTCCAGTCGCC